>DASRLC010000459.1:0-24965 GCA_035648655.1 Polyangia bacterium
GTACCAGTTGTCGTGGCGGCCGTCCCAATAGATGACCGGTAGCGCGCTCAGCTCGACGCCGTCGAGGCAGTTGTAGTTGATCGAAACGTAGTCGCCGCCGAGCTCGGCCAGGTTCCCGCGCGCGAAACCGTGCACGCCGCAGTGTTTGCAGAAGAACCGCATCGAGGTCCGGCCGCCCCACCCGTAAGACGACAGGCTCTCCGTGCCCGACAGGAGTCGGAACGCCTCCGGCTTCACGATCCCGCCCAGCTGGGACACCTTGGTGCAGATCGAGCAGTTGCAGCGCCCGGCGCCGGCGCCCAGATCGGCGGTCACCTCGAAACGGACGGCGCCGCAGTGGCAGCTCCCGGCGTAGGTCTTGGCGGCGGGCGCGGTCGATTCGATCGAGGTCGCGCTGGCGTCCGGGTTCGTGTTCGTGTTCGCGTCGGTCGGCGTATGGGTCTGGGTTTCCATTTCTCTGTCCTTGAAGGGGTTTCGATCGGCTGCCCCAGACCCTACGCCGGATTGAGGACAGTGTCGGTCCTCGATAGGATGCGATACTTTCGTCCATGGTCGGCTCTTCGCTTGGGACCTCCGCCCGTCTGCTCCGCCTCCTGACGCTGATGCAGTCGCGCCGTTCGTGGACCGGCGCCGAGCTGGTCGCGCGGTTGGACGTGACCGCCCGGACGCTCCGGCGCGACGTCGATCGGCTGCGCAGCCTAGGCTATCTGGTGGATTCGACCTCCGGCGTGGCCGGGGGCTATCGCCTGGCCGCCGGTAGCCAGCTCCCGCCGCTCCTGCTCGACGACGACGAGGCGTTGGTGGTCTCGCTGGGCCTGCGGACCGCGGCCGCCGGCAGCGTCACCGGCATGGAAGAGGCCGCGCTCCGCGCGCTCACCAAGCTGGAGCAGGTCTTGCCCGCGCGCCTGCGCCCGCGCCTGTCGGCCCTGCACGCGTCGATCGTGCCGCTGCCGCTCCGCGGCCCGACGGTCGACGCCCGGACACTGACCACCGTAGCCGCCGCCTGCCGCGATCACGCGCGTCTCGTGTTCGGCTACCGCGGCAACGACGGCGCCGATAGCCACCGGCTCGTCGAGCCGAGCGGTCTGGTCCACACGGGGCTGCGCTGGTACCTGGTGGCCTGGGACGTGGTGCGGGGCGACTGGCGAACCTTCCGGGTCGACCGGATCGCCGGCAAGGTCACAGCGGGCGCGGCGTTCTTTCCGCGCAGCCCGCCCGAAGGCGGCCTGGCGGCCTACGTCGCGCGCTCGGTCTCGCTGTCGGCCTATCCGGTGCGGGCGCGGGTGCTGCTGGCGGCGCCGATCGCGGAGATGGCGCAGCGGATCTCGCCGGCCACCGGTACGCTCGAGAGCGTCGACGACAAATCGTGTTTGCTCCACGCGGGCGCCGCTTCGCTCGACGCGCTGGTGGTCTGGATGTCGATGCTGGGCGTCGACTTCGAAATCCGCGAGCCACCCGAAGCGCGCCAGCACCTGCGTCGGTTGGGCGATCGGCTCTACCGGGCGGCCGGGCCTTCATCCGTCGCCGGCAACGCTGCCGACGCCGGCGCCGCTCCGCCCGGCCCGATGCCTAAGGCGGCGCCCCGCCGCGCCGCGCGGCGGCGGTCAGCTCGTCGATGATCTGCTTCAGGTGATCGGGATCGACCGGCTTGACCAGATGGGCCACGAAGCCGGCCTGGCGCGAGCGCTCGCGGTCGCTCTCCTGGCCGTAGCCCGAGAGCGCCACCAACACGACATCGCGCAGCTCGCGCCGCTCCCGCACCCGGCGGGCCAGCTCGTAGCCGTCCATGACCGGCAGCCCGATGTCGAGCAGAGCCAGGTCTGGGATGAAGGTGTCGGGGATCTGCAGCGCCGCCGGGCCGTCGTGCGCCACCCGCACCACGTGGCCCAGCTGTTCCAGCAGCTCGGTGAGCGTTTCGGCCACGTCCTCGTTGTCCTCGACCACCAGGATCTTGCGGGCCGTGGTCGCCGTGCGGGTCGCGGCCGGCCCGGCCGTCGGTGCGACGGCCGCCCGCTCCTCGGGCGCCGCCGGCAGGCGAACCACGAACTCCGAACCCCGTCCGAGCCCGGCGCTGTGGGCCGTGACGGTGCCGCCGTGCAGGTTCACCAGGCTCCGCACGATGCTGAGCCCGAGGCCGAGGCCGCCGTGCGAGCGATCGGAGGCTTGCCACTCTTGCGCGAAAAGATCGAACACCCGGGGCAACATCGCCGGCGCGATGCCGATGCCGCTGTCGCGCACCCGCAACACGACCTGTCCGTCCTCGTGTGCGGCGCCGACGGCGATGGTCCCTTTCCCTTCCGTATATTTGGCGGCGTTGGTCAGCAGGTTGGCGATGACCTGGGCCAAGCGCACGGGATCCGCGCGCAGGGCCAGCCCGTGTGGCGGCACGTTCAACGTCAGCCGGTGCTGGCGCTGCTCGACGATGGGGCTGGCCATCTCGATGGCGCGGGCGACCGCCTCGGACAGCTCGATGGTCTTGGTCTTGAGCTCGATCTTGCCGCGGGTGATCCGGGAGACGTCCAGCAGATCGTCGACCAGCCGCGTGAGGTGGCTGACCTGCCGCTCGATGACGGCGCGCTCCTTCAAGGTGCGATCGTCTCCGCGCAAGCGCATGAGGTGCAGCGCCGTCACGATCGGCGCCAGCGGGTTGCGGAGCTCGTGGCCGAGCATGGCCAGGAACTCGTCCTTGGCGCGGCTCCCTTGCTCGGCCGCGCGGCGCAGCTCGTGCTCGTTGGCCCGCGCAACCTCCACCTGGCGCCGCGCCGTGGTCTGGTCGGTCACCTCGACGGCGAAAACCAGAACCCCGTCGATGCGTCCCGTCTCGTCGTGGGTCGGCTGGGCCACCCAATTGAACCGCCGCTCCGCGTCCGACGGTCCCCCCGCCAAGTCCGCCTGGAAGCGGGCCGCGAACTCCGTCGCCAAGAATGGCTCGCCCGTCTCGTATACCCGGTCCAGGAGATCCCACAGCCCTTGCGGGCCGAGCTCGGGCAAGGCTTCTCGCGCAGGCTTCCCGGTCACTTCGCGCGGACCGAAGATGGCGTAGCAGCGTTCGTTGACCAGCTCGAAGATCAGCCGCGGGCCGCGCAGGATGGCGATGGCGGCCGGCGCCTCCATCAAGAACGAGTGCAGGCGACGGCGCTCGGTCTCGACGCTCTTCTTGATGATCTGCTGCGCGCGCGCCCGTTCCAGCTGGGCGGCGGCGCGGGCGATCAGCTCGCGCGAGGAGAACGGCTTGACCAGGTAGTCGTTCGCGCCCCGACCGAGCCCCTCGGTGGTGGCGTCTTCGCCGGCCCGCGCCGAGAGCAGGATGATCGGAAGATCCGAGGTGCTCGGATCTTCGCGCAGGGCCCGGACCAGCCCGAACCCGTCGAGCTTGGGCATCATGACGTCGCTGAGCACGAGATCCGGACGGCGCGTCCGGGCCGCCTGCAAGGCCGCCTCGCCGTCGGCGACCGCCTCCACCTGCCAGCTGTCGCCCAGGATGCGCGACACATACTGCCGGATGTCGGCGTTGTCGTCGGCCAGCAAGAGGCGCGGGAGATCCCCGCGCACTTCGACCGAGGTGCCAGCGGCCGTTGGTCCGGCGGCGCCGGTGCCGATCGAGCCGATTGTGGGGACCCGCGGTGGCAGCCACCGCTTGGCTTCTTCCACGAAGGCGGTCGCGCCTTGCGCCGTCGAGACCAGCGCGGCGCCAGGCGCGGTGCGTCCGCGGGTCAGGTGCGGCCCTCCGTTGGGAATGCGCACCGCGAATGTGGTGCCTCGGCCGACGGCGCTGGTCGCGCTCACCGTCCCGCCGTGCAGATGGGCCAGCTCTTGAACCAGGGCCAGCCCGATGCCGGTCCCTTCGTGGGTGCGCGATTCCGTGCCGCGCACCCGATAGAACCGCTCGAAGAGACGCGGCAGCTCCGCGGCCGGGACGCCGACGCCGGTGTCGGCCACGGTCAGCTCCACGCGGTCGCCGTCCGCCCGCAGCGCAACGGCGATCTCCCCTCGAAAGGTGAACTTGAGGGCGTTCGACAGCAGGTTGAGCACGATCTTTTCCCACATGTCGCGATCGACGTAGGAGGGCCCCGGCAGCTGCGGCACGTTCACCGTCAGGCGCAGGCCGGCGGCCTCGATCGCCGAACGGAACGCGCCCGTCAGCTCGCGCGTGAGGGCCGGCAGATCGGTCGGTTCGTAGGCGGCTTCGAGGCGCCCGGCTTCGATGCGGGCGAAATCGAGCAGTGCGTTGACCAGCTTGGCCAGCCGCAGGCCGTTGCGGTGCAAGAGCTCCCAGCGCTCGACATCCTCGGCGGACCAGCGCTCGCGCTCGGCCAGCGCGTCCTGGATGGGCCCCAGCATCAGCGTCAGCGGGGTGCGAAATTCGTGGCTGACGTTGCTGAAGAAGATGGTCTTGGCCCGATCGATCTCGGTCAGCGCCGTCGCGCGGCTGCGCTCGGCCTCGTGGGCGCGGGCGTTGGCGAAGCCGGCCGATAGCTGCCCCACGAAGAGTCGGATGAACGCGCGGTACGCGTCGTCGAGCGGACGGTGCACGTTGAGGCCGGCGATGAAGACCCCGGCGGCCCGGCTCTGACCTTGCTCGGCGATGGGAACCAGCAGCGCGCGATCGGGCGCTCGGGGCCACGGGCCGCGCGGCCAGACCAGACCGGGATCCAGCTCGGCCACGACCGGCTCGGTCGCCTGCGCCAGCACTTCGCCGAGCGGCCAGCGCGACGGTGCCCCGCCCAGCTCGATGACGTCGGGCGCGGCCGGATGGTCCGCTCCGATCTCCGTGCGCGACACCAGCCTGGCCCGGCGCGCGTCGTCTTGGAAAAGATACGTGAGCGAGAAGGGGAGATCCGGCGAGTTGCCTCCCAGACAGCGCTCGACCGCGGCGAAGACCTCGTCCGTGGCATGGGTGGCCGCCAGCCGAGCGGCCAAATCGCGCAGCACCGCCATCCGCCGCTCGCCGAGGATGCGATCGGTTTCTTCCGTCACCACGCAGAGCATTCCGCCGATTCCGCCGCGATCGTCGGGGAGCGGGCTATACGAGAACGTGTGGTAGGTCTCCTCTGGGTAGCCGTTGCGCTCGAGAAAGAGCAGCAACCCTTCGTCCCAGGTCGCCTCACCGCGCTGCAGGACCGTATCGATGCGGGGACCGATCGCCGGCCAGATCTCGGCCCACACCTGCTGCGCGGGTTGCCCGACGGCCCCGGGGTGCTTGGCGCCCAAGGTTGGCCCGTAGGCGTCGTTATAGAAGAAGGTCAGATCGGGGCCCCACCCCATCCACATGGCGTAGCGCGAAGTGAGCATGATGCGGACCACTGTCCGCAGGCTGCGATCCCAGCCTGCCGGCGGCCCGAGCGGGGTGGTGAACCAATCCTTGGCACGCAGGAGCGCCGCCATCTCACCGCTGCCGGCGAATAGCGGGTCGGCGCGGGGATCGCCGCTTGAAGCACTCATGACACAGCGTGAATGGCCGACGGGGGACCGAGCTGCGCGCGGGTGGTCCCGTCCACGCGGCCAAACCCCGGCGACCTAGGGCCAGTCTTGTACAACACTATGGGGGTTAACAACGGAGGATCGGGCCGTCAAGAGGCCCCAGCAGAAATCTGAGCGCGCCCGCGGTCCACGTCGACTCGGCGTTCGGGGATGCGCGGGGATGGTCGCGGCGTTCACTTGCTTTTCACCAGTTGGTTCTGGGCGTGCGGGACCAGGCCCGGGCCGCGCCGCTGTTTGGGTTGGCGCGGTCCGCGGCGTTTCGGTAGCCTTTGCGGATGGGACGTCCGCGAGCTCGGCCGTGGACGATCGGGGCCTGCTGGCTGTTGATGGCGGCCGCGGGTTGTGGGCCGAGGGTGGAGGTCGGATCCGACGTCCTGTGGACGGCGCTCTTCGAGGGCGGCAACTTGAATGAATGGACCGGCGTGACGGGGGGAGCGGCGGATGCCACGCCGTCGCCGCCCAATACCATCTCCGTCTCCACGGCGGCGGCGCACCACGGCAGCTACGGGGCCCAGTTGACGATCGACGCCGGGCCCGACGGCACCCAAGAAAACGCTGGCCTGGTTCGTAAAGGGGGGCTGCCCGTGGCCGCTTACTACAGCGCCTGGTACTACCTCCCGCAGACGGTTTCGGTGGGGACGTTTTGGCTGATCTTCAAGTTTCGGCAGCGAAGCGTGGCCGACGATCCCAGCACCGAGGCCGAGCTCTACGACGTCGACCTGATCAACACGCCGGGCGGCGAGATGACGGTCTCTCTGTATGATCATCGGATCGCCGGCAGTGTGCCGCTCGACGTGGCGAACCCCGTCGTTCCGGTCAGCGTCTGGTTTCAGGTCGAGGCGTTCTATCGAAACGCCGCCGACGATACCGGGAGGCTCACGCTCTGGCTCGACGGGCAGCAGATCGTCGACGTGAACGGAAAGGCCATGGCCCCGACACCGTGGGTCGAATGGGACGTGGTCAACGTGGGCGAGAACCTGACCCCCAACATGGTCACGGTGTCGGTCGACGATTGCGCCGTCAGCCTCGCCCGCGTCGGACCGACCGGGCTCCTGACGGACTGAAGATCGGTCAGGGCCGTGCGGGGGGCAGCAGGCGGGGCGCCGCGGCGGAGCCGCCGACCGGGCGGTGAAGCTCGAGCTTCCCGCCGGCCGTGCGCCCCTGCTCGTAGGCGTCGGTGCGCAAGATGGTGCTCGACCCGCGGGTCGTGCGGCGCGGATACCGACGTCGCAGATAGGCGTCGCGTTGCGCGTCGGCGTGGCGGACCAGCCCTTGGCTCTGGCTGACCCGCTCGCCGGCGCGGAGCTTTTCGTCGAAGCCGGCCATCACACCTGCGCAGAAGCGGCGACGTTCCTGGTCGGACTTTATGCCGAGCGCGCGCTTGTGATCGCGCCAGAGCCGCTGGGCGGTGTCGGTCAGGAAACCGTATACGTACTCGGCGACCTCCAGGTTGGCCGGCGAGCCGCAGAGCTCCAGCACGTAACCGCGCCGGCCCGCCTCGGCGAGATACGACGGAATCCAGATGACGCTCACGAAAAAATGCCGACCCAGGATGCCCGCCAGGATCCGCTCGCTGGTCTCGGTGCGCGCCTTGACCGGGCCGACGTGGCGGTACCCGTAGCCGTCCGCGGTGGCGGTGGCGGTCGCGTCCACGTTGTGCAGCAGCATGAGCCGGCGCGCTTCGTTCATGGCCGCTTCGGCTTCGTGCAGGTTGGGGCTATCGGCCAGCGCCAGGAGCCGCGTGATCCGACGCAGCACAGGGTGGGGGCCGCCCGCCGCGCCCCCGACCGGGAGCCCGGCGGCGCGGGCGTCGATGCCGTGCTCGCGACAGACCCGCGCGAACGCGGGGCCGTGCGCGGTCTCGTCGTGGATGTGCAGCGCCTCGTCGACGTACTGGTGGGCGATCTCGTGTTTGAGCACCTCGCGCACCAGGCCCCACGGCTGCTGGAAGACCAGCGTGCGCGCCAGCGAGATGGTGCGCTGCAATCGGTGCCAGCAGCCGAGGCGGTGCGGCCCGTCGGCCAGGGTCAGGACCGGCGCGCGCAGAGCGCCGCGGAAGTGGGCCTCGGCGATTTCGCGCCAGGTGTTGGCCAGCTCGCGAAGCAGGGCGGCCTCCAGGAAGATTCGGTCCCGGCGTGGATCGGCGGCGGGTGGCACGGCTCTTCCTATACCTGATTCGGGCGTCGCGCGCGCCACGCCGCTGGATCGTCGGTGCGCCCCCCGCCCCGGACGCCGTCAGAAGGCGGACAGCCCGCCGTTGACGGCCAGCTCCTCGCCGGTCATGAACGAGGCGTCGTCGCAGGCCAGGAACAGCACCGCGCGCGCGATCTCGTCGGGGTCGGCCAAGCGGCGCTGTGGAACCATGCCGGCCAGGTGGCGGCGTACTTCGGGCACCGCGGCCGCCGGAAGCCCCTGCTTGCCATAGACCGGCGTGTCGGTGGGGCCGGGGCTGATGGCGTTGACCCGGACGTTCTGGGGGAGCAACTCGGCGGCCGCCGTGCGGACCAACGATCGCAGCGCCGCCTTGGACGCCGCGTAGGCCCCGCCGCCGGGAATGCCGAGGCGATCGGCGACCGAGGTGTTGATGACCACCGCGCCGCCGGCGCGCAACAGCGGCGCCGCGTACTTGAGCGCCAGAAACGTCCCTTTGAGGTTGACCCGCATCACCTCGTCGAAGACGGATTCATCGAGATCGGCCAGCCGCCCATTGCGCACGATCCCGGCGTTCACAAACAGGACGTCGATGCCGCCGTGCTCGCGACCGATCGATTGGGTGAGGCGGTCGGTCTCGGCCGCGTCGCCGGCGTCCGATCGCACCACCCGCACGCCGGTGCCCAACACCTCGCGCCCGGCCGCGACGCTGGCGTCGCTGGATCCGGTCACGATCAGGGTGGCGCCCTCTGCGGCAAACCGTCGGGCGGTCGCCATCCCGATCCCGCTGGTTCCGCCGGTGATGACCGCGACCTTACCGTTCAATTTGCCTGCCAATCCATTCGACGCGCGCTCTTCCATCTTGGCTCTCCCGCTTGGTTGTTTTGTTGACTGATTGGTCCAAAATTAGACGTGCGTGAAACGTCGTGGGCGGTGCCCCGCCATCAGCCGAGGACGCCGAGCGCGACGCCCACCACGTCGCGCAGCGCGGCTTTGTTCGGATCGGCCTTGGCCATCACGCGCAGGCCCTGCATCGCGCTCACCAAGTAACGGGCCAGCGCGCGCAGGTCGCGATCGACCGGCAGCTCACCGCGCGCTTGCGCCAGTTCCAGGCCGCGCCGGAACAGCCGCTCGGTGGCCCGCTGGTACGCGACGACGAGCCGAGCGGTCTCGGGATCATGTGGCGCTAGCTCCACCGCGCTGTTGATGAGCAGGCAGCCCCGCCGCTGGTGCGCCTCCGGCTCGTCGACCACCTGCATGAACAGCCGCTGGAAGGCGGCCTTGACGGTGGGCGCGTCCGCCAGACAGCCCCGCAGGTAGGCGTCGGTCAGCTCCCGATAGCGCCCGAGCGCCTCCATGAACAGCGCCCGCTTGTCGCCGAAGGTGTCGTAGAGGCTCTGGCGACCGATCTTCATGGCGGAGAGCAGATCGTCTAGCGAGGTCGCCTCGTACCCTTTCACCCAGAAGACCTGCATGGCGGCCAGCAGCGCTTGCCCGCGATCGAACGCCTTGGGTCGGGCCACGCAGCCAAACTATCTCATTTTGGACTACATAGTCAAATACCCCGGGAGGCGCCGGTGGGTGCGCTACCCGTAGGCGAACGCGCTCTGTCCATCGGTGCGGGGGCGCCGTGCGCGGGGGGCCGGCAGGTGGACGCCCTCGTGCTCCAGCAACCAGCGCTTGCGTTCGATCCCGCCCCCGTACCCGGTGAGCGAGGCGTCCGCGCCGATCACCCGGTGGCAGGGGACGACCAGCGCGATGGGGTTCGCGCCGTTGGCCAGGCCGACGGCGCGCACCGCCTTGGGACGCCCGATGGTGGCCGCCAGCCGTCCATAGCTGGTGGTGGTGCCGACCGGAATCGCGCGCAGGGCGGTCCAAACCTCGCGCTGGAACGCCGTACCACCGGTCTGCGTGCGCAGCGCGTCTAGCGCCGACAGCTCACCGGCGAAATAGGCCTCGATGGCCCGACGGGCTTCGGAAGCGGGGCCCGCGACCGGCTCGAACCGGGTCGGCCCCTCGCCGTAGTGCAGGCCGAGCAGACGCTGCAGACGCTCTTCGTGATCGTCCCAATCGAGCGCCCGCAGACGATGCCCGTCGTCGGTCAACAGCAGCATCGTCCCGGTCGGTGTGGCGATGCGCTCGTGGAAAAAGCTCTGCCCGTTCGTCGTGTGTTTCGACATGCCGAGATCAGCCTAGCGCGCCGACGCGCCGGCACCGGCGGTTTTCGGACTTGGAAGGGCGCCCACGGCCCAAAGATGCTGGGCGGCGTAGGCCCGCCAGGGACGCCATTGCTCGGCCCGCGCCAGCAGCTCTTCGGCGCTCGGCCGCGCGCCTTTCGAGTCGGCCAGCGCGCGCTGCAGGCCGATGTCGGCGGACGGGAAGGCGTCGGGCTCGCGGAGCTGGCGCATGGCGATGTACTGCGCCGTCCATTCGCCGATGCCCCGCAACGAACGGAGCCGCGCGATCGCCTCTTTCAGGTTGCGCCCGGCGGCGAACAGATCCGGATCGGCCACCACGGCCGCCGCCACCGCCGACAGCGCCGCTGCGCGGGCGCGGGGCATTCCCAGGCCGGCGAGATCGGCGCCGGCCAGCACCGCCGGCTCGGGAAACACGTGCGTCAGGTTCGCGTCGGAAGCGGGCGCCGCCAACGGCTGTCCGTGGCGGGCGACCAGCTTGCCGGCGAGCACGATGGCGGCCGCGACCGTGATCTGCTGGCCCAGAACCGCGCGCACGGCCAGCTCGAAGCCATCCCAGGCGCCGGGCACCCGCAATCCAGGGCGCGCGGCGACCAGCGGCGCCAGCGTGGGATCCTTGGCCAGCTGCACCGCGATCGAATCCGGATCGGCAGCCAGATCGAACACCCGCCGGATGCGCGCGATGATCTGCGGCAGGCTCGACAGCTTCGGGAAGCGCACGATCGCCCGCAGCGCGCTGTCGCGCGCCGGCTGCACCGTCACGATTCCCTCCAGGCCGTCGAGACAGATCGTGCGGCGATAGATGCCGACACCGCTGCGCTCCACGCTCTCGACGCCGCGGATGGCGCGCGCGGCCAGGAAGTCGAGCATGGCTGGCCAGTCGTACGGCGGCCGGTAGCGGAGCAGAAGGCTGACCTCGCCTCGGCCGCCCACCGACGCGTCCGGTCCCGCGGCGCGCCGCAGCGCGGTCGGGGGCCGGCCGAAGAGGGCCAGGAACGTCTCGTTGAACCGGCGCAGGCTCCCGAACCCGGCCGCCATCGCGATCTCCGTCATCGGCATCCGCGACTCGTGGACCAGCTGCTTGGCGAGCAAAACCCGTCGGGTCTGAGCGACCGAGATGGGCGACGCGCCCAGGTGCTGGTCGAAGAGGCGCCGGAGTTGGCGTTCGCCGACGCCGACCCGGCCGGCCAGCGTGTCGACGTCGCTGCCATCGAGGGCGCCCATCTCGATCAGCGACAGCGCCCGCGAGACGGTATTGGAGGTGCCGCGCCAGGCGCCGAGATCGGGGGCCGTCTCGGGCCGGCAGCGCAGACAGGGCCGGAACCCCGCCTCTTGCGCGGCCGCCGCGCTGGGGAAGAAGGTGACGTTCTCGGAGCGGGGCGTGCGCGCGGGACAGACGGAACGGCAATAGATCCCGGTCGTCTTCACGCCGGTGAAGAAACGCCCGTCGAAACGGGCGTCGCGGACCGAGATGGCGCGGTAGCAGGCGTCGTGGTCGAGATCCATGCCTGGGTGTGGCCCGTTTCCGCCCACGAGGCTGGCGGTTTTCGGACCCGAACCTCCTCGGCCCAGTATGGATCGGCGCCGCGCCCGCCGTCGGTGCGGGTGCGGCCGGCCGACCGTCGGGACCACGTTCCCGGTCTGGCGGTAGCTCCGCGGGCTGTTGGCCGCTACTTCTTCTGGCCCTTGGATCCCGAACCCGAACCGCCGTCGCCCTTGCTCGCGTCGGCCTCCAGATCCTCGCCCTCGCCGAGGAGCGCGCTCAGGCTGGCCCCGCCGCGCGTCGCGCCGAGCTGGCGCAGGCTGTCGAGGTGGTGCAGCAGCAGGCTGCGGTTGTCGCCGACCGAGAGGTTCTGCATCTCGAGGGCGCCGATGCGATCCTCGGGCGAGAAGGCCGGCTCCTCGACCCGCTCCATCGACAGCTTCTCGGGTGCGTAGCTCATGTATTGCGCGCGCGTGGACAGGATCGTGTAGTCGTCCCCGCGCCGCAGCTCGACCGACACCTCACCGGTGATGGCGGGCGCCAGCCAACGCGTGAGCCCGTCCTTGAGCATGAGCGCCTCCGGGTCGTACCACTTGCCCTCGTAGAGGATGCGCCCCAGGCGGCGGCCCATCGTGAAGTACAGGTCCAGCGTGTTCTCGTTGTGCACCGCCGACAGCAGCCGCTCGTACACCAGGTGCAAGAGCGCCATGGCGGGCGCCTCGTAGATCCCGCGGCTCTTGGCCTCGATGACCCGGTTCTCGATCTGATCGCTCATGCCGAGGCCGTGGCGGCCGCCGATCCGGTTGGCCTCCAGAAACAGGTCGTAGAGCGTCGCGTACCGCTTGCCGTTGAGCGCCACCGGCTGCCCCTGCTCGAAGGTGACGCTCACCGTCTCGGGCGCGATGGCGACCTTGGGATCCCAGAACGCGGCGCCCATGATCGGCTCCACGATGCGCATCCCCTTGTCCAGGTACTCCAGGTCCTTGGCCTCATGGGTGGCCCCCAGCATGTTCGAGTCGGTCGAGTAAGCCTTCTCGACGCCCATCCGGTAAGGCTTGCCGCGCGAAATGAGATACTCGCTCATCTCCTTGCGCCCACCGAAGGCCGTCACGAAGGCGGCGTCCAGCCAGGGCTTGTAGATCTTGAGCAGCGGGTCGACCAGGATGCCGTAGCGGTAGAAGCGCTGGATGTCGTTCCCCTTGTGGGTCGACCCGTCGCCGAAGACGTGCACGTCGTCCTCGCGCATGGCGCGCACGATGGCGGTGGTGGTGACCGCGCGGCCGAGCGGCGTGGTGTTGAAGTACTTCTTCCCGCCCGAGCTGAGGTGAAAGGCGCCGCACTGGATGGCGACCAGCCCCTCGCGCACCAACGCCTCGCGGCAGTCGACCAAGCGGGCGGCCACCGCGCCGTGGTCGAGCGCGACCGGCGGGATGTCGGCCGGGTTGGTCTCGTCGGGCTGGGACAGGTCCGCGGTGTAGCAGTAGACCTGCAGCCCCTTGTCGGCCAACCAGGCGACGGCGCAGCGCGTGTCGAGACCACCGGAGAACGCGATGCCGAGGCGGGTGCCGGGCGGGGGAAGCTGGCGGTAGATGCGGCTCATGCTGGCGAACTAACAGATATCCGCCTCGGCGGGAACTCGAAAAGTGGCGCCGGTCGACCCCCATCAACTTCGGCAAGTCTTGGTCAACCGCTTGATCAACCCGTGCGACGCGGCCGAACCCGGTGGGCGGCATCTGACCGACTTCTTCGATCCGTTCTCGACGACCAAGTCCCGCGGCGAGCGACCCGGGTTGGGGCTCTCGATTACGGCGGGGTCGTTCGAAATCACGCCGGGCAGATCGATTTGCGCAGTACCCTGGGTCCTGAGACCACCGTGACCGTCCTCTGGCCGGAGACCCCACCCGACGAAAGCACCCATGTCTAAGTTCCGCGCGCTCATCGTCGACGACGTAGCCGACATGGCCGAGACCATCGCGAATGATCTCGCCAGCGCCGGCTTCGAGACCCAGATCGCATCCGACGGTACAGCCGCCCTCAAGCAGTTCGCGAAAAATCCCACCGACATCGTCGTGGCGGATCTTCGCATGAAAGGCGCCGACGGCCTGGATGTGTTGGCCGGCATCAAGCAGGCCGATCCCACCGTCCCGGTGATCCTCATGACGGCCTTCGGAGCCGTCGAAAGCGCCGTCGAGGCCATGCGACGGGGCGCCTATTACTACATCACGAAGCCCTTCGCGCTCGAGACGCTTCGCTCGTTGGTCGAGCGGGCTTGCCGGGAGCGGAAGCTGACGGGCGAAAACGCTTTGCCGCGCCGGTCGCTGCGTTCGAGCCTTCCGTCGCGACAGCTGCTCGGGAACAGCTTGCCGATGCGACAGTTGCGCGCCCTCGTCGCGCAGATCGCGGATGCGACGTCGTCGGTTCTCATCTCCGGCGAGACCGGAACAGGAAAGGAGTTGGTCGCGCTGGCAATCCATACCAGCGGTCCGCGCGCCGACCGGTCGTTCGTGGCCGTCAACTGTGCCGCGCTACCGGAGCATTTGCTGGAGAGCGAACTCTTCGGGCACGCGCGCGGCGCCTTCACAGGTGCCTCGGCCAGCCGGCGCGGGCTGTTCGTCGAGGCCCAGGAAGGGACGATCTTCCTGGACGAGATCGGCGATTTGCCGACGTCCCTCCAGGGCAAGCTTCTGCGCGTCCTTCAGTCCGGCGAGGTTCGACCAGTCGGTACCGAGACGACCCGCACGGTGAACGTCCGGTGCATCGCCGCCACGCACAAGGATCTGTCGATCCTGGTGGACAAAGGCGAGTTCCGGGAGGATCTCTTCTTCCGCCTCGACGTCCTGCGGGTTCCGGTTCCGCCCCTGCGCGAGCGGGGCGAAGACATCCCGATGCTCGTGGACCACTTCCTGCGCCAAAGCTTGGAAAGATCCTCCCGGTCGGTGCTCGCCGGGTTCGAGCCGGATGCCCTGGATTTTCTGACGACCTGCGATTGGCCGGGCAACGTCCGCCAACTCGAGAATCTGATCGAGCGGCTGGTCGTCACCGCGTCCCAGTCCTTCGCGCGGCTCGACGATGTCAAACGGGCGCTGGGACCCGCCTGGACCTCCGACCCGATTCCGCGGCTTCTGCAGAATCCGATGACTTTGCAGGATCTCGAGGATCGCTACCTCGCCGGCATCCTCAAGATGGTCGGCGGCAACAAGCTCAAGGCGGCGGAGATTCTGGGCGTGGATCCGTCGACCATCTACCGTCGCGAAAAGCGCGGCTGAGCGCCCCGTCTTTCGCAAAATGCGAAATCGGCTTGGCGTTATGCCAGGCAGACCGGATGCCTTGATTCCGGAGCATGGCCGACACGTTTCGGGGTTATTTCCGGCCTAGGTCCGACCGGTGACCGGCATCGATCGGCGAGGTGCAAACCCCTGAAACGTTTAGGGGTGGGGGTGCCACTTCGGGGGTCGGCATCGCCCTTGCTCTTACATTGGGACCATGTGGGAAGAGTACAGAAAGACACTGAAGCCGGTTCAAGCGCTGATCGCCACGGTCACCGTCGCCACCTACTTTGGAATGCACCGCATGTGGTTCGTCACGGCGGTGTTCTTCCTGGTGATGCAGGTGGGCGCGCTCATGGGCGCGCTCTGGGCGCAGCGACTTCGGCGAAAGGTACAGCTGCACGGGTGAAGGGTCTTCAGATCTAGGGGCACAGGTAGTCCAACTTCAATTCAGGAAACAAGAAAGAGGGGAAACGCATGTTCAGGAACGTCCGACATCATCGCCAGCGTCGCTGGCTCGGGGTCATGGTTTTAGCCGTGACGCTGGCCGGCATGTCCGCCAGTGCCTTCGCCGACGATCCCGTACCCGACAAGACAGGTGCCTTCCAAACGACGCCGTCGGCGTACACGGTGCCGGGCTACACCAAACCCGATCCCGCGAAGGCGACGATCAAGGATCTTTCGGTCGCCGTCGATGCGGTCGCGCAATCGGCGTCGCACGGGATCTACTCTGTCAACTTCGTCTGGACGCTGGTCGCCGGATTCCTCGTCATGTTCATGCAGGCGGGCTTCGCGTTGGTCGAGACGGGGCTCATCCGTGCCAAGAACGCCGCGCACACCATGTCGATGAACTTCATGGTGTACGGCATCGGCATGACCGGCTTCTTCATCTGCGGTTTCGCCTTCATGTGTGGCGGCGCGAACGGCACCGCGATCGGCGGTCCGGCGTCGCTGGGGGGGATACCGACGCTGCATTCGATGCTCACGGTCGGCTCGGCCGTCAACGGCGACCACGGCTGGGGGATCCTGGGAACCACCGGGTTCTTCCTGACCGGTAACGCCTATGACTCGGCGGCGATCGTCTGGTTCCTCTTCATGATGGTCTTCATGGACACCACGGCCACCATCGTCACGGGGGCTTGTGCGGAGCGCTGGAGCTTCAAGAGCTTCTGTATCTTCAGCCTGTTCGTCGGCGGATTCATCTATCCGGTTTTCGGCGGTTGGGTCTGGGGCGGTGGATGGCTAGCCCAGCTCGGTTATCGATCGGGGCTCGCCCACGGTGCGGTCGACTACGCCGGCTCCGGCGTCGTCCACCTCCAGGGCGGCGCGTTGGCGCTCATCACGGCGATCATGATCGGGCCGCGCATCGGCAAGTACGGCGCGGACGGCAAGGTCAATCCCATCAAGGCGCACAACGTTCCGATGGTCATGGCGGGGACGTTCATCCTGGCCTTCGGCTGGTTCGGCTTCAACGCCGGCAGCTCGCTGGCCGGCGCCGACGGCCGCATTGGCATCATCGCCACCAACACCATGCTGGCCAGCGCGTCCGGTGCGCTCTTCGCGATGCTCTACGTCTGGTTCACGACCGGCAAGCCGGATCCGACCATGATGTGCAACGGCATGCTGGCTGGGCTGGTGGCCATCACCTCGCCGTGCGCGTTCGTCACGCCGGTCGGCGCCTTCATCATCGGCGTCGTTTCGGGGCCCCTGGTCGTCGTCAGCTGCAACTTCTTCGACCGACTCAAGATCGACGATCCGGTCGGCGCCATCAGCGTCCACGGCGTCAACGGCGCCTGGGGACTCATCGCGGTGGGCCTGTTCTCGGACGGCACCTACGGTCAGGGCTGGAGCGGTGTCGGCGCGACCGACTATCTCGGCAAGACGGGCTTCGGCGTGGCGGGGCTCTTCTACGGCGACTCCAAGCAGCTCTTGGCGCAGGTCATCGAGGTGGTTGTGTGCATCGTGTGGAATGTCGCCGTCGGCGGCGCGATCTTCTACGTCATCGGCAAGCTGGTCGGAAATCGGGTTCCGGCCGAGGTCGAGATCGCCGGCCTCGACATACCCGAGATGGGCGTGGCTGGGTACCCGGAGTACATCGACGCGGTGATGCCGAGCGACGTTCCGCCGACCGAGGTGGCCGCCGCGAAGAAGGCGATTCCGGCAATTGCTTGAATCTGCTCGATAGCTTGTAGGACGTAGCCCGCAACGGCTGGGCCTCGAAGATTGTCCATTTCGAGGCCCAGCTTCTTATGATGCCCCCATGATCAAAGACATTCTCGTTTGCCTGGAAGGATCGCCGAGTACCGAGGCGGCGACCCGGATTGCGATCGGTATCGCCAAGGCCTGCGGCGCCCAGATGGCCGGACTGGCCATCATCGACGAGCCGGATATCCGCGCGGGAACGCCAACGGGCATCGGTGGATCGACCTACAAGCACGAGCGGGACGAGACCCTGGTCGCCGACGCCAAGAAGCTGGCCGACGATTGGGTGGCGCTCTTCGAGGGGCGCTGCCGCGCGGCGGGGGTGCCCGCCAGATCCCTCGAGATCGTCGGTCGACCGGCGGAGAGCATCTTGACCGAAATGGAAGCGCATCACCTCATGGTGATCGGAAGGGACGCCAATTTCCGCTTCGAGACCGAAGAGCACGACAACCGGACCCTCAACGCCATCTTGCACAAGGCCATGCGCCCCGTGCTGCTGGTTCCAGAAATGACGGAGCCGGAGCTTGGCCACACCGTGCTGGTCGCCTACGACGGGAGCAACGCCGCCAAACGGGCCATCACCAGCTTTGCGGCCAGTGGCATCGCGCAAGGTCGCGCCATTCATGTCGCCACCGTGGACGACAACGGCGTCGTCGCGCGAGAGCTCTCCGAACGGGCGGTCGCCATGCTCCGCACGGCGAACGTCGCCGCGACCGCGCACAACATCGTCTCGGTACTCTCGAACATCGACGCGCTGTTCAAGCTGGCCCGGGATCTCGGCGCCGGCTTGATGGTCATGGGTGCCTTCACGCGGGGCCGACTGCGCGAGCTCTTCTCCGGTTCGGTCACCCGGGGCCTGGTCGAACAGACCGAGATTCCCCTCTACCTCCAGCACTGATGACGTACCCCACACCCATCTGGGCGGTCGCGCCCTTTGCCTTCTACCTCCTGCTGATCGCGACCTTGCCGCTGTTCCTCGGTGCCTTTTGGGAACACAACCGCAACAAGCTGATCGTCGCGGCGGTGGTGTCGGCGCCGGTGCTGATCTATCTGGTCGGCGTGCGCGCCGGCGGCGGCCAGATGCTGCTCAGAACCGGATTTGACTATGTCGCGTTCATCGCGCTCTTGGGTGCGCTGTTCACCATCTCGGGCGGGATCTACCTCCGGGGGTCGCTGGTCGGAACGACCCTGGTCAACACGGCGTTCCTCGGCGTGGGCGCGATCCTCGGAAGCCTCATCGGCACCACCGGCGCGTCGGTGCTGCTGATCCGCCCCCTGCTTCGCGCCAATCAGCAGCGTGCGTACACGACCCACATGGTCGTCTTCTTCATTTTCATCGTCTCCAACGGTGCCGGCCTGCTGACGCCGCTCGGCGATCCCCCGTTGTTCCTGGGCTTCCTGCGGGGCGTCCCCTTCACCTGGACCCTCCGGCTGGCGGCACCCTGGGCTCTCGTCAACGGGGTCCTGCTGGTCCTGTTCGCGATTCTCGACCGCATCATCGCCACCCGCGAGCGCCGACGACCCCGCAAGGCCGGTGTGGTGTCGCTGCATCCCAGCGCGCCACAAGAGCCGTTCCGGCTGGATGGCGCGATCAACCTGTTTTGGCTGCTGGGCATCGTGGTCGTGGTGTTCGTGATGGGGCGCTATGGCACCCGCTTATTCGGTGATTCCTATCTGCGCTCCCTGGTCCAGATTCTGGGGCTGCTGGGTTGCGGCGCCTTGTCGCTCGTTTCGACGCGCCGGGAGGTTCATGAGGCGAACCGCTTCAACTGGGGGCCGATCGTCGAGGTCGCCGTGGTTTTCATCGGCGTGTTCGTCACGATGATTCCCGCTCTCTCGTTTCTCGGGGAGCGGGGAGCGTCCCTCGGAATCACCAAACCCTGGCAGTTCTTCTGGGCCTCCGGCGCCCTGTCGAGCGTCCTCGACAACGCGCCCACCTATCTGACTTTTGCCTCGCTGGCGGTCGGCGTGACGAACAGCGGCGGCGGGATGCTCTCGCTAGACAACCTGGGCGGCCTGGCCGCCCATCCATCTGGTCAACATCTGCTGGCGGCGGTCTCGTGCGGCGCCGTATTCATGGGGGCGATCACCTATATCGGCAACGGACCGAACTTCATGGTCAAGGCGATCGCCGAGCAACACCACGTGCGGATGCCCAGCTTCTTCGGGTACACACTGTGGTCGTTCGCGATCCTGGTTCCGCTCTTCGGCGTGGTCTCCCACATCTTCTTCTGATGGGCCGGCAGTTCTCGGCGACGACTGACTCCTAGCGCTTGGCTTCCAGGCGCAGCGCAACCCGCGCCATTATGACGGCAGGCAGGAAGAACGACAGCGCGACCACGAGCGTTGCTGCGGCCACGTACGGTTTCGCCCCGTGACCCGCTTTGACGATCCGGCCGAAGAAGAGAAGCACGGCAACGCCCATCCCCATTATTCCGGCCATCATGCCAGCCACCTTGGTGGTGTCGGATAGATCGTACTGTCCGCCGCACGCCTGGCATTTCAGCCTACGGCGACGATCGCTGGACGGCAGCAAGGTCCACCAACTAAGCCCCACCGATTTTCCGCAGTGTGGGCAGCCGTCACGAGTTCGAGGTGGCTGGTCGGTCGACATGGTGTTTCCGCGAACTCTGCAGTCTAGCAGGGTCACTGCGCTCTCCGGATCGTAAAAAACCGTATGCACCATATTCGCCGATTGAGACCCAAGTCATAACGATGGATCCACGTGAGTCGCCGACCGGCGACGACTTTACGCTGATTGGACCGGGCCGTAGCGCGCGGTCAGGGCTTGGCGGCGATCTCGGCGCGGTCCAGTTGCAGCGCGACTGGGCGGCCGCCGATGAACAGCGTGGCCTGCGCCAGGGTCGGTCCGGGCTGCGGGCCGTTGGGCTTGCACTGCACGCGGCAACGAATCTCGCGCAGATCGCCCGCGGCTTCGGTCCCGGCGCAGGCCTTCGTCGCATCCAGCGTCTGCGCATCGCAGGCATCGCTGCCCATCGCGATCGCGGCCTGGATCACCTCGTCGTCTCCCTCGGCACTCATCTTGCCGTGGTAGCTCGCCGTGAGGCTGGCCCAGAACAGCTCGCCCTTGCCGAGATCGAGCCCGGCGACCGACGTTCCCCGCGGGTCGACATCGGTCGTGCCGCAGGCCGCGAGGCCGCACAAGACGAGAAGCGCGCAGGGGGCTAGCAGGCGACCCAAGCTCGGGACTGTACCAAGTCGCACCGTCCCCCGCGACGTTTGCGCAGGTCGCCCGATGATTTAGCCGCCGGGACCGTCGGCCATCAGCTCGCGTTCCAGATTGTCGACCTTGAGTTCCAGCGCCGCGGAATCCGACGCCAGCATGTTCGCGTCGCGAATCAGCACCCACGCGCCGTTGGATTCCTTGCGAAAGATCGACAGCGCCGGTCCCTTTCGCAGCTTGGCCGCGCCGCCGTCGAGAGGTGTCGCGGTGACCGTCAATTCGGCCCAGCAATAGCCGAGATCGCCCGAGACCTTCACGTCGCGGACCTCACCAATGGAACGAACGGTGTGGGTCTTCAGCAGCTCCGTCAACCCCTGCGCAAAACTGGCGCGGCCGCGCATGGGGGGCCGCTCCGGTGCCAAGAAAACCACGTCCTCCGCGACGAGTCGCAGCACCGTCGCCACGTCGCTGTCCGCCGTGGCCCGGTGCCAGGTCTCGACCAGTTTGCGGATGGCCGTCTCGTCTGCGGTTTCTCGCGCCATGTGTGCCTGCCTCCAGACTTTGAATATTGGGCGTCGGTAGCGAATGAAAAGGGGACCCAGCCGGGGACTTACGTCGAAGCGCTGGGCGGGGGGTCGAGGCCCACGGCGTGGGCCCAAGCCGGCGTCGGCTCGATCAACTTGCGCCGTTCGAGGTCGAAGAGTCCGAAGGCGAAGACCGCCTCGCAGGCGACGGTGCCGTCGGCCTTGATCATCTGTTGGCGGAGCTTGCCGACCTTGCGCTCGTAGGAAAGCAGGTCGCTGCGGATGACGATCTCTTCGCGGGGGCGCAGCTCGCGCGAGAAGGTCACGGTGACGCCCAGGATGACCGGGCCGGTGCGGGTGCTGCGGATCGTATCGATGCCGAACCCGCGCGCGGTGATGAGATCCCAGCGCGCCTGCTCGAAGAGCTCGAAGTAGCGGGCGTTGTTGAGGTGCCCGAAGGAATCGAGGTGGGCTTCGCTGACGATGGTCGTCTTCTCCGGGAGACTCGCCATGGGGCCGTTATACCGGAGGCCTGGCAGATTCGCGGTCCCGGGGCTCGAAAAAAAGCATAAAAGGTGAACGGGGTTGTCGATCCGGTGGTCCCCCGTTCGTCGTTCCCGTAGAGACCGGGGCAGGGACGCCCGGTCAGACGAACGTAACGAAAAGGAGATCGCGATGCGTTTCATCAGCCTGTTCACCCACGTAGACCAAGGCCTGCCCCCCACCAAGGACGAGATGGCCAAGATGGGAAAGCTGGTCGAAGAGGGGACGAAGGCCGGCTGGCTCATCGCCACCGAAGGCGTCCACGGCGGCTCGCACGGTTTCCGCGTTCAGTCGACCGGCGGAAAGATCGAGGTGACCGATGGCCCGTTCGCGGAGGCCAAGGAGGTCATCGGCGGCTACGCCCTCATCCGCGCGAGCTCGAAGGAAGAGGTCATCGAGCTGACCCGCAAGTTCCTCGAGGTCGCCGGCGACGGGACCTGCGAGATCCACCAGCTTTTCGAGATGGCGTAGCGCGGGGGCGTTGGGCCGTCCGGCTCAGGGGAATTCCTTGGTGCCGGTGTCGCGGTGGCCGCCGCTGAAGACGCTCTCGCTGGTGTGCGGCAGATCGGACTCGCGCGGGCGGGGCACCACCGGTAGGTCCTTCAGCAAAGGTTGACCGGCGGCTGCGCCGGCCCGCGGTCCGAGCGCCTCTTGCCAGAGCACGGCCTTGAGGGTGTGGACCGCTTCCGCCCGCGGGGCATTTGCGATCACGTCGCCGATGCTGACGATACCGGCCAACGTGCCATCGGCTCGGGTGAGCACGATGCGTCCCTTACCTTCTTCGACCATCAGATCTTCGGCCTCTTGGAGATCTGCTTCGGCCAGGCAGGTGATGGCCGGCGACGACATGATCGTGGCGGCCAGGGTTTTGGTGGGGTCGAGCTTCTTGGCCATGCCCCTCACGACGAGGTCCCGATCGGTCACCACCCCCAGCACCTTGCGGGCGGCATCGCACACCGGCAGAAAGCCAATGCTGGCGTCGGTCATGATCCGGGCGGCGTCCGCGATGGTGTCCTTTTCAGAGAGCATCTCGGGCTTGGTTCCTGTGAGCTCGATGCATTTCATAATGGTGAACATAGGGACGGTCTGGTCCGCCGTAGCGAGACCGGGCAATTTAGTTGCTTGAAAAGCCCTTCGGACCGGCCGCGCGATCCCGGCCCGCCGCCTTGGGGCCATAGCTGTAAGGGAATCCCTTGCCTCGGCCTTGGGCGGAGTGGGGAAGACCGGTCTCATCGCCTGGCCCTGGCGCTTTAGGGGCTCACCGATTGCTCCCAGAACATGACTTCCCCCTGGCGATTGGCGACGAAAGACACCCCGCCGTCGTGGGAGACGACGATGGCCAAGCCGGCGGGATGATCGCGGACGAAGCGATACGCCGCCCGGTGGCGGGTCCCGACGCTCTCCATGTCGGCGAGCTCGCGCCGCGTGCCCTCGATGTCGAGGGCGCGCCAGACCTGCGCGGGCGCCGGCAGCTCGGCCGAGACCTCGGCGCCGAAGCCGACCAGACCGAACCGTTTGTCGACCACCACCGCGCCGTCGATGGCCGACAGGTTGGCGATGATCCGGCTCAGCTCGAAGATCGCCTGCTCCAGCTTTTCTAGCCCCGGGCTCGAGTCGAGCGCGAAGTCCAACCACCCGACCGAAGCCTTCGACGTGGAGATCGCGACCTGCTCGAGGATCTTGAAGAGCAAGGTCCGGTAACGACGCGCCGGCTCATCCTGGTCAAAGCGATACTTGAGTCGCAGCGCCGCCATCCCGTTGGCGGTCGCGCCGGAGGGGGCTTCGAGCACCAAGATCATGCCGCCATGTCCGAGCCCGCGGATCAACTGAATGGCCCGACGGACCATCTGCTGGCCCACGCGCCCCACCAGCGAAGAGTCGGCCGATGTCGGGGACGACGTGCGGGCCTGCAGCGCGGCGTGCTCCGCCTGCACCTCCTCCCGTTCGCGGGCGAACATGTCGGGAAGCCACTCCGAGTCGAAGACGTCCATCAGCGCGTCGACCAGCACCCCCCGTTCGATGGCGCCCACCAGCTTGCCGGCGCAGCGGACCGCCAGGTGTCCTGGGCTGGTCACGTGAACGATCGGATCGTGGCTCCATTTGGGGACCAGGCTGCGACCGCCCCAGGTGGGGGCCAGCCAGGCCGGGCCGGAGTGCGCGATGCCCCAAATTCGCAGCTTGCTCCCCTCGGTGGACGCGCCGATGAGAGACGTCTCGAAGGGCACCGACGGGCTGAGCCGCCGCAGCTCGTCGGCGGTCAGGGGGCGGCTGTGTTCGAATCGAAGGCGCAGCACGCCTTCGTTGGGTACCCCGGCAGCCGGGAGTTGAGACGAGGGGGTCAGCAAGAGACGGAAGCGGGTCGGCCGGCCTTCTTCCGACGTCAGCGACGCTTGAAACGCCGCCGCCAGGGCTTCGGACAGCGCCTCGCGCGACACCGCCAGCGGGCTCTCCGCCGGCCAGTGCTCCTCGACGTACCGTGCGAGGTCGGGTGGATAGACGTGGCCGCTCGTCATCGCACCAGCATGGATCCATTTCGTCCTAGGCGCGCGGCGGAGCGGCGCTCAAGCCGCCGCGGCCGAAAGCGCCCCCGGATCCTGGCGGTAGAACTGCTGCAACTGAAGATAGAGCTCGGGGTGCTTGGCCTTCAGTTGGCGCGGCTTCTCGAAGAAGGTCTCGGTCACGACGGCGAAAAACTCGGCCGGGTTGGTGGCGCCGTAGCGATCGATGAGCGTGCGGTGGTGGTGCTGTGTCTGGCGGACGAGTTGATCGAAGTCGTGGCCGAGCACGCGGGCCCACGCGACGTACATCGACCGGCGCGGAAGAATCGGCGCCCCGTCGCCGGTACCGTCCTCCTGATCCAACTGATGCGCGAACTCGTGCAACACGACGTTGTGCCCGTCGTGTATGTCGGAGGCGCCCGACAGCACGCTGTCCCAGGCCAGCACGACCACGTCGCGCGACCACGATTCGCCCAGGCGCGCCTGCGGACCGTCGGCGGGTCGCCCATCGGGAGCGCCGGGGCCGCCCGGGACCAGGTACGTCGATGGGTAGACCAAAATCGAGACCAGGCGCGGGTAGTAGTCGGTCGCGCGGTGAAGCAGCAGCACGCAGGCTTGCGCGGCGATGGTGACCCGAACCTCGTCGGTCATCGACAGGCCGCCGCACCCCTCGAAGTGCTTCTCGGCCAGGAAGACCTGGACGTGTCCCCTCAGCTCGGCCCGATCCTCGGGTGAGAGGCCCCCCACATAGGGGACGTTCTTCTCGATGATCGCCTGCCATCCCGTGGGAAACGGGCCGCGGCGCAGGGTGGCGCGGCGCCGACGCCTCAACCAACCGAACATACGCAGCCTTCTAGCATGAAGGCTGGCGCGACTCGGTCGGGCGGGCCGGGGCGCGGCCGATTGGGTGTACCAAGCGTCCAATGAAATGCCCTTTGTTTGGCGTGAAGCTCGATGCGCAATCGGAATCAACACCCGCGGCCGGCCCCGTCGGCGCCGCGCCGAGGCCACCGCCGCGGGCCGTCTGGACGATCCTGTCGGTGTCGCTGATCGGATTTTCAACCGGGTTGGGTTGCGCGAATCGCGGCTCGGCCGGGGCCGTCGATGTCACGGCGGACGCTGCCCCGACCGCCGGGCAGGATGGGTCTGCCAGGGGCGGCTCCGTGGGCGGCGCGGTGGGCGGCGCGGGCGGCACCCGAAGCGACGTGGGTGCCGCGGGCGATGACGGAACCGGGGGCGGCGTCGCAGGTAGACACGGCGCCGGCGGAATCGGCGGTGCGGGCGGCAAGGGTAGCAGCGCCTCACCCGACGCGGGATCCGGAGGTGGGCGAGCCGGCGTGGGCGGCGCGACCGGGAACGGCGGCATGTCCGGAAACGCCGGAGTATCCGGGAACGCCGGTGCGTCCGGGAAGGGCGGTGCGTCGCCGCCAGTAGGAGG
>DASRLC010000460.1:0-9453 GCA_035648655.1 Polyangia bacterium
GTACCTGAGCGAAGGCGGCGCCCTTGGGCTCGACCAAGGGCGCGCCCGAGGCGCCGTTGGCCAGCGCGATCACCGCGTCGTTGGTCGACATGTCGCCGTCGACCGTGATGGTGTTGAAGGTGTCGTCGGCGGCGGCCACCAACGCGCTTTGCAGGGTAGTCGCCGCGATCTGCGCGTCGGTGGCGATGAAGCAGAGCATGGTCGCCATCTGCGGGTGGATCATGCCCGAGCCCTTTGCGATGGCCGCGAACCGCACCGGCTTGCCGGAGAGCTCGATCTGCCGGAAGACCAGCTTGGTACGCAGATCGGTGGTGCGGATGGCCTCGGCGGCCCCGGCCACGTCATCGCCCAGCGCCGCCACCAGCGCCGGTGCGGCGGCCACGATCCGCTCGATCGGCATCCGAACGCCGATGGCCCCGGTCGATCCGGTCAGCACCTGCTCGGCGTCGACCCCGAGCGCGCGGGCGACCGCCGCCGCCATGGCCCGCTCGTCGGCGGCCGCGACCGGTCCGGTCAGCGCATTGGCGTTGCCGCTGTTGGCGACGATGGCGCGCATCCCCTCGGTCGGCAGGCGCGCGGCGGCGTAGCGGACCGGGGCGGCGCACATCTTGTTGACGGTCAGCACCCCGGCCGCCGCGCAGGGACGATCGGAGGCGATGAGCGCCAGGTCGCGGCGCGCGCCTCCGGCCTCGCGAATTCCCGAGGCGACCGCCCCGAAGCGAAAGCCGATGGGGGGGGAGAAGCTCTTGGCCGAGATCGTCATGGTGCGCTCCCCGGCAGCCCGCAAAGGCCCGCCGCCTCGTCGAGACCGAACATCAGGTTTGCGTTCTGGATGGCCTGGCCCGCGGCACCCTTGACCAGGTTGTCGATGGCCGCGAAGGCGATCGCGACACCGCGCTCGGGATCGGCGTCGGCCCCCATCAATACCCGGTTGGTCCCCACGACCGCGTTTAGGCCTACGGCGTCGGGCTTGGCGGCGCGCAGGAACGGGCGCCCCTCGACGAAGGTCTGGATGGCCGCCGCGGCGTCGGCCGCCCCACGCCCCTCGACGAGGCGGCCGTAGACGGTCGCCAGAATTCCGCGGCGGGTCGGCAGCAGATGCGGCGTGAAGGTCACCTTGAGCGGACCCTGATCGGCGAGGGCCAGCGCGCGCTCGATCTCGGGCGTGTGCTGGTGGCGCAGCACCCGATAGGCGTGAAAGTCGCCCGCCACCTCGGAGAACGACCACTCCTCGCCGCCCCGGCGCCCGGCGCCGGTGGTGCCGCTCTTGCCGTCGATGATGATCCCGTCGCGCGAGATCACGCCGCCGCGCAGGAGCGCCAGCGCGGCCAGCGCGCCGGCGGTGGCGTAGCACCCGGGGTTGGATACCAGGCGCGCGCTCGGCAGATCGCCCGAGACACCGGCCTCGGGCATCGAGTAGCAGGCGCCCAACAGCAGATCGGGTCGGGGATGGGTAAAACCGTACCAACGTGGATATTCATTCACCGGCAGCCGGAAGGCCCCCGACAGATCGACGACCCGCGCGCCCGCGTCGAGCGCCGCCGGCGCCAGCTCGAGCGACGCTTCGGCCGGCGTGCAGAGGAAGACCAGGTCGAGGCCGGCCACGGCGGCGGCCGTTTCGGCCTGCGGCTGAATGCGAACCGCGGCAATTTCGCCGTCGACGGGCAGCCGATCACCGATGGCCGTTCCGGCCCACTTGTCGCTCACGGCGGTGGCCAAACGAAAGGATGGGTGGCACGCAATCAGACGACAGAGCTCGATGCCCGAGTAGCCCGAGACTCCGACGATGCCGACCCGCAGCATGGTCGAACCGGGGGCCGTGGATGTTTTATTCATTGCGCGGGATAGTATTCACCCGCCCACGCTGTCGCACAAGCGACAATTATGCTAACCGGTGTGGCCAAAGCCGCCGGCGCCGCGCACGGTCTCGTCGAGCGTGGCGGCCTCTTCCAGCTCGGCGATCACGACCGGTGCGATGACCATCTGGGCGATGCGATCACCGGGCGCCACGATGTAGCGCTCGGTCCCCAGGTTCAGCAATAGCACCAGCACCTCGCCGCGGTAGTCGCTGTCGATGGTCCCGGGCGCATTGGGCAGTGTGATGCCCAGCTTGCGGGCCAGGCCGGACCGCGGTCGCACCTGCCCCTCGAAGCCGGGCGGGATTGCGAAGGCCAGGCCAGTCGGCACGGCGGCGCGGGCACCCGGCAGAATCTCGATCGGGCCCTCGGCCGCCGAGGCCAGATCCAGCCCCGCCGCCCCGCCCGACATGTAACGCGGGGCCTGCGCCGCTGGCCGCAACTTCACGAACCGGACCCGCGGCGCGCCGGCCATTAAGCGACGGTTCTAAAGTTGTGGACGATGTCGGGGGTCTTGCCGATCACTTCGCGGCGCGACAAACGGATCTTGCCGGTGGCGCGGTCGATGCCGATCACCTTGACCACCATCTCGTCGCCCTCTTTGCAGACGTCGCGCACCGCGTTCACCCGTTTGTCGTCGAGCTCGCTGATATGCACCAGGCCGTCGGTACCGGGCAAGATCTCGACGAATGCGCCGAAGTCGGCCAGGCGCTTGACGACGCCCATGTAGAACTCACCGAGCTCGGGCTCGGTGGTGAGCCCTTTGATGATGTCGATGGCCTTCTTGACCGCGATGCCGTCGGGCGACGCGATGTGCACCGTGCCGTCGTCCTCGACCTCGATCGAGACGCCGGTCTGCGCGGTGATGCCACGGATGGTCTTGCCGCCCGGGCCGATGATCTCGCGGATCTGATCGGGCTTGACCTGCAGCGTGTGGATGCGCGGCGCGAACTGCGAGAGATCGGCGCGCGGGGCCGCCAGCGCCTCGGCCATCTTTCCAAGGATGTGCAGCCGGCCTTCGCGGGCCTGGCTGAGCGCCTTCTCCAAGATCTCTCGCGTCAGCCCCTGGATCTTGATGTCCATCTGGACGGCCGTGACCCCCTGCTTGGTCCCGCAGATCTTGAAGTCCATGTCGCCCAGGTGATCCTCGTCGCCGAGGATGTCGGACAGCACCGCCACCCGATCGCCCTCTTTGATGAGGCCCATCGCGATGCCAGCCACCGCCGTCCGGATCGGAACGCCGCCGTCCATGAGTGACAGGATGCCGCCGCAGACCGAAGCCATCGACGAGCTGCCGTTGGACTCGAGGATCTCCGAGACGATCCGGATCGTGTAGGGGAAGTCCTTCTCGCTCGGCAGCACGCGCGCGATGGCGCGCTCGGCCAAGTGGCCGTGGCCGACTTCGCGGCGGCTGGCGCCGCGCAGCGGCTTGGTCTCGCCGGTCGAAAACGGCGGGAAGTTGTAGTGGAGCATGAAGCGCTTGTCGATGTTGCCGGTCAGCGCCTCGATGTGCTGCGCGTCCTGGCTGGTGCCGAGGGTGGTGGTGACCAGCGACTGGGTCTCGCCGCGCGTGAACAGCGACGAACCATGCGTGCGCGGCAGGACGCCCACCTCGCAGGTGATGGTGCGGATCTCGGTGGTGGCGCGGCCGTCGATGCGGCGGCCGGTGTTGAGCACCAGCTCGCGCAGGTGCTTCTTCTTGGCCGACTCGTAAGCCTCGCCCACTTCGCCCCCGCGGTCGGGGAAGGTCTCCGCCAGCGCGGCCTTGGTCTCGGCGCCGGCCGAGTCGAGCGCGCCGTAGCGCTCGTGCTTGTCGCGAATGGCCATGGCCGCTTCGATCTTCTGATTGGCGAGCGCGGCCACCTTCTCGACGATCACCGGATCCTTGGTCGGTGGCACGAAGACCCGCTTGGGCTTGCCGACCGCCGCCCGCAGCTTCTCCTGCAGGTCGATGAGCGGCTGCGCCGACTGGTGCGCGAACATCAGCGCGTCGACGATCACGTCCTCGCTGATCTCGGCGCCTCCGCCTTCGACCATCACGATGGCGTCGCGGCTGGCGGCGACCAGCAAGTCGAGCTCCGACAGCGCCCGCTCGGCGAAGGTCGGGTTGAGCACCAGCTTGCCGTCGATGCGGCCGACGCGGACGCCGGCGTAGGGACCCGCGAACGGGATGTCGGAGAGGTGCAGCGCGGTCGAGGCGCCGGTCATGGCCAGCACGTCGGAGGCGTTCTCGCGGTCGGTCGAGACGACCATCGCGATCACCTGGGTGTCGAACCGCCAGCCCTTGGGGAACAGCGGGCGCGAGGGGCGATCGATGAGCCGGGAGGTGAGCACCTCGACCTCGGTCATCCGACCTTCGCGCTTGAAGTAACCACCCGGGATGCGCCCCGCGGCCGAGGTCTTCTCGAGGTAGTCGACCGTGAGCGGCATGAAATCGACGCCCGGACGGACCGACATCGATGCGACCGCGGTCACCAGCACCATGGTGTCGCCGTAGCGGACCACCACCGAACCGTCGGCCTGCTTGGCCATGCGGCCGGTCTCGATGCTCAGCTCTTTACCGCCAAAGTTGACGCCTTCGCGAACGAACATGTGAATCTCCCTGTCAGTGGGCCCAAGCAGCTACGAAAACATACGGGCCGGCCGCTGCGGCGACTGGGCGCGCGCAGCTCGGCAGGCGAGACGGCCACGCGCAAGGCGTGGCCGTGTCCGGCCCGAGGTCCGATCTCCTTCTGTCTCTACTTGCGGATGCCGAGCGTCTGAATGACGGCGCGGTAGCGGTCCACGTTCTTGGACTTGAGGTAGTCCAAGAGCCGGCGGCGCTGACCAACCAACATCAGAAGTCCGCGACGCGAGTGGTGATCCTTCGCGTGGACTTTGAAGTGCTCGGTCAGATACAGGATCCGTTCCGAAAGGAGAGCGATCTGGACTTCGGGAGAGCCGGTGTCGCCCGGACTCCGTGCAAATTTCTGCACGACTACTGATTTTCGTTCTGCTGCGAGGGACATTTTTCCGATCTTCTTTTCTTTTGAGGTGTTTCAATTTCCTACATTATCTTCCCTGCGTCAATGTAGGTCAGCCGTTCGGAGACACTTCCTGGGCGGATTTTTCTGGGGCCGCCTGTGGGCCGCGGCCAAAGACCCGGATCGTTCGCACCAAGCCGTCGGGACGGCGCTCGGCCACCGCCACCAGCGCCCCGGCCCCGTCCACGACGCAGACCGGCGTTTGGACGTCGTCGGTGGCGATCGTCTCCCAGGGGATCTGCCGGCCGACCCGCAGGTCGTTCGCCGTGTGCGCTTCGACGGCGCGCCTCTCGAGGTGGCGGAGCGCGGCGGCCGGCTCGACGATCGGTAGTTCCGCGGGGCGCCCTTCGGCCAGCGCCGCCAGCACGGCCGCCAGGGGTCGCGCGGCGTCGATCGAAAACGGGCCCGAGCGGGTCCGGCGCAGCGCCGTGACGTGGCCGCCCACGCCGAGCGCCCGGCCGAGATCGCGCGCTATCGAGCGGATGTAAGTCCCCTTCGAGCAGTGGACCCGCAATGCAACCGCCGTCGGCCCGTCGTAGGCGGTCAGCTCGAGCGCGTGGATTACCACCGAGCGCGGGGCCGCAGTGATCGGTGCGCCGGCCCGCGCATAGGCGTACATCGGCCGCCCGTCCCGCTTGAGCGCCGAGTACGACGGCGGCACCTGTTCGATGGGCCCGCGGAAGCGTGCCAGCGCCTGTCGGACCGACGCTTCGTCGAGGCCCTGCGGATCGCGCTCGGCGGTCGGCGCGCCGTCGGCGTCGTCGGTATCGGTCTCGACGCCCAGGCGGATCGTGACCTGGTACTCCTTGTCGGCGCCGAGGAGAAACTGCGCCAGCTTGGTGGCCTCGCCCAGGCAGACCGGCAGCACGCCCGAGGCCAGTGGATCGAGCGTGCCGCCGTGGCCGACCCGGCGGGCGCCGGTGGCGCGCCGAATTCGCCGGACCACGTCGAACGACGTCATTCCGCTCGGCTTATCGATCGCCAGGACGGCGTCGATCGGCAGCGCGTCGCCCGCGCTCATTCAGCCTTCATCATCCGCGTCGGCCTCGGAGCTGGTGGCAGACTCGGAGTCGGATTTGGCCGCGGGATCGGTGTCGGCTTCGAGACGCGGCACCCACGGCGGCGGCGGCGAGATCTCGTGCAAAAGCTTCTCGACGTGGGCGGCCTTTTCGAAGACCTGGTCGACCTCGAACTTGATGGCGGGCGCGACCTTCATGCGCAGTCGCCGCGAGACGGCCTGTCGGAAATAGCCGGCCGCGTGGTTGAGCCCCTGACGGACCCGTTCGAGCGCGGCGGCGTCCAGGTCGTGGACCGTGAAAAATGCCGTGCCGTGCTGGAGATCGCCCGAGATCCGCACGTGGGTCACCGTGATGAGGCCGGCGCCGCGCACGCGGGGGTCCTTGATCTCGTCGCGGGACAGCACCTCGCCGATGACGCCGCGCACCTCGGCCGAGACCCGCTCCACGCGCACCGACATCTCAGCCGCCCCAGTGGTTGAAGTCGGGCCCTTGCAGATCTTCGCCGCCGAAGCTCTGCAACTCGCGCTCTTCCTTGGCCACGTCGGCGTGCTCCCGGACGAAGCGCAGCAGCTCGTCGAGCGCCGACTCGGTGAAACGCCGATCGTTGCCCACCACCGTCAACCCGAGGCTGGCCCGCTGCCACAGGTCGTTGTCGCCCACCTCGGCGATCGCGGCGTTGAACTTTCCACGCACCAAATCTTTCAGGCGACGGAGAACCATGCGCTTGTCTTTGAGCGAGTGCGACCCGCCCAGGAACAGGGTGACCCGCGCGATGCCAATCGTCATCGCTGCGTCACCGCCGCGTCACAGTCGGATCAGGAGGCCTTGGGGCTGTCGAGCGTGGCGGCCACCGACTCGATCTCGAAGGCCTCGATCACGTCGCCCACCCGGAGGTCGCCGTACCCGTCGATCGACAGGCCGCACTCGTACCCCTGCGCGACCTCCGAGGCGTCGTCCTTGAACCGCCGCAGCGAGCCGACCTTGCCGGTGTAGATGACCACCGAGTCCCGCACCAGCCGCAGCTGGGCCTTGCGGGTGATCTTCCCCTCGGTGATGAAGCAGCCACCGATGGTACCGGCCTTCGGGATGCTGAAGACCTGGCGGACCTCGGCCTTGCCCATGACCTTCTCGCGCGAGATCGGCGCCAGCATGCCGACCATGGCCTTCTTGACGTCGTCGATGGCGTCGTAGATGACCTGATAGAGCTTGATGTCGACGTCCTCTTGCTCGGCCAGTTGCTGGGCCTTGCCGGCCGGGCGCACATTGAACCCGACCACGATGGCGGACGAGGCCTTGGCCAGGCTCACGTCGGATTCGGTGATGCCACCGACGCCGGTCGAGATCACGTTGACCCCCACCGCTTGCGTGGACAGGCGGGTGAGCGCGTTGGCGACCGCCTCGACCGAGCCCTGAACGTCGGCCTTGAGGATGATCTTCACCTCCTTGACCTCGCCCGACTTGATCTTGTCGAGGATGTTCTCGAGCGAGACGCGGCTGCTGCCGGCCAGCTCTTTCTTGCGGCGGGCCTCGTGCCGGTGCTCGACCAGCGTCTTGACCGCCTTCTCGTCGCTGACGGCGTTGAACACCTCGCCGGCGTCCGGGACACCGTCGAGACCCAACACCTCGACCGGCGTCGAGGGACCGGCCTCCGTGACGGCCTGACCTTTGTCGCCCAGCATGGCGCGGATTTTCCCGGAGTATTCCCCGGCGACGACCAAGTCACCCAGCTTGAGCGTGCCGTCCTCGACCAGGATGGTCGAGATCGGTCCGCGGGCGCGGTCGAGGCGGGCCTCGACCACGTGCCCCTTGGCCGGCTTGTTCGGGTTGGCCTTGAGCTCGAGCAGCTCGGCCTGCAAGGCCAACATCTCGAGCAGCTTGTCGATGCCTTCCTTGGTCTTGGCCGAGACGTTCACGAAGATGGTCGTGCCGCCCCACTCTTCAGACACCAGCTCGTGCTCGGAGAGCTTGTTGCGGATGAGATCCGGGTTGGCGCCCGGCTTGTCGATCTTGTTGATCGCGACGACGATCGGGACGCCGGCTTCTTTGGCGTGGTTTATCGCCTCGATGGTCTGCGGCATCGGCCCGTCGTCGGCGGCGACGACCAGGACGACGATGTCCGTCATCTGGGCGCCGCGCGCCCGCATGGCGGTGAAGGCCTCGTGGCCGGGCGTGTCGAGGAAGACCACGTCGCCGCGATCGGCGTGAACCTTGTAGGCGCCGATATGCTGGGTGATACCACCCGCTTCGCCGCCGGCCACGTTGGCCTTGCGGATGGCATCGAGCAGCGACGTCTTGCCATGGTCGACGTGGCCCATGATGGTGACCACCGGGGCGCGCGGGAGCATGTCGTCGGGGCTGTCCGGCGTCTCCGTCTCGGTCAGGACCTCGTCCTCGCGGAAGGCGGTCGACTCGATCTGGAACCCGAACTCGTTGGCGACCAGCGTGGCGGTATCGAGATCGACGTCCTGGTTGATGTTGACGCCCATCATGCCGAGGGCCCAGAGCTTCTTGATGATCTCCTTGCCCTTGACCGCCATCTTCTGAGCGAGATCGGCCACGGCGATGTTGTCGCCCATGCGGATCACACGCTTGTGCTCGGCGGGGGTGGTGATCTGCGTCTGCTTGAGCTTCTTGCCGGCGGCCGCCACGCGCTTCTTGGGGAAGCTGCCGGGTCGCTGACCGCCTGGACCAAAAGCCGGGCGACCGAAACGATCGCGTCCCGCGGGCGCCCGGTTGAGGAGTCCGCCGCGCCCGAGGCGTTTGAGCTCCTCGTCGCGGTCCTTGATCTCGACGCGCGGCGCGCCGGGCTCACCCCGCGGCGCGAGGCCGGGGAGCTGGATGAAGGCGCCGGTGGCGGCCGAACCGGTGACCGTCGGTTGCACGATCGTTCTCAGCATCGCGCGCGAGGGATCGATGGCCGGAGGCGTGGGGGCCGGCGCGGCTGCCATCGGGGCGGAGGCCGAGCTCGGCACGGGAACCTCGACCGGTCTCGACGGTGCCGCCGCCCGCTCGACCGCCGCAGGTGGCGCTTCGACGGGAACGGCCGGCGCGGCTGCCATCGGGGCCGGCGCGGGCGCTTCGATCTTTTTGACCTCGACGGCCTCGCTGGGCGCGGCGACCACCGGGGTCGGCGCGGACGCGGGCACCTGCTTGGCGGGCGCCGGGGTTGGCGCTGCAATGGCCGGTGGGGGCGGAGCGGCGGCCCGCGGCGGCGCGCCACCGGGGACCACCTTCGAGCGCCGCCGAATCACGGTGTCGGTCAGACGTTCTTCGACCAGGCTCTCATGGCGCTCTCGATCGACCGCGCGGCGGATCCGATCGACCTCGCCCGGATCTATCTGCGACATGTGGTTGGCGACGTCAATCGCCATGGCGCGCAGTTTTACCAGCAGATCCTTGGGCTGCACCCCGAGGTCTTTGGCCAGCTCGTACACGCGCACCCGCGGTCCGACTGGTGCCTCCGGTTCTGTCCTGCGCTCGTATCCGCTTCCGATCATGGTGTCCCCAATTTCCTGTTACGCGAAGTCTCGGTGAGCTCTGCCCCCAACGCCGCCG
>DASRLC010000461.1:0-9178 GCA_035648655.1 Polyangia bacterium
GTCGACGGCGCCGCGGAGCCGTCGGTCGCGTCGATGTCGTTCGACAGGTAGACGCTGCCGACGCCGATCCCCCGCAGATGACCAATGACGTCGTCGATCACCGCGGTGCCCCGGGCACGCACCTCGTCGGCCCAGAATTGCCGCACCCCCAGGGTCGACTCCCAGTGCTCCTTGGAACGCGACGAGGCGCGCACGCCAACCTGCACCAACCGACCGCCGCGGCCGAGCAGCTCGTTGGCGTGGTAGGCCCAGGTCGCGAAACAGATCCGAACCCCCAGGCGTTGGGGTAACAGATCGGTATGGGCATCCAGATGAACGATGGCCCAATTCCCGGCCGTCCGTCGCCCGAGCGCCGCCACCACCGGCCAAGCCACCGAGTGATCGCCGCCCAACATGAAGATGCGCAGCGTCGGGTTGACCCGCAACAGCTCCGCAATGACGCGCTCCGCGACCGACAGCGGCGACACCGGCAGATCGTTGTCGGTGGCCGCGCTCGGGCCGTAGAGCGCGGCCCGCGTGCAACGGAGCTGCTCGTCGCTCAACATGTCGTCGCTGAGCAACTGTGGGACGACGAATACATCTCCCACATCCAGAATGCCGGCGCGCGCGGCCCGTGCGGCGAAATCCGGGCAAGCGCGCAACAACGCCGCGCGAACTCCTTCCGGTCCGAAGGCCGCGCCGCGCGCCAATCCTGCGCCGCAATCGGACGGGATTCCGATCACCGCCACCCGCGCGCGATCGATCGCATCCAGCGACTTGCGCCATTTGACCTGCACTTCGTCGGCGTCGCGCGCGTCATAAAACGCCCGTTGCAGCTGCTCGCGGGCCTGCTTACCTGAGCTTACAGTGTGAATGCCGCCGCCGGCCGGGCGTAAGAACCGCGCTATTTTATCCATTCGGCAGTCACAAACCGGCCACGCACTGTTGTGGTTTCGTAACCATTGACGGAAAATGAAACCGACCGAGTCAAGCCTCAGTCTTTGCTCGGAATTCGTCGGCGTTGAGCCCAAATCGTTTGGCCCAGCGGTAAACCAAGGCCGGTTTTCGATCCAGCTCACGCGCGACGCGCAGCATGTTTCCCCGAAAGCGACGCATCATCCCTTCGAGCTCGACCGCACTGGGTGGTGGCCGTGATTTGCGGCGGCCGGCCGAGGAGCGAATCTTCGGCGCTGCGATGAAGGCGACCGGGAGATGCTCGAGCGCGATCCGGTCGGCATCGCGCGCCAGCGCTTCGGCCGAGGTCACCACCTTACCGAGCTCGCGCACGTTACCTGGCCAGGGGTAGAGACAGAGCACCTGAAAAGCCGACAGCTCGAGTGGCTTGTTGCGATCGCCGAGCAGATAGCTGGCCAGCGCGCCCAGATCTTCGATTCGGTCGCGCAGCGGCGGGATGCGGATCGGCTCGGCGCCGAGGCGGGCCGCGAGATCGGAACGCAGGCCCAAGCTGCCGGACTGCGACGGGGCGGCGGTTCGGCTGGTCGCCGCGATGATCCTGGTCTCGATGCGCCGCGACCGCAGCCCGCCAACCGGCGCCAGCAGCCGGTCCTGGGTGAAGCGCAACAGCTTGGTTTGCAGCTCGGGCGCCATCTCGCCGATCTCGTCCAGGAGCAGCGTGCCCCCTTCCGCCTGTTCGATGATCCCCTGCTTGGCCATGGCGGCCTGGGAGTGCGCCCCGCGGGCGTAGCCGAACAGCTCCGTCTCGACCAGCTCGCGCGGGATGGCCGCGCAGTTGATGGCCACGAAACGCCCGGTCCGCCCGCTGGCCCGGTGGATGGCGTTGGCGTAGACCTCCTTGCCCGCGCCGGTCTCGCCGGTAAGCAGCATCTCCTCGCCGGCCTCGGCCAGCTTGCGCAACTTACGGCAGATGGTGGCGAAGGCCGGGTTCACCGTGGCGACGGGCCCCAGCGGGTGCTGCAACTCGGCTTGAATGGCGGCCAGCTCGGCCATCGTGGCCACGCGGAAAACCATCACGTAGCTGCCCACGAAGATCACCGAGCCGTCCCGCAACCGGACCGAGGTCTCGACCGGCTCGCCATCGACGATCGTCCCGTTGGTGCTGCTGAGATCGGTCACCTCGAACACCCCGTCCTCCGGGGCGCGCGTGATGGCCAGGTGCTGGCTGGAGATCATCCGGTCGGCCAGGATCAGCGAGGCCTGACCGGGCTCACCTTGGCTGATCTCCTTGCGGCCGACGATCAATGAGCCCGTGAAGGTGATCAGCCGATCGGTCCCGCGCGGGACCTGCCCCTGGCTGTTGCCGACGATCAGCAACAGCGGAACTTTGACCGGATCGTCTGACGCTTCGTGCCGCGGAACGAAGGTGATGCTCTCGTTCGGCGTAATCACAGAGTTACACAGACAATAAAACGTAACTTCGCTTGCGTAAATGGTTTTAAAACCGCAACCCAAAAACGCCGGACATCCCGCCCTAACCTATTGAATTTACTGATCTCCCCCATTGGTTCCCCGGTTGCTCTTGGTGAGCTGGAGAGAAACGCGCAATGCGGCGCGTCTCCCCAGACAGAACCAAGAAACCATAAGGGGAAACCATGCTCAAGAAGATTGCACTCGTCGGCTTTTTTGCTCTTTCCACTGCGTTCGTGGCGCTCGGCGCGGTCTCGGCCCACACGACCGCCTCGATCGCCAAGAAGGCTCCGATCCCAACGGCACCCCATGGGCTTTGCAAGCCAATGGGGACGGCCTGCTGAGGCTCACTTCGCCGGGGCTTGAGGCAGCCGAAGCAACGTAGAAGATTCGGCTGCCTCTACCCGTAACCTCGGGAAGAATGGCGAGTCCGGCCCCACGTCGCTTGGCCAGCACCGAATCTGATCCGACCCCGCGAACGTGGACTGATTCTCAGGGGCGGTAACGTCGACTCGGCCGCCGGTCTTCGCATCCGTTCGGATGCTCCACTCGGACCAAAAGTAGTGTCCAGGCGTACCTTCGAAGGTCCAAACCGATTCGGGTGTGGTCCAGATCGGGAGACATTGGATGTAGGCGTCGCCCAATCGTCTGACGTCTCCGCCGTCCAAGGTTACGATCCGCAACTTTGGTACGTTGATCTGGGTGATGTAAGCAAGTCGCTTGCCATCGGGCGAGAATCGGGCCCATCCTGGCAGCAGTTCGTCATGCACGACGACGTGGCAGGCTCCGGATCCGACCGAGCAGAGGAAAATGCTCTTGCGGGCATAGTCTGTGTAAACCCACGATTGTCCGTCGGGGCTGTACTGCGGCCCAACGTCCGCTGGTCCTGCGGAAACTTCTTGGGTGGTCCCGTCGCGGCCCTGCCACCAAATGGTGAACTGGCCGCCCGCTCCTCGTTTGCTCAAAAGAAGATCTCCAGATGGCGAGAGCGCCGCGGAAAAATTCTGCCCGTCGTACGTCAACCGTCGAGGCGGGCCCTCCCCATAAAGCCAAACGTCATTCGATCGATGGCGCCCGAGTACGATGAGCCCGCCGTCCGATGGCCGCGCCGTCAGCAGATCGAGACCTGCGTAGCTCCCGAGCTCGCGCAGTAGCCCATTTTTCCAGTCCAGCTGGGTCAACGACGATCTCGAAGCAGAGACCTGATAAGACACCAACAACCGATCCGCACTGTCTTCGAAGTAAAGGTGGACAGCCCCGGGGACGCTAAACGCCTTTTGCAGCCCGAACTCGCCGGCGGAATAGATCGCGATGAGAGGCTTGGCCTCCGTGCTCCCCAACAACAGAGCGACTTCGCCAGTCGTGGAGTTGATGGCCTTTTCCGTAATCCAACGCCGCTCGTGCGGATCTCCGTCCGCAAGCAGTGTGGAGCTGGAGGTCGGCAAGGCGAAGACCGCCGCGTGATAGGCATCGACATCGTAGGCGAACTCTTCGCCATGCGGGAGCCAGAGCGGCCCAGATCCTGAAACGACGGTTACGGAGTGGGCGCCGTCGCGTTGGTCCGACAGGCGGATCTCCGTCGTCCCACCGTCGTTTAGGGCGGTGAATAGCAGATGTTGCCCATCCGGTGAATATTGAGGGCATCCTCCCGCATAGGTCTCCGGCCGCAGGTGTCCTGGCCGGCGGCGTCCGTTCGCGATTTCGATCTCTTCCACCCGCCGGGGCGAACCCCAGATCAATTGGGCGGTGTTCGGTCCCAGCATCGAAAAGCAGTCCACATGACCAGAAAGCTCGGCAATCACTCTGGCCAGTTTGCGCCAATCGGCAGCTTCACCGGATGGTGAAAGGGAGACGACTGCAGAGTTTTCGGTGCCGTTCGCCGAAGCTCTGCGGCGGCGAATTTTTCTTGTGATTCCAGCGACCACTACCATGCCCATGAGCAACCCGAGGGTAGTCGTCAGGAAATACCGGCGATGACGGGCTCGCTCACGGCGGCCGGGACGGAGGCGCTCAGCCTTGAAGATCTCGGCGACCTCGCCCGCGTCGGACGGACGATCGAGGGGCGACTCTGCCAAGCACCGCTCGCAGAGCGCCAGCATCGCCCGCTCGATCGACGAACTGGGGCGCATAGGGACCTTGTTGCTGCCGTCGAAGCTGACCGCGCGCCGCTCCGGCCGCCGGCCGAAGAAGATCTCGTGCAGGACGACGCCCAAGGCCCAGACGTCCGAGCGAACGGTGGCCGGCTCCCCCGCCAGCACCTCCGGCGCCATGTAGTGGGGCGTGCCGATGAGGACCGTGACCCCGGGGGCGTTGGCCGAATCGGTCGCGAGGCCGAAGTCGGACAGGACCAGGCGGCCGTCCTCCATCCGGAGCAAGTTGTCCGGCTTGAAATCGCGGTGGACGATTCCCGCCTTGTGCAGCGCTGCCAGCCCCGCGATCACCGCCTCCCCATCCGCCAGGCGGTCCGCGAACGGCCGCGGCGACGCCAAGCCGCGCTTCAGCTCCTCGCGCAAGGAGCCGCCCTTGGCCAGCTCCATGGTCAAGAACTTGTGCCCATCGGCCTCGCCGATGTCGAAGACCCGGCAGACGTTCCGGTGTTGAATCGGCCGCGCCAGGCGCAGCTCCCGCGAGAACCGCTTGTCCCACTTGGCGTCGCGCGCCAGCTCGGACTTGAGCACCTTCAAGGCGACCACGATCTGCGCCGTCCGGTCGAAGACCCGCAGGACGATGCCGCTACCGCCCTTCCCGATGATCTCTTCGATCTGGTAGCGGTTCGCCAGGACGGTGCCGCGTTCGATGTCGGGGGGCCGCTCGCGGACGAACGATTCACCCGCGACCTCGGTCACGCTGTGCTTGGGCCCGGAGCCCGAGCTGTCGTCATCAGACGCCTCCCCCATGACGCGCGGGGAGCCTAGCGGGATACCGCCGGCTTTCCAAGATCCGACGCGACTAATGGGCGGGAAGGTACCGCCTCGGTAGCAATCTGAGCTGGGTGGTTCGATCGACGACCGCCCGTACCTCAGCAGGCAGGGGCGAGTCGGAATCCGTCGTTCCATCGGAGCAGTTATGAGAGGTCGGCACGAATTTGCCGATCGTCCGACCGGAATCGGCGTCCACTTCAATCCATCCCAGGATTCCGCCGAGTCGTCGTAATGTCCAGACGGCGCTCGACGAAGACCATGCGGGCATGCAGTCCGGCTCAGCCTGCGTGAGGTCGTGGGCCGTTCCTCCGTCGGGGGCAATCCAACGCACGGCCATGCCTCGGTTGGTCGGTGTGACGAACAGGAGACGCCGGTCGTCTGGAGACATGGCGAGCCCCCCTCCGACGGCGCTCGCCAGGACCGTTCGGCAACCGGACGCGTCGCAGGCTACGATCCGCCCTTGGTGCTCCTCGTCGATGTAAAACAACGTCTTGCCGTCCGAAGAGCAGACGGGCGACCAATCGAATGGACCCCTCGTCATCTGTCGCAGGACGTTCCCATCCTGATCGAGTCGGACGACGACGATGGAATCGGGCAACATCTGGCTCGCCACGAGATCGTCGCCGCATCGAGCCGGCACCGAGAGATATTGGTTCCGAGTTATCGCGTGCCACTTGCCGTCCCCGGCTCTGACCTCCAGGTCGCTTCTCCACGCGACACTAGTGAAGCTCAACCCATCCTGGACGACTTGGGGGTGTAGCAGATATTGGTCCCGCACGAACCCCGCTTTCCAGGCTTCGCGGCGGGCGAAATTCACTGCAATCAGATCCTTCATATATGCGTGCGAGAGCGGCACGTATAAATACGTTTCCCGGTCGTAAGGCGCCAGGTCGATGAGCTGTCCGGGCAATCGTAGACGAGCTTCCTCGCCCAGGGACGGCCAGCGAAAACCGACCACCTCGGTATCGCCATGCTGGCCTGGATCGAAGGCCGCCACGAAAATTCGATCCTTGATCACGAAATGCATCTCGCCCGCCGACGCCGATGGTATGGCCGGCGGCAAGACCGTCGATTGCTGGGTCGTGATCGAAAAGACGCCCAGGGCCCGTTGATCAATCTCATAGGTGAAGCTATCGCCGTCCGGCAACCAAGTCGGATCCGAATTTATCGAATGTGCAGCGGTCGGAATGAGCGGAACCGCGTCGTGCCCATCGGGGTGCGGAGAGACGAAGGCGAAGTTGCGTTTGTCCGGCGTGTGCCCGGCGTAGACCAGGTGTTGCCCGTCGGGCGAGAGATCGGGACAACCTTCGGCGTAGGCGGCCGGGACCAATGGTGAGCGCTTTCGCTGGCCGGTGTGGGTATCGACGTCCTCCGCGCGCGTCGGCTGTCCCCAGACGAAGCGGATTGTCCGCCCGTCGGGCAACAGTCGGGTGCATTGAATTTTGTCCGGCACCTCCGCCAAGACTCTCGATTTATCGGTCCAGTCGTCGGACTTTCCGGTCGGCACGACGAGCAGCGGATCCGTCGCGACGACGGGAGTTCCCTGGACGGCGCGCCAGCGATGAACGCCCTTCACCGTCGCCAGCGCCAACAGGCACGCGCCGAGCACGAGCGCCGCGCGCCCGACCCGCCTGTGCCAAGTCGAACGCCGGATGCCGCCCGCCGACAGGCGCACGGCGATCTGGGAGAGCCCCTGTATCCGCCGCGACGGATCGATCGCGGTGCAGGCCCGGTAGACTTCGAGGACCGCGCGTTCGACGCGGGTCGACCGGCGCCCACTGAGTGGGTTCGACATCTCGGTGGCTTTCGGCGGCCAATGCGGCCGCCGCCCGAAGAAGATCTCGTGGCTCACCACGCCCAGCGCCCAGACGTCGGACGCGAAGCTGGCCCGCTGGCCGCGCACCACCTCGGGGGCCATGTAGGCGATGGTCCCGCCGTGGATGCTGGCGGTGTTGTCGAATGAATCGGTCGCGAGGCCGAAGTCCGAGACGACCGCCCGCCCGTCCGCCATGCGCAGCGCGTTTTGTGGCGTGACGTCGCGGTGGACGATGCCCGCCCCGTGGATGGCGTCGAGACCGGCGGCCAGCGCCAGGATGTCCGCGATGCGCTGATCGGCGGACCGTCTGCCGAGTACGCCGGAGCCGATCTCGTCGCGCAACGATCCGCGCGTGGCCAGCTCCATGATCAAGAAGGCACGGCCGTCGGCTTGCGCGAAGTCGAAAACCCGGCAGACGTTCGGGTGGTGGATCTGGCGGGCCAGCTTGACCTCGCGCGCCAGCCGTTCGGTCCAGGCGCGCTCGCCGGCATACTCGGCCCGTAGGATCTTGACGGCGACCTCCTCACCCAGCGTCAGGTCGAACGCCTGCACGACCAGTCCCATGCCGCCGCGTCCAAGGACCTTACGGATCTCGTAGCGGCCACCCAGCACCGTGCCACGCTGCAGAACCGCGATCTCGCCGGTGGGGGCCAGCCCCGGTTCGAGATCGGTGTGGCTGTGGTCGCCGACCGGAAGGTCCCGCTGGTCGCGCACGGGTCGACCTATGGCCGGAACTGGTCTGGATGCAACCGATGCCGGCCAATCCAGCGCCAGACCACGGCCCATTTTCGATCGAGCGATCGGGCAACGCCCGATACGTTGCCGTGGTGCTGGCGCAGCAGATGCTCGAGCTCCGCGCGCGGGGGCGCCGGACGGGGGCGCCGGCGAAGCGTGACCGGCACGCCGCGCTCCCGCGCGCGTCCCACCGTAGCGGGGAGATGGGCTAGGCCCACTTTCCCGTCGGGCGACAGGGCCAGCGCGTGCTTGACGGCCTTGCCCATTTCGAAGAGGTTGAGCGGCCAACTATACAGGGTGAGCGCGCGGAAGGCAGCCGGCTCCAGGCCGGTGACGGCGCCCGCCGCGAAGTGTGCGGCCAGCGCCCCAATATCTTCCGGACGTTCGCGTAGGGGGAGGATGTGAATCGGCTCGACGCCCAGACCTGCCAGCAGGTCGGACTGCCAGCCCGGGGTCCGCTCGGGGCCGGCGTGCCGGCCGGCGGTCGCCAAGATGCGGACATCGGCGCGCCGGAGGCTGGTCGATCCGAGCGGCAGGAAGAGGCGGTCGCGTACAAATCCGGACAGCCGGCTCGCGAGCTTCGGCGGCAGCTCTCCGATCTCGCTCAGCAGCAGCGTTCCACCCTCCGCCGCCTCGATGAGCCCCGCCGGCTGCTGGCCGCCGGCCGGTGGCGCATCGGTCGCCGCCCCGAACAGCATATTTTCGATCAACCAACCGGGTAGCGCGGCGCCGTCGAGGACAACGAATGCGCCTGGGCGTCCAGAGGCCCGGTGGATGGCGCGGGCGTAGGCCGCCTTGCCCACGCCGCTCTCGCCGACGAGCAGAATCTCCTGGTCGGTCCGCGCCAAGCGCCGCAACTTGGCGAGCGTCAACGCCAGCGCCGGTGAGAGGGTGGGGACCGGGCCGAACGGCGACCCGGCGTCTTCGACCAGCGCCGCCAGCGCCGGCGGCGAAACCCGCCGGAAGACACCGGCGTGATGACCGAGGAGCAGGATGCTCCCCTCCGAGAGGGGAGTTGGTTTCTCCAGCCGGAGCCCGTCCAGGTAGGAGCCATTCAGGCTCCCCAGATCTTCCACGCTATAGCCGCCCTGACGTCGCACGAACCGCAGGTGCCGCCGCGAGAGCAGCCGGTCGGCCAGATCGATGCGCTCCCGTCCGCCGTCCCCGGCTGGGTGGCCCCTTCCGATCGTCGGACTCCCCGCCAGCCGAACCGTTCGCCCTGGCCCGAGAGCGAACGAACCGATGAGTAGCGTGGGCGCTCCCCCCTCCCCTGCGCCAGCCGTGCGCTCCTCCGGTACCGTGTCGATACCGGACTCCCCCGACGACATTCGATCGTGGATAC
>DASRLC010000462.1:0-3913 GCA_035648655.1 Polyangia bacterium
TGCCGCTCTTGATTGCCCCCCCCGGTCCGGGCGTTCCCCCGCAGGCGCCCGCGAGTAGACCAACGACCCCGACCATGCCGAGCGCCCGAAGGCGCCATCGGCCGCACGCCCCGTCAGGGCGCCGCATTGACGTTGCCCAGAACGAACACGTAGTCCTGATAATCTCCGTTGCCGGCTTCTTCCACGGCCAGCAAATATTGCTGCGCGAGATTGACGCCGCTCGCATTCTTGAGCGGATACGCCTTGAAGCGGTGGATTCCACCCGCGGGCACGTTCAAGGCGTCCTGGCTGTAGTCGTAGTCGCCGTTCACGACGTTCCCGCCCTCGTCATATTTCTCGGTCTTCTGGTCCGAATAAACCCAAATCCCGAAGGCCGCGGCGCCCGGGTCGAACGCCGTCGCGCTACCCACCTGCAGAGGCGGATAGACCATCCGGGCCTTGTCCGACGTCTGCCCGTCCGTGATCATCGACATCGTTCCGACGGTGTTGAGCGTGGTCGCGCTGCTCGCCGGATACCAGCCGTAGGGCAACGCGCCCACCGGAGAAAATCGCGCCACCAGGGTCAACGACACCGTCCCCGCGCCGGCTTTGATGAAATGCGGCGCCGCGACCTCGTCGGTTCCAGCCTCGATGCCGGGCAGGTTGGCCGCCATCATCGAGGTGTTGGGATTCCAGTTGTTTTGCGCCTGACCTACGTCGAGCTTGTAGCCGAGCGCGATCAAGATCTGGCCCAGCGTCGGTTCGTAGTTGTCCTGGATCAACACCAGCCCGTAAACCGTCACTTGGGCCGAGCCGGCGCTGGAGGTGGCGGACAAACTGGCGGTCAGCAGCGTCGACCCTAGATCTTTGTTGGTGGGGGCGGCCGGGAGGTTCGAGCCGGTGGTCGAGAGCTGTACCGTGATCGACAGATCCGCCCCAGCGCCCAACGTGACCGGGAACGAAGGCGGGTTGACGATCTGGAAGAGCGCCGCGCCGGCAATGGCCTGGCTGGTCGCCTGAACCGGCATGCCGCTTGGACCGAGCGTGAGCTGGGCCTGACTGCCGATGCTGAGCCCGCTGATTTGCACCGCGGCTTGGCCGCCGTTGTGAAGGCCAATCACCGAGGTCGCGGCCGGCGTGGTCGTTCCGCGGACGCCGGTCACCACCACGCGATCGGCGCCGAAGGAGAGCTCGCCCGCGCCCGTACCGGCCGTGCCCGAGCCGCCGGTGCCGGTGCCCCCGGTTCCGCTTCCGCCGGTTCCAGTGCCGACGGTTCCGCCCTTGCCGGCACCCCCAATCCCGCCCGAGCCGCCGGTGGCGGCACCGCCGGTGGAACCGCCGCTGTCGCCACGCCCACCGGAACCGCCCACGGGGGCGCTGCCCCCAGCGCCGCCCAACGCTCCCGCAACGCCGCCCATTCCAGCCGTTAAGCCGACACCGCCGACACCGCCGTCGCCGTCCGGTGGCGAGGTCGTTCCCGCCGCACCTCCGTGGCCAACACTGCCGGCCTGTCCGCCGCCGGGGCCGCCGGTCGTCGAACCGCCCCCCGAGGTCCCGCAGCCGATGGCCACGACCAGAGTTAGAACCATGACAGCCAGCGGGGTCATGGCGAGATGGGTCGGCAGTGCCGATTTTGGTTGGGCGGTGACCATCGACGAGACATGACCGGGTGCGCGAACGCAAGCCCTGCAGCAAGCCTCCCGGTTATAAGGGCCGGCCGACGCCCTATTGGTGCGCCGACGGTCACAAACCTCGGCGGAGCCGGCGATCGGGTCAGAACGTGCCGGACGGGCCGATCCGGGCCAGGCTGACCGCCGCGTCATCGATGTAGAGCGCCGATTCGGTCGGTGAAAGATCATCGCCCACGCTGCAGGCGGTGAAATACACCGTCGGATTTAGACCGAACGGGCGATGAAGATCGTACGCCACCTGTCCGTCGAGCCAGAGCACGAATCGCCCGGTGTCGTCGCCGACGTTGCGATAAAACGCCTCGATCTGAAACCAGCTTCCCACGGGCACCAGCACCGCCGGGTCCGGCGTCGGCGAGCGAAGGTAGGCCGGCCGGTGATCGAACACGGTCAGCACCAGCTCACCGCCCGGCAGGCTCCGAAGATCGACGTCCAGCAGCAGCGAGATGGTGGTCGGATCTCCCGCCACCGGCGCGCGCACCTGCATGACGATCCAGTCGTTGGTGGTCTGATAGGTCTGCGGCAGGTAGTACCAGGCGCTGTAGTACGCGTCGGTCGGATAGCTGTCCTGGCGCCACAAGCTGGCGGTCTCGAGGCTGGTGGCGGCGTTGTTGGTGAGCTTGACCGAGTAGGTGCCACCGTGGGCGAAATCGCTGGAGACAGCCACCGACGTGTCCGGGGCGTCGACCACCGAGCCCCCTTTTCCATCCTGCAGCCACTCGCTCAAATCGCCGGTTTCGTGGTGCGCCGACCAGAGAATTTCGCTCCCCAACTGCAGGCGCGGCGCGCACGCCGGGACCATCCAGGCCGTCAGAACGAGGCAAGCGGACCGGCCAACGGTGGTTCGACTCATGTTTGACGCCCGATGTTCGCGCAGATCGCTGGCTGCCGAATCTGAATTCGATCCATAGTCTATAAAAGAAATGTCGCGGTCGCGGGGCCTGATCGTTTCATTGTTCTGGCTCGCGTGCGGCGGCTGTCGACTGGCCGCGGTGAACGGGCTGTCGCCCGACGGGGGCGGCGCAGCCAACGGTCCCCCGTGGACCGACGCTTTTCCGGCGTTCGACGGGACGCCGGCCGGGTTCGCGCTGAGCTTCGACGGCGTGATGGACTACGCCACGGCGGGCAACGCCGGCTTCCCGGCCGCCAGCGCGTCGCAAACCATCGAGCTGTGGGTGAACACTCCGGCCAGCTCCGCCACCGCGGACTTTCTGGTGATGCGGACCTATCTGATGGAAGGCGTCCAGATCGGGGCGCGCAACGGGACCATCGCGGTCTGGAGGACCTCCGGGGGCGAGATTCTGGTGAAGGCCCCCACGCCGCCTTCTGCAAGCACTTGGCACCACGTCGCGTACACCTACGATCAGACGCATACGCTCTACATCGACGGTGCGGTCGCCGACGCCGAGACGGCCGCCAGCGACAGCCGCACGCCCAACACGGTGTGGCTGGGAACCCTCGATGGTTCGAACGAGCTCTACAAAGGCGAGATGGACGAGGTTCGGGTCTGGAACGTAGCCCGCACGGCGGGCGAGGTTCAGACCGACATGCGCCACAGTCCCCCCGGTCCGGTGCCGGGGCTGGTCGCGTACTGGACCTTCGATGATCTGCACAGCGGCGGCCGCGCGGTCGATGCCTCCGGCTCGGGGAATGACGTCACGCTGGGCGACGGGATCGCCGCCCGCATGCCGAGCCGCGTCCCCTCCGACGCCCCCGTCGGGCCGTGACGTCGGCGAGCCCTCATAATGACGTGGAGACGCCCAACGTGGCGCCCAACCACAACGCGGGCGTCGATCCCAAGGTGCCCGCCGGCGAGATGGCGATCTCGTAGGGCCAAGGGAACAGCAGCGCATGAAGACCGACGAAGGGCGCCGCGCGCGCCGACCAGCGATCGCAGCGCAAAAAGATCCCCGCGCGCCCGCCCAGATCGAGCCGCGTCCCGGTCTGCGGTACCGCCGTATTCAGCCCGTCGGCATGGAAAATCGCGGCCGCGACGCCGATCTCACCGCCGAGCGCGAACGGTCCAGCCCGCCGCTCCAGGCGCAGACCGAGGTCGAGCGGAACGCGCGTCTGGCGGCCGGTGAGGCCGGCGATCGCGAAGCTCACCCGCGGCTCGAGCGCGACGGCCAAGACACCCGCCACGCGACCAAAGCGGCGCACCACCCGCAACTCGCCGCCCGGGCCGACCATCCGCGGCGCCTCGAACACCGCGGGGGCCACATCGACGATCGCCCCCAGCTCGAGTC
>DASRLC010000463.1:0-8183 GCA_035648655.1 Polyangia bacterium
CTACTCATGCGCAAACTCTTCGGCGTGGGCAAGCCGCGGTGCCTCCAGGGCCAAGGAGCCGGAGTAGCAGCCCTTGGCCCTGCGCTCGTCACGCTCCTGGACACTATGGCTGCGTTACTTCGCCTTCCAGCGCGCTACAACCCCGAACTTCCCACGACGCCGCGGCGGCTACCCGAACTCCGCGGCGCTCAGGCCACCGCGTGAGAAACACGACTTCGTCAACGGGCTGCTAGTACGTTTCCGGTGGACGACTGTTCTGGGGGTCCGGCGGTCTGCGGATGCGACGGTCAGACCTATCAAGGAGAGTGTGTCCGCCAACAACACGCCGTGTCGGAGGATCATGAGGGCCCTTGTGCCGAGATGTAGCGCGGCGGGCGGGCTCGTGGAGTTCTTCAGCGTGAAGCTGGGCGACGGAGCCGGACCGGTCGCGCTGCCGAAGAAGACATACACGGCGCCAGCAAGGTTGTCCGAGACGGCGACGTCCCCGTAGCCGTCTCCGTTCACGTCGCCGACACCTGCCAGGTGGTTGCCGAAGGCGCCGCCCGCCATTTGGCCCGACCGCAGTGTCGCGTCCGGCGAGGCTCCAATGCCGTTGGGTCCTCCGAAATAGATGTATACGGCCGATCCGCCGTTCGAGATCACAGCGTCGGCATAACCATCGCCGTTCACGTCGCCGGCGCTGGCGGCGAACGCCCCGAAGTAGTAATTGGGGCCGTCGGGGCCAGCCAATAGGATAGCGGGCGTCGTTGCCGGACCATTCGGACCGCCGAGGTACAACGAGGCCTCTCCCGCGGCTTCGTTCGCGTAGGACGCGGTGACAAGAACATCTGCGTAGCCGTCACCGTTCACGTCGAGGATCGTTCCCAACGACGTGTCGATCGGGGAGCTGCGTGCGCCGACGAAGACCTCCCATATGGGCGAGGGCGTCACCGTTCGACCTTGCGCAGTGATGCTGAACGCGCGCCAGAACAGCGAGCCGGAGGGCAGATCGGCCATGGGCGCGGCGGCGTCGACCCCATCGAAGACCGCCGTCACAGTTGCGCAGCCGCGATCCCGGCAGACCTGCACGCGAGCGCCGTCGACACCGTCAGGCCGCGCCCAGTGGAAGGTGAGCCGCCGCGACGTCGCCGTCGCGGTGGAGAGCGGAGCAAGCGGCCGGACCGCGGGAAGACCGGGGGCGATGGGTATGCCGTCGATGCCACCACCGTCGATGCCGCCGCCGTAGCTCCCGCCGGTGTTGGTCTCGCCTTCGTCCGAGGCGCTACCGTCGTGGTTACCCAAGGCGGCGCCGTCCGAATTGGCATGTGCGCCCGGCACGGAAGAACAGGCCGTCCCCCCGACCATCGCGAGCAGGAGAACAAGCATGCGGGAGCCAGAGCCGTGTCGATTGTATGGCTGCCGCACCACAAACAAGGACGTCGATCCCATATCCGAGCCTTTCGTTATCGCCAGTGGACTCCTCGGCGGTTCCGTCCTCGGTCTGACCCGTGGCAAGGGATAGTGCCGTGTTGACGCGGATCCTGGTCCTGTCTTTCGACGTCGAGCCGCTTTCCAAGGGTCCCGGACGACATAGTCGCCGCGACGGCCTTGAAGCGAATCGACGGCACCGGCCGACCAGGCACGAGGCGGCCGGCGATGGCGATTGCGCTCGATCGCGCAGAAAACTCGTCCCGGCGCTCGTCCCTGACCGGTTTTACCGATGACCAGGTCTCGTCTAAGTATTTGAAATTTTGGGTGGGCGTTGAAGGGATTGAACCTTCGGCTTCGACCGTGTGAAAACGATCGAGGGGTCGATCCTCCGTCGGAGAAATGAGCGAGATCACGGGCTTACCGTCACAGGGCGTGTCGGGCCGTCACCCCTGGTCTCGCTCAAGTGGTTACGGAAGTGGTTACGCTGCGGACGGCGGGCGTAGCTCGGCCGAAGAGCCGCGTGCGATGACGAGGACCGCTTCGCGGGAATCGTCTTCTTTAGGATCGTCAATCGTGGTCGACCGCGTCTTCTGGGCGGCCGATCGGCGCGTCGTCGTCGGGCCGGCCGTCCTCGCGCCGCGCGCGATCGCGACCTGGTCCGAGTTGAGCCCCTCGAGGCTTTAGTTCCTTCACCACGATATTCTTCAGATCATCGTCGACGAGCGTGAGGCGTGGCACGTCGAAAACATTCGCCCACGTTCGCGGCGTCACCCACCTTGCGCATTCGAGTCACGTCAGTTCTGCGCCACCAGAACGTTGCGAGACCGAAACGAGCGTCGGAGATCTACCTGCGGTACTGGATCAGCCATCTGCCCCAAAGGAGCTGATCGATGACCTACAAGAAGACCGCTTCGTTGTTTGCCTTGTCCCTGTTGACCGCCTGCGGCACGAACCCGACCGGCACCACCACCACCAGCACCACCTCCGCCCTCGTCGGTGACCAGAACAACCACGGCAACGACGACCACCAGGGCGATGACGACCACGGCGATCACGGCGACATCAAGCACGTCCTTCTGATCAGCGTCGATGGCATGCACCAGAGTGACCTTCACAGGTACGTCGCCAACCACCCAAACTCGACGTTTGCCAAGTTGATTCACTCCGGCAGCGAGTACACCAATGCGGCGACCTCCAACCCATCGGACTCCGACCCGGGTGGCACCGCGCTGATGACCGGCGGTAACCCCAAATCGACCGGCGTCTTTTATGACGTCGAGTACAGTCACAAGGTCGACGAGGCGGGCGCTGCCTGCACCCCGGGCCAGCCGGCCACCGGTGGTGACGTCATCTATGACTCGCCGGACGACACGCTGGCGAACATTCCCGACTTCATCGACCCCGCGAACGGCACCTTCCCGTCGTTCGACGAGAACGGTTCGATCTTCGCCAATGGCGTTGACACCAACCCGGCCGCGATCATGAACCTGAAGTTCGACCCGGAGGCGTCGCTCAACTCGGGCACGTTCCCAGTAGACCCAAAGACCTGCAAGCCGATCACCCCGTGGGACTACCTCGGCGACAACACGATCTTCCAGGTCATCCACAACGCCGGCCTGCGCACTGCTTGGTCTGACAAGCACGAGGTCTACGCGTCGTTCAATGGTCCGGGCTCGAACGGCCAGAGCATCGACGACCTCTTCTCGCCGGAGATCGACTCGCAGGCTGTCATGCCGAACGGTGTCCCTTACCCGCAGGACGACGACTGGGCGCACATCGACGCCGCTACCAAGCAATACGACGGCTACAAGGTTCAGGCCGTCCTGAATGAGATCGATGGTCTCGACCACTCGGGCAAGGCCCACGTCGGCACCCCGGCGATCTTCGGCATGAACTTCCAGACCGTCTCGGTCGCGGAGAAGATCCCCTCGACTCCGACGATGTTGATCGGTCCGGACGCGAACGGGAATTACACCACCAGCGCTCCGGAATCAGGTGGTTACCAGTGGGTCAACGGTCAGCTCGTTCCCGGCCCCGTCCTCTCGAGCGCGCTCGACTACGTCGACGCTCAACTTGGCCGCATGGTTTCTACGATCCACAAGGACGGCCTCGCGGGCTCGACGACGATCATCGTCACTGCAAAGCACGGCCAGTCGCCGCAGGATCCGAACAAACTCATCACCGTCCAGGACGGACCGATCATCAGCGCGATCAACGCCGCCTGGGCGCAGACGCACCCGAGCAACACGACCCTGATCGTTGCCGGAACCGACGACGACCTGTGGCAGTCCTACCTGTCGGACAACTCGCAGGCCGCTTGCGACTTCGTCAAGAGCTACCTGTGGAACCACACCGCTCGGGGTTTCGACGTCACCAAGAACCCCGTCACCGTCCAGCACTCGGGCCTCGCCCAGATCTGGGCCGGCGCTGCCGCCGCCAACTTCTTCGGCGTCTCGGTCGACAACGGTCACTACCCGGACGTCTTCGGCAAGGTCCAGGAGGGCATCGTCTATGCGAAGCCGACCAAGCTCTCCGAGCACGGTGGTATGAACACCGGCGACCTACACGTCCTGATGGTTGTCAGCGGCCCAGGCATACCGGTTCAGGTCGAGTCCACCTCCGTCGAGACCACCCAGGTCGCACCGACGATCCTCGCCCTCCTGGGGCTCAGCCCGAACGCGCTGACGGCCGTCCAGATTGAGGGCACGCGGGTTCTTCCGGGCCTCGGTGGACCGCACGCTCGACGCTGAGCGTGCGTCGGATGCACGCCGGCTAACCGGCCGCCTCTGCTTGTGCGCCCAGCATGGGCGCTGTATTGCGGGTGAAAGTCCTGCCGAAAGGAGACCATTCCAATCGAAGCGAACCGCAACTGCGGAAGGGTGACCAACCGTGGGAAGGAAGCGGGGAGCGAAACCGCAGGTCGATGAACAAGAACCGGGTCCGAGGCGGCGTCGAGCGGGGTGAGCGGGCAAGAGACCGCGAAGCTTCAGTGGCCAAGGCTCAGACGACGTAAACCCGGCGATCGCGCGGCGAAGGACAGCGTTCTTACCTGGGGAGACCTCGCCTCACGCCTGAAAGGGCGACGTCACGAGAGCGGCGGAGCGAGGAGTCAGCCGAGGTCGTAGTAGCCGGAGACGGCGAAGGACCGAACGGGGAGGAGAGCGAAACGAAAGTGCGCCTCGGAAGTAAACGGCCTCAGATGACCAGGCAACTGGAGCTGCCGCTGGCGAATAGGGGTGAAGCCCCGAAGGGAAACGTGCCGCTCAAAGGCAGTCCAGGAGCTGCTGGGTCACGCCACGATCGAGATGACGATGCGCTACGCCCACCTCAGCCCGGACGCGCGCCGGGACGCGGTGAGCGTGCTCGATCTGCCAGCACCGGATCGGACGCCTTCGTCCGATCGTCCTGCCAACAGGCTGACAACAGCACCTGTCGGCAGCGCGAGTAATTGAAATTGCAAGAGAAAAAGGGTGGAGGCGCCGGGAGTCGAAACATAAGAGGCCGAAACCATAAACCCAAAGCGGGACGCGACCTTGGTCGGTAAGTCCGCGACGGTGGCTGGGAAGTCGGAGACGGTTGATGACGGTTCGAGACGGGGAGATCGGGGCCGCGCTTCATGATGACGGCACCGTGGCACGCCGGTTGGGGCGGGAAGTCGTCCCGGCGCCCAAGGTGAATCCAGTCGGCACGGCACGATCCGCTCAGCCCGTCTCACTTGCGACCAGCTCGACTTGGCATGCCGGTCTCGTCAGCGCGCCCGTTATCAAGGACCCGGCCGTTTGTCACTTTCACCCCCCAGCAGAGCGACCGATTCGACCGTGGCGCCAGGTCTGGCGGGACCATGGAGCAGTCTGATCGCCCGTTGACTTAAGAACCGTTCACGACGGTGACCGGCGTGGGAACGATCGCCGATAGGGAGCCGTTCCCGAGCTGTCCGCCGCCGTCGTTCTCGCCCCAGCAGTGGACCGTGCCGTCGCCCAGGAGCGCACAGGAGAATTGAATACCCGCGCTGATCGCAACGGCGCCCGAAAGCCCACCACGGTAGTCGGTGCGGAGCGGAGGTCGACGATCGTTCCGACCGCGCCGCTGCCCATCAGGGCACAGGCGTGCGACGTCCCCGTGGACACGGCGGCCGCGCCGAGGAGAGGTGGTTTCGGGCCCGTTCCTCCGCCGCATCCAACACTGACGACAAGGAGCCCCATTCCGATGCAGATGTGCCCACGCGTGGCGGCTAGAATATAGCGGAAACTCTGGGTGCCTGTCCGCCCGATCTACGGCGCCCCACGATCTCGTTGCAATAATTCTCGGGCCTGTCGGAGGGGGGAAGGTGCCGGCTATCAGGGAACGCAAGGAGAGCCGAATGGTCCCGTTGAGGCGCAGTGACCGCCGGCACCGCTCAACGGGTGGGTTCCGTCGGCGGAGGGCGCGAGGCTGTTGACAGGGCCGGTTGTGTGGCGGGCAACCGCCGCAGCAAAGGCGTCGTTCGAGGGTGGTGACCAGCACGTCCCGGGCTCGGCGTTGAAGCGACTGAGCCTTCGGCTTCCGCCGTGTGAAGAGACCGAAACGGAGACCGGAAGTTAGGGGTTACGGTTAGTTAGGCGTCACAACGAAGCACCGGACGACGGCGCCGAATCGGGCGGCCGCGCACCCGAAGGGCCCGAGGCGAGGTCGCCACGACATGCGTGTCATGGTTTGGGGCGAGATCCTGATCTGTCCGTGACGGACGAAGCGCCCAGCCACGACGAGCAGCGCGCGGCGGAGCCAGGGCGCGCGCCACGCGGCCAGCGCGGCGCCGTGACGAGCACGTATCTGCGCAGCAGGTTGTGCGTGAGCAGCTTGAGCAACAGGGCGGCATGGTTGGCCTCGAAATGAGCCGTAGGCACCTTGCCAATGCCCCCACGCGCCGTTGAGATCGCCAATGAGCGGCTCGACACCGGCACGGCCGTCGTAGTGGTGTGGCGAGCTCGTCGGCGTCGCCGTGCATGTCGTTGGTGAGGAAGGCCTGCACGGTCCACTCGGAGTCGTCCCAGAGATACAGCTGCCTGCCCTGGCGTTCCAACGAGCGAACGGCAATGACGCGCACGCCAAGCCCGCGGGCTTTCCAATCGCCGCGCGCAAAGTCGACCTCTGCGACCTGGCGCGTGGCGTTGCCGTCGGCATCGACGTCGACCGACCGCCAGCAGCCCCGCGGCACCCGGTAGATTGTAAACGCACGATCATTCAAAAGCGCCTGTTCTCGATCGTCACGATCGCGAGCGTGCGCGGGGTTCGGCGGGCTCGGTTGATTCGGCGGGCAGCTCCCGCTGCCCGCCGATCCGAACATCGGGGCTCACCCCTCGGCGTTCGTCAACCCGAACAGCGGCAGGCCCTACAACACGCACGGTCACTTTCAGACCGACGACGTGGGGATCCTTGGGATCTAGCACACGCAGGACTCGACCAAGGCCTCGCGGTCGCCAACGCGCTTCGAAGCAACGCGGCGGCCATCTTCGCCGACACCCTGCCCCCGGGCACCATCTTCTCGCAGAACATCACCACGGGAGCGGCGCTGGCGGAAATCTTCGGCGATCCGAACTCCGGTGACCCAGTGGCGGCAGCGCGCACGCCCGACGTCTTCATCCAACCGAACTGGGGAACCATCTATTCGGGGAGCTCCAAGAAGATGCCGAGCACGGCGGTGGCGCGCTCGACGACACGCAGGTCGCGCCCATCGTCTCCCACCCCGGGCTTCACCAGATGCTCGTCAAGAGGCACGTCAACACGACGCAGCTCGCCCCGAGGATCCTGCGGACGCTCGGCCTGAACCCGTTTGCGCTGGATGGCGTGGTCAAGGAGCACACGCTGCTCCTCCCGGGCCTCGGCCTCTAGCCCAATCGGTCGCTTCCAGCTTGCCGCTCGGCGCATCACGCGGCGGGCGGCAGCCTGTTCTATCCTCAGAGGCACCCTTTCAAGGTGTCGAGCAGAAAGGCTGAACGCGCGAAAAGCGGTGAATTGGACAGATAACGTGGGCGAGATGCTGATCGGGAACGATGGTTCTCGATGCAGTGTTGGCGCCTTTTGTTGAGCACAGTCCGATCGATGGCGCAGATGGCGCTGAGCCGGGCACTGGCTCCCGAAGTGGCTCGATGCCTGTTTGAACCGCATCGTCAGCGCCGGCAGAGCCGGGCTCCAGGTTACTAGCGTCCATCGCGCGCTTCGCCGGGGGTGGCTTATGTAAGGACGTGTAGGCTTTGATTTCTTGGATGCCGCCTGGATCTGGCTCCCGCGGGTACCTTACCGACCGGGCCCGTATGGATGACACCCTCCTCAAGCTCCTTTGCTGTCCCACTTGCAAGGGAGAGTTGCTGGCAGAGGCCGACGCGCTTTGCTGCGCGACGCCGGCTTGCGCGAAGAGGTTTCCGGTCGTGGCCGACCGGCCGATCCTGATCGATCACGATCGCTCTCTCTTCGCCCGCTCCGAGTATTCAAAGACCTGCGAGCTGGCCGCGCCCGCCGCGCGCAAGTCGCTGGACAAGGTTCGAACCTGGATGCGCCGATTGCCGTCGCCATCGATCAATCTGTCGGCGACCCGCTGCTTCAAGGTGATGGAGCAGCGGCTGACGGAGTTGGCCGCCGACAGCGTCGTGTTGGTAGTCGGCGGCGGCATCCAAGGCAAGGGCCTCCAGACGCTCATGTCGGTGCCGTCGATCCGACTCATCAACATCGATCCTTCGGCCGACTCCGCGGCGCTGGTCCTGTGCGACGGGCACGATCTTCCGTTCCGAGATGGTGCG
>DASRLC010000464.1:0-4797 GCA_035648655.1 Polyangia bacterium
GTGTCCTGCTCCCTTTCGCCGGGGCGCTCGGGGCCCTCGGGTCGGCGCCGGGAAGCGCCGCCGAAGCGCGACCCGCCGCCTTGCCGCCGGTCGCGCCAGCGGTGGGCGCGCCGGCCGCCCCCGCGGGCGCGCCGGACGCCACCGACGCGGGCGCCGCTGAGACGCAGGCCGCCGCCGCCCTCCGCGCGGCGCAAGACGTCGAGGCGCAGGTCATCGAGCTGCGCCGCCAGCTCGAATCGCTCGAACGCGGTCGCGCCTCCTACGACGATCTTCGCCGGCGCTTCGACGAGCTCGACGCCCGCCAGGCCGAGGCGCAGCGCCAGGCCGCGGCGGTGCCGGATGGGACGCGGTCCGAGGCGCAGGACCTGCGTTTTCGCGACGACGGTTTCGAGATCAGGTCGCCCGACAATGGCTTCCTGCTGCGCCCCCGCCTGCGCGTGCAAGCGCTCTACACGGGAGAGCTCGCCGCCACCGGGGCCCAGGACACGGCGGCGCCGGACGTCTCCAGTTTTTCGGTCGCCCACGCGGAGGTGATCCTGGAAGGACACGTCGGCGGCCCGTTCTTTCAGTACCGGATCCAGTTCGACGCCGCGGCGGCGCAGCCGCTCAAAGACGCCTACGTGGCCTGGCACCCCAGCCGCCTGGTCACCATCGAGGCGGGGCAGTTCAAGGTTCCGTACGGTCTGCAGCGGCAGTACTGGACCGCCGAGTTGGAGTTCGTCAATTTCTCGGCGCCCATGGCGGACTTCTCGCTGGAGCGCGACGTCGGGGTGATGGTGGTCGGCCGTCCGATCCCCGGGCGACTCACGGTGCAGGCGGCGGTCCTCGACGGGGCGGGCGCCGGCCTGCCCAACGACAACCTCGATCTCGCCTACGCGCTGCGCCTGGTCGCGTCGCCGTTCGGGCCGCTGCCGGCCAGCGAAGGAGACATCGACGGCCATCGGAGACCGCTCTTGGCGGTCGGCCTCTCAGGCTACTACAACCTGGTGCCGACCGATGTCCAGGCGCGAACGGCCGACGCGATGTCGCCCACCGATCTCGACGGCGATGGACGCATCGACAACGTGGCGGTCTGGCAGGGGGGGGCCGAGCTGCGCGCGCTCTGGCGCGGGGCCTCGCTGCAGGCCGAGTGGTTCGGACGGTTGGAAGATCCCGGCATCGCCGCGCCGTCCCGCCGTTATTGGGGCGGCTACCTGCAGGCCAGCTATTTCATCCTGCCGCATCGGTTGCAGGTGGCGGCGCGCGCGGGGCGGGCCGACATCCCTCTTTACGGCGCCACGGCCGAAGAGCACCTACTGCGCGGCACGCGCGAGGACGAGCAAGGCGCGGCCATCAGCGCCTACCTGCGCGGCCACCGCGTCAAGGTCCAAGTCGACTACACCCACCTGACCTCACCCGACGCGCAGACCGCGCCCACCGCCCACCGCGCACGGGCCGCGGTCCAATTTGGCTTTTAAAAAAGACCCCGCGAGGGTCCTCTAGATCCCCAGCGGATGAGCGCCGCCGGTCGAAGCCGGTGGTTCGCTCACGCGGCTTCGGCCCACCGGACCGCGGGATTGATGGTATAACGCACGCCAATTCGACGGGAGACGGCCATGAGCCTCAAGCGGAGCCACACCAGCAGCAAGAGCTCTTTCGGTAGTGACAGCGGGGCGAAGGTCGACCGGCAAGAGCTCTACGACGAGCTGAAACGTCTGGCTGCCAGCAATGAGGCGTTTTCGCCGGTTGACGTGTCGCTGGCGATCGGCGCCGGCGAGCCCCAAGTGTCGAAGGCGCTGCTCGGCCTGGCGGCCGAGGGCTATCTGGAGAAGGCCGAGGTCGGCAAGTATAAGGCGGTCGGGATGGTCGATCTCGGGCAGGCCGAGTTCTTGAAGGCCTTCGCGCGCGCCTCGCGCGTCGATTCGACCCGCCAGCGTGACCTGTCCGACATCACGCGCCTCAAGCAGAACAACGACATCATGCGCCAGCGGCTGTTGGCGGCCATCGCCGAGCGCGATCATTACCTGGCGGCGCTCAAGAAGCACGGGATCGACGCGGGACCACCGCCCGTTCCGGCCGCGCCCGTGGAGCCGGCCACCGCGACCGCCGCGGGCGAGTCCTCGCCGGGACCGGTGTCTCTCGCGGTCCCGTCGCCTCGGTCGGTGTCGTCCCCTTCGGGGCCTGGCGACGCGGGCGGCCACGACGACGCCGGACGTTCGGGATCGACGCCGGCCCACGAGGGATAGTGGCTGGTGGCGGCTAACGGCTAGCGGCCGCGCGTTCAATGCGGGTCACGTTGATCCGACACGCGGAGACCGGCGACGACGCGCCCCGCGACGGCGAGCGCGCGCTGACCTTGCGCGGCCGCGGCGACGCGCGCCGCATGGGCCGGGCGCTGGCCCGCCGGGGGATCGGGCTCGATCTGTTGATTTCGAGCCCGCTGGTGCGCGCCGTGCAGACCGCCGAGATCGTGGCGGCGGCAGTCGACTACCGCGCGCGCGTCGAGGTGAGCGAGCTGCTGATTCCCGAAGCGGCGGCCTCGCGGGTGTTAGGTCTTTTGAAGGCCCTCGGCAATCCGGTCGGGCGCGACGGCTGGGAGAACCGATCGATTGCCCTCGTTGCCCACGAGCCCATTCTCTCGGCGGTCGCCGCGGCGCTCACCCGGCAGCCGCACCACCCACCGCTGCACAAGGCCGAGGCCCTGCGGATCCGGGTGGCCGACGACCTGGGAACCGCGGGCATCCTGCGCTGGCGCGTCGATGGCCGCGGCCGCCGCGAGCGGCTGTGACAAACTTTGCGCTTCGGCTTAGGATGAGCAGCCCAGATGCGCGCCAAGAAGAGCGGGGGCGATCTTTTCAAGGACCAGACGGCAACCAAGCCGGCGGTCCCGCCCGAGTCCGACAAGGAACAAAAGCGAAACCTCGCTTACCTGGTGGTGCTGGCCGGGGTCAGCGCCGGCGAGATGTTCAAGCTGCAGGAAGACAAGACCGTGGTCGGCCGAGGTCCGACGGTGACGGTGCGCCTCAACGATGAAGGCGTCTCGCGCGAGCACTGCCAGTTCATGCGCGACGGCGAGAAGATCGTCCTGGTCGATCTGGGGTCGACCAACGGGACATTCTGCAATGGTATCCGCGTCGATCGCCGCGAGCTGGCCGACGGCGACAAGATCATGGTGGGCTCGACCACCATCCTGAAGTTCACCTACCACGACTACCTGGACGAGGTGTTTCAGCGCCAGATGTACGAATCGGCGCTGCGGGACGGTCTCACCAAGGTCTTCAACAAGAAGTACTTCACCGACTACCTGGAAAAGGAGTTCGCCTTCGCCGCCCGCCACGGCGGCCCGCTGGCGCTGATCTTCCTCGACATCGATCACTTCAAGAAGATCAACGACACCCATGGCCACCCGGCGGGGGACTTCGTGCTGGCGGAGCTCTCTCAGATGATGGCCGAGCTGCTGCGGACCGAGGACGTGCTGGCGCGCTTCGGCGGCGAGGAGTTCACGGTGCTCTGCCGCGGGTCGGATCAGAGCGGCGCCAAGATCGTCGCCGAGCGGCTGCGGCGCACCGTCGAGGAGCGCAAGTTCACCTTCGGCGGCAAGGACATCCCGGTCACGATCAGCCTGGGGATCGCGTCGATCCCCGAAAACGGCATCTCCGATCATGCGACGTTCTTGGCCGCGGCCGACAAGGCGCTCTACGAGGCCAAGCGCAACGGCCGAAACCGCGTCTGCGTGCACGGCTCGGAGAAGACGCCCAAGCCCGAGCTGCGCAAGGACGCCAAGACGTAGCGGCCGCGCTCAGCCCGGCCGGCTTCAGCGCAGCCGGACGGCCGCCAGAACCACCGCCGCCGCCAGGCCGGCCGCGCCGATCAGATATGGGGCGCTGGGCGCGATCGTCGCATAGAGCGCGCCGCCCAAGATCGGGCCGAGCGCGCGGGCCAGCGCCGAGGCCGACTGCAGCGTCCCCAGCGTCAGGCCCTGCGTGCCCGCGCTGGCCCGCTGCGAGGCGAAGGCGGGGAGCGTCGGCGAGGTCAGGCCACTGCCGCAGGCGATGAGCGCGGCGGCGGTGAGTAGCGCCGCCTTGCCCCACCCGCCGAAAAACGGCGAGACACCCAGCAGCGCGAAGGCCGCCGCCGTGATCGCCAGCCCACCACGGATGATGCGCGCCTCGCCGAAGCGTGGAACCAGCCGCGACACCAACCCGCCCTGGACCACCGCGCTGACCACGCCCACCAGCGCGAAGACGCGCCCCGTGCCAGCGTCGGACATGCCGAAGCCGTCGGCCGTGAAGAGCCGAAAGGTCTGCTCCATCCCCGAGAACCAAAGATAGAAGATGAAGTTGATGGCCACAGCGGCGCCCACCCCGGGGACCGCCACCGCGGCGCGGAACGATGCCAAGTCGATGGGAGCCGCCTTGCGCACCGATTTCCCGCGCGCCTCCGGGGGGAGCGACTCGGGCAGCGTCCGCAGGGCCAAAAGCAGGTTGACCGTCGACAGCCCCGCCGCCACGAACGCCGGCAGGACCCCCTCGCGCCCGAAGATGTGAAACCGCGAGAGCTCACCGCCGATGAAGGGGCCGAAGATGAACCCCAACCCGAACGAGATGCCGATGATGGCCATCCCGCGCGATCGTTTTTCGGGGGGCGTCACGTCGGCGATGTAGGCCTGCGCGACCGCGATGTTGGCGGTGGCGATGCCGCTCCAGATCCGCGCCAGGAACAGAAACAGCAGCGACGGCGCGAACCCCAGGAGGGCCATGCCGATCGCCGAGGCGGCGATGCTCCAGAGCAGCACCGGCCGCCGCCCGATGCGATCCG
>DASRLC010000465.1:0-4037 GCA_035648655.1 Polyangia bacterium
ACCGGAACGACCGGGGCCGCTGGCACCACCGGAACGACCGGGGCCGCTGGCACCACCGGCGCGGGCGGAGCGGCCGGACACGCGGGCGCCACCGGGGCCGCCGGCACCAACGGCACCGCGGGCGCGGCAGGACATGCCGGCACGACCGGCGCCGCGGGCACGACCGGCGCGGCGGGCACGACCGGCGCCGGAGGAGGCTCCACGTTCAGCGCGAGCTACTACCTCGGCGCCGACGTCACGGACCAAGAGATACAGCCGACGAGCACCCGGGCCAACCTCCTGACGATCATGAAGTCACACGGGTTCAACTACGTCCGGTTGCGGACCTTCGTCAATCCCAAGGCCGCTGACGGATACGACAAGACCAACGGCTACGACGATATCGCGCACACGGTCGCGTTTGGCCAGCAGATCAAGGCGGCGGGCATGGGCCTGCTGGTCGACTTTCACTACAGCGACAACTGGGCCGATCCGGGCAAGCAGTGCGTCCCGGTGGCCTGGCAGGGCTACACGACGATCGCCCAGATGGCGACCGCCGTCCACGACTACACCAAGGACGCCATCACCCAGCTCATCGCCGGCGGCGCGCGGCCCGACATGGTGCAGATCGGAAACGAGAGCACGCCCGGCATCCTCATTCATATCTGCGACAGCGGCGGCCTGCCCAAGGCAGGCATCGCCGGCTACAACGCCGTCAACGGCGCGATCTACCTCTACTCCTCGACCGACGGCATGGCTCCTCCCGCTGGCGGTCCCCCCGCCGGCGGCTGGACCAACCTGGGCACCCTCCTCAAGGCTGGCGTACAGGGCGTCAAGGACGTCGATACCGGCATCTTGATCTCGCTACACATCGACCGAGGCAATGATCTGGCGTCGAGCAAGAGCTACATCACCAACGCCCAAAACCAAGGGGTGAAGCTCGATGCGTTCGGCGAATCCTGTTATGGCGGTACCCAGGGTCAGCCGTCGGATTGGACGAACACCTTCACGCAGCTCAACACCATGTTCCCCGCCCTGAAGTTCTTCATCGCCGAGTACGCCCCGGACGAGAGGCAAGCCAACGACGTGATCTTCGATCTCCCCGGCGACAAGGGGATTGGGGCCTTCGACTGGGAGCCAACCAGCCAGGGCTCCTGGAACACCGGGGGACACGACCTCCTGCGCTATTCGGCGGCGACGATGACGTATACGGCCCAACCCGATCTCGCGCTCTTCGACCAGATGAAGAGCGACTACGCCTCCAGATTATAAGGAGCATCTGATGAAGCGAAGACCCACTCAGCTCGTCATCTGGAGCGCCCTCGCCGCTCTCGCGGCCGCCAGCTGCCAGAGCAATACCGGGGCCGACGGAGGCGGCGGCTCAGCCGGAACCGCGGGCACGACCGGTGCCGCGGGCACGACCGGAACCGCCGGTACGACCGGTTCAGCCGGTACGACCGGTTCAGCCGGTACGACCGGCACCGCCGGAACGACCGGTGCCGCCGGTACGAGCGGAACCGCCGGTGCCAGCGGGCACGCCGGAACCGGCGGCACCGCTGGAACGACCGGCGCAGCCGGCGGGCACGCCGGCGCGGCTGGAACGGCCGGCGCGGCAGGGACGACCGGCGCGGCAGGGACGGGTGCGGGAGGCAGCAACACCTTCAGCGCGAGCTACTACATCGGCGCGGATATCACGGACCAGGAGATCCAACCGGTCGCCACCCGGGCCAACCTCCTCACGATCATGAAGTCGCACGGGTTCAACTACGTCCGGTTGCGGACCTTCGTCGATCCCAAGGCCGCCGACGGATACGACAAGACCAACGGCTACGACGACATCACCCATACCGTCGCGTTTGGCCAACAGGTCAAAGCGGCGGGCATGGGCCTCCTGATCGACTTTCACTACAGCGACAACTGGGCCGACCCCGGCAAGCAGTGCGTCCCGGTAGCCTGGCAGGGTTACACCACGATCGCCCAGCTGGCGACCGCCGTCCACGACTACACCAAGGACGCCATCACCCAGCTCATCGCCGGCGGCGCGCGGCCCGACATGGTGCAGATCGGAAACGAGACCACGCCCGGCATGCTTCTCAACGTCTGCAACAGCGGCGGAACGCCGACCGGAAACAACCAAGTCACCGGGAGCACCTCGAACTGGACCAACCTCGGCATGCTGCTGAAGGCCGGCGTACAGGGCGTCAAGGACGTCGATCCGGGCATCCTCATCTCGTGCCACATCGACCGGGGCGGAGACAAACCGACGGACGGCAAGGGCGCTGCCTTGCAGACCAGCATCAGCTGGATCACGAACGCGATGAACCAAGGGGTGGCGCTGGACGCTTTTGGCGAATCGTCCTACCAGAGGTATCAGGGGGATCTGTCCAGCGAGGCGAACACCAAGAACACCTGGACCAGCACCTTCGGTGGGCTGGCGACCAAATTCCCCAAGCTCAAGTTCTTCGCCGCGGAGTACGGTCCTTTGGAGCGCGACATCAACGATGTGCTCTTCGGGCTCCCCAACCAGCAGGGGGCCGGCACCTTCGACTGGGAGCCAACCACCCTGGGCGATTGGAACACCGTCTGTGTCGGCGACGCGGCCTGCGTCGATCACAACCTTTTGACCCGTTCGGGGACGACCTACAACGCACAGCCCGATCTCGCGCTCTTCGACCAGATGAAGATCGACTACGCCGCTCGGCTGTGACGGCGGCATTTGGCCGCCGTCACCGGGACGGCAAGCTGCCTTGACCCGCGGCGAGCCTGGTCGCTATGGTGCGCGCCAAGGGAGACGCGACGCATGCCGGGGTGGTCAGTCGGCGTCCTGCGCCGCGGTTTTTTCAAGCAGCGGGTTCCTCGCATCGGGAGCTTCAGTTTGACCGTTGTTTTGGTCGCGGTCTCTTTGATGGCGGCGCCGCCGGCCCGGCCGGCGGCCGAGGCGGCGGAGGCCGAGACGCTGATAGGTCGGGGGATCGAGCTACGGCAGCAGGGAAAAGACGACCGCGCCTTGCCGCTGTTCCTCAAAGCCTACAAGATCTCGCCCTCGCCCCGAGCGGCCGGCCAACTCGGTCTCGTCGAGATGGCGCTCGGATACTGGCTGGATTCGGAACAACATCTGGGCGCTGCGCTGGAGCTGCCCGATCATCCGTGGGTCTCAAAGCATCGCCAGGTGCTCGAACAGGCGCTGACAGAGGTTCGCACCAACATCGGTGAGATCACGGTCGAAGGCTCGCCCGCCGGCGCAACCGTGACAGTCAACAGGCTGCCCGCCGGCGCGTTGCCACTGCCGGGGCCGGTGCGGGTCGCCAAGGGACCGGTCGATGTCGAGGTGAGCGCAGCGGGATACCTGAGCGCCACCCGATCGATACAGGTCTCAGGCGCCGAGCGACAGCACGTCACCGTGAACCTCGGAAAGACTTCAGCAGAGAAGGTAGAGGCCGCCGCGGACGAATCCCACGTCCCCGAGGCCCGGTCGCCGGCCACCGTCACCCCACCACACGCGCCGTCCGACGATCGGGGTCTGGCGCTGCACCGAGAGATCGGATGGGGGCTAGGGATCGCGGCCGACGTGGGGCTGATCGGCGGGGCGATCGAGACCATCGTGTGGCAAAACGATCGCGGCGATTTCAACGGCAAGTGCTTCGCAGACATGCCCCCCAGCTATGGACCGCTCGGCTGCAGCTCGCTCTACAAATCCTTGAACCGAGCGGAGACGATCGCGATCGTCGGCTACGCAAGCGCCCTGGTGCTGGGCGTCGGAGCGGTGATCGCGTTCGCCAACGGGAAGGACCCGGAGGCCGTCGCCTCGGGCGTGGCGTGCGCGCCCGAGGTCGGCGTCGGTCCCGCGTTCGTGCGCTGTCACTGGACTTTCTGAGAACGGACCCATGAAATTCAGACTCGAAGCGTTGTTGCCCTGGCTGTTGGTGGTGGGATTGGGGATCGGGTGCAGCCTCCGCAAGGGCGGCACCACCGACGGCGGCGAGACCAGAGACGGGGGCGGCGCCACCGACGGCAAAGCCGGTTCCGGCGGTGGTCACACCGACGGCTCGGCCACCGAC
>DASRLC010000466.1:0-2090 GCA_035648655.1 Polyangia bacterium
CCAGGGATCGAGCGTGCGGGCGGCCACTTCGTCGATGGTGGCGGCCAGGGGTCCCGGCGCCGATTCGTCGCCGATGGCGGCCCGGGCCCGATCTCGGGCCCGCTCGCCGGCGATGGCCAGCACCTGGCGGGCGGCCTGCCGGCGGCGGCGCGCGTCCCGTTCGGCGGCCGGTCGCCCCCGCACCGCCTCGAGCGCCGCGATGACCTCCAAGACCCCCTGTCCGCTCCCGGCCGCGGTCCGCAGCAGCGCCGGCGCCGCGCGGGCCCCCAGGGCCAGCATGGCGGTCAGGTCGGCCAGCGCCCGATCGGCCCCCTCGCGATCACCCTTGTTGACGATCAACAGATCGGCGATCTCGAGTAGGCCGACTTTGAGCGCCTGAATCTGATCGCCCAGGCCCGGCGCGGTGACCACCGCGACGGCATCGGTGGCGTCCGCGACATCGACCTCGGCCTGTCCGGCCCCCACGGTCTCGACGAAGATCACCGGGAAGCCCGCTGCGTCGAGGACGGCCACCGCGGCGGACGTCGAGCGCGAGAGCCCCCCCTGCTGGCCGCGGGTCGCCAGCGAGCGGATGAACACGCCGTCGTCGGTCACGTGGCGTTGCATACGCACCCGATCGCCCAGCAGCGCGCCGCCCGAAAATGGGCTGGAGGGATCGACAGCCACCACCCCCACCCGCTCGCCGCGCCCGCGGTAACCGGCGACCAGCCCGTCGACCAGCGTCGATTTGCCGACCCCGGGCGAGCCGGTCACGCCGACCACGAAGGCCCGGCCCCCCGCCGGGTAGATCGCGCGCAGCGCCTCGCGCGCCCCCGGTCGTTCGTCGTCGAGCGCGCGCATGAGCGTCGCCGCCGCGCGCAGATCGCCCGCGAGGATCCGACCGACGTCGAAGGCCGAAATCAGGCGCCCTCGGCCGCCACCCGCAAAAGCTCGCGCGCGATGACCATCTTTTGCACCTCGTTGGTCCCCTCGCCGATCTCGGCCAGCTTGGCGTCGCGCAGGTAGCGCTCGACGTCGAACTCGCGGGTGTAGCCGTAGCCGCCGTGGATCTGGACCGCGTTGTTGCAGGCGCGCATGGTCGCGCGCGCCGCGTAGTACTTGGCCACCGACGACTCGGCCGTGGTGCGCATCCCCTGGTCCTGCATCCAGGCGGCCCGCCAGACCAGCAGGCGCGCGGCGTCCAGCTCGGTCGCCATGTCGGCCAGCATGTGCTGGATCCCCTGAAACTGGCCCAGCGCCTTGCCGAACTGCACCCGCTCCTTGGCGTAACGGCGCGCCGCCTCGAACGACGCGCGCCCGATGCCCACCGACCAGGCGCCGATACCGATTCGCCCCTTGTCGAGGATCTTGAGCGTGTCGTAGAAGCCGCCGTCGACCTCGCCCAGGCGCTGGCCGTCGGGGATCTCCACCTCTTCGAAGACCAGCTCGGTGGTGTCGGAGGCGCGCAGGCCCATCTTCTGGATCTTCTTGCCGGTGCGGAAACCGGGGGTGCCGCGCTCGACGACGAAGGCGGTCAACCCCTTGGCCTTCTTCTCGGGGCTGGTCGAGGCCAGCACCACGTAGATGCCGCCGACCGAGCCCTGGGTGATGAAGGTCTTGCTGCCGGTGATGACCCAGCTCCCGCCCTTGCGCACGGCACGGGTGCGCGCCGCGCCGGCGTCGGACCCGGAGCCCGGCTCGGTGAGGCCCCAACCGCCCAGCACCTTGCCGCTTGCCAGCTGCGGCAGGTACTTCATCTTGGTTGCCTCGCTGCCCGCCAGCAGGATGTGGCCGCTGCAAAGCGAGTTGTGCGACGCCATGGTCAGGCCCACCGACGCGTCGGCGCGCGCGACCTCTTCCAGCGCCACCACGTAGTCGTGAAACTTCATGCCGGCGCCGCCGTACCTCTCGGGCACCTGCATGCCCAGCAGACCCATCTCGCCCATGGCGGGGATGATCTCCTGCGGGAAATGCTCCTCTTCGTCCCACCGGCGCGCGTTCGGGACGATCAGCCGGTCGCACAGCTCGCGTACCGACTTCTGCAGCACGCGTTGCTCGTCCGAAAGCTCGAAATCGATCATTTGCTCGGTCCTCGGGGGGGGGCTTTGGTT
>DASRLC010000467.1:0-8989 GCA_035648655.1 Polyangia bacterium
GTTTTGGCGTGCGAGTCACCCACTTCCCTCGGAATCGGTCTTTAAAGGAGAGCTGCCCATGATTAAGCCAATTACACGACGAGAAAGTCTCCTCGCCGGGCTGTTCGGCAGCGGCTACATCGGCCTGCGCGCGCTCGCGACAGGGCTACCGGCCTGGTTTTTGTTGAATCCCAGGCGGGCGACTGCGCAGGACCTGCAGTGCATGCTGGCCGCGGCAAACAACAAGCAGTATCTGGTGCTCAGCACGTCCAGCAACGGCGACCCGATCAATTGCAACGCGCCGGGAACCTACGAGGCGACCGACATCATTCATCCGACGGTGGACTCGGAGATGCAGGCGACCACCATTCAGGTGGGCGGCACGACCCTCGGTGCGCCTCTTCCATGGGCGGATCCGTCGGTCATGGGTACGACCTCGTCGACCACGCTGGGGAAGATCCCGACCGGCCAGTTCCCCTCGACCCTGCTGGCGCGCACCTGTTTCTTTCACCACCAGACGGGCACCGTGGTCCACGGCGATCAGCCGAAAGTCATGAAGGTCATGGGCTCGACCTCCGGCGGCGAAATGATGGTTTCGGCTTTTGCCAAGCATCTCGCCGTCTGCTTCGGGACGGTCCGGACGGAGCCAATTGCCGTCGGGGCCGGCAGCAACGGCGGGGAGTTCGTCAGCTTCGCGGGACGCACCCTTCCCTCCATCTCGCCGCAACAGCTCAAGCAGCTCCTGACGGGATCGACGACCGATCCGCTGGTCAAGCTCCAGAGTCAGAGGGATACCGACCTCGACAGCATGAATGCCCTCATCAAGAGCCAATACTCGGCCGGGAGCGTGCAGGCTCAGTTCCTGGACGCGCTCGCCACCTCGCAGACGGAGCTTCGTACCACCGCCAGCCAGATCGGCACGGCGCTCGCCAACATCAAAGGCAACGACGTCACCAGTCAGACCTGGGCGGCTGCCGCGCTCATCGCCGCCAAAGTCACGCCCGTGGTCACCATGCACATCCCCTTCGGAGGCGACAACCACTCCGACAGCAATCTGCAGGCTGAATCCGACCAGTACTACACGGGCGTCGGAGCGATCAACAGTCTGTTTACCAATCTCGCCAGCTTGCCCGGAACCTTGGCCGATCAGGTTTCCTTCGCCACGATGAACGTCTTCGGACGCAACCTGAGCGGCATTTCGAAGGTGACCTCTCGAACCGGTCGGGATCACTGGGGCAATCACAACGTGATGGTCATGGTCGGCAAGAACTTCAAGTCCAGCGTCGTCGGTGGTGTCTTGGCCGACTCGAGCGGGGGTTACGCGGCAAACGGAATCGATCCGTCCAGCGGCACGGGATCGGCCTCCGGCAGCATCAAGGCGGGTGACACGCTGGTAGCGGCCGCGCGGACCCTCGGCGCGGGGCTCGGTATTCCCGATAGCGTCCAAGCGTCCGATTGGGCCAATGGCGGTCCCAGCGGAACGGCCGTTACGGTTACCGCGGCACTCAGCACCATCCCCGCCGCCGCCAGCTAACGGCCGTTTCTCGGCCCCATCGCTTCTCTCCGCTCTTCCGACGGGGGCACTTTCACGTGGCGCGCTCGAGCCGCCGACGTTCACCCGCCAGGTGAGCGAAGCGCGGCTCTGCCGCGCGAAGCGAAGGGGGCACGGGGATGCTCGCGGCAGCGAGCCGTCCGCCGTCACAACGAAAAAACCCCCGGCCGCTTGCGCAACCGGGGGATTAAGAACTGTCCTGGCGAGCCCGAGGGGCCGCTAGATCAGGTAGTTACTTACTTGGCGGCCTTGTCGTCGGCCTTCTTCTCGGCGTCATCGCCCTTCTTGGCCTTCTTCGACTTCTTCTCCTTCTTGGCCGGCTCGGCGTCGCCCGCGGGGGCGTCGGCGGCCTTGGCGATGGTCCAAGAGGTCGGGAGGAGAACGGCGAGGGCGAGGAAGATCGAACGAACGAGCTTCATGGGGTAACTCCTGATTTGGGTTGGGTTGCGCCAAAGTCCGAAGGGCTTGACGCGTTGGAAACGGGATGCAGCGCACATGCCACCCCCGCGGGCTTCTTGGAACCGGACGAGTTCACAAAGATTCTAGTCGCTTGCAGCGATGGGCCGGAGCGAGGATCATTCCGGTGGGGCGTTCTTGCTTGAAATCGGGGCGCAGCCTGTGGCGAACCGCCTCACATGTGTCACCGAGGCGCTTCCAGCGCCGCGCGCCACGCGGAATAGCTATTTGCCGGGCGCGGTCAGGATCGCGATGTGGCTGGCGCCAGCCTTTTTGGCCGTGGACATGATGTCGACGGCGGCGCCTAGAAGCACGCTCTTGTCGCCGCGAATGAGCAGCGTCTCCGAGCCCACCTCGCCGAGCGCCTTGCGGATCTCCGCCTCCAGGTTCGTCGCATCCACCTTGTGAGAGCCGAGGTAGAGCTCGTTACCCTTGGTAACTGTCAGCACCGGATCGCTGTGTCGTTGCGAGACCGGCCCGGCGGCGTTGGCCTTGGGGAGCACGACCTTCATGCCGGAACGCGAAGCCACCTCGGACTCGACCATCGCTGTCGAGGTCACCATGAAGATGATCAGCAGCACCAGGAAGACGTCGGTGAGCGGGGTGATGTTGATCTCCGCGACCACCGTCTCGTTGCCCACGTCGGCGTCGTCTCCGTGGGAGCCACCGTCATCGAGCTGAACGTTCATTCCCATCGGTGTGCCTTCAGGAAGCGGACGGTGTGGCGGCTGGCGCGGGGGCCGGCCGCGCTTTGACAGTTTCGCCCAGCGCGGTCAGAAACTCCTCGCAATATAGGCGGTACTGCATCGAGATGACGTTGATCCGCGCGACGAAGTAGTTGTAGGCGATGACGGCGTAGATGGCGACGAGCAGGCCTGCCGCGGTGGCGACCAGCGCGGCCGCGATCCCCTGCGACACGACCTTGAAGCCGCCGGTCCCCGCCACCGACATCGACTGGAAGGCCTTCAAGATGCCGACCACGGTGCCGAACAGACCGACGAAAGGTGCCGACGATCCCACGGTACCCAGCGCCCACAGATAGCGTTTGAAAGTCAGCACGGTCGCGCTTCGCTGTGAGGTAACGGCCTCGGTGGTCTTGCCGGGGGTCTTCTTGAAAGTCTGCAGCCCGCGCTCGAAGACGTCGGCCAGCGGCACCTGAGACATCTCGGACAGAGCGGCGGCTTTGCCCAGATCCCCCTGTTCGAGCGCGTCGATCACCCGGTTCTTGAATGCTTCGGACTTGGGGATCAAGTTCCACAAGGCATAGAGGCGCTCGCAGATCACGGCCAAGCCGGCCAGCGACCAGGCCAGCAACAGGGACAAGATCATCCATTCGTCCCGAACTAAGTTACGGATGGTTTCCCAAGACATGCGGCCGGCAGCATACCGTGGAAAGCGGGCCGGTGCCCGCCGCGGAAGGGAATCGCCGGGGTGTCCTGGCGCACGGTCGGAACCCGGTCCCACTGCTGGTCGGCGTCTGCCCATATACTGGCGGCTATGACGACCTCTCCCGTGGAGGTACCTCGGCAAGCCGTCGCCGCCGATCGGCGCTTCGGCTTCGTTGGACGTTTGGTGGCTACCGAGGTAGCGCTGACCTTGGCCGAGGTCGCGCTGGTGGTGGCGCCGACCTTGGCGCTGGCGGCCCAATCTCTGCGGGCCAGCGGCGAATCGTTCCGGGTGGCCGCGATGTTGGCAGCCCTGATGATCGTTGGCTGGGTACGGGCCGCCGATCTCCTGCGCCCGCTGATCGCGGCCCGCGACGCCAAGCGGGCGGGGCAGGCGCTCGGAGAGGTCGAGATCGCCGCCATCGAGCGGGCCATTCGTCGCGCGCCGGCCGAGGTGGCCGCGACCCGCTTCTTGCTCTGGACGGTGGCGGTGGGTTACCTGGCGGTTCGGCTGGCGCTGGGGCGCTTTTTGGCCTGGCCTTCGGCGGTCGGCCTGGCCTGCATCGGTGTGTTGCACGCCGGCGGCGCGGCGGCGGCGCGTGGCGCGCTCTGGGAACGGCGGCTCGATCGCGTGCGCCGGCTCGTCCTGCCGAACTTCGATGCGCTGCGCGCGTTCGCCAATCGCTACCGCCGCTGGCTCTGTCAGAGCGCCTGGGCGTTGCTCGCGCTCACGCACGCCGCCAACGCCGCGCTGATCGCCGTCTTCACCGATCTCTCGTCGGCGCAGTCCGGGACGCTGCTCGCGTTGACGGTGCCGGCCCTGGTGCTGCCGATGGTGGTCTGGTACCGAGCGCTCAGGCGGCGCACGGGCCCCATCGAGCGGTACTTCGACGCCGCCGTCCGCCGCCCGGCCTCGCGCGGCCCGGCGCGAGAGGATCCCGATGCGGTGGCCGCCTTTCGCGCCGCGCAGGTGTTGCCCTATCGGTTGGCCGGCTATCAGGTATTGGCGTGCGCATTCGCCGTGGTGGCGGTGGTGGTGGTCGGGCGGCGCGTTTGCGGCTTCGACGCCGCGATCGCCGGGCGCCTATTGGGATCGAGCGGCCTCATGTTGCTGGCCATGGGCCTCTACGAGACCCTGCTGCTGCGCGACGTCTTGCGGCCGCTGCTCGGCCAGCTCGGCGCACGGCACCGTCTGCCCGTTTCCGAGATTCGGGCGCCCATCACGCTGCGCGCCAAGCTGGTGTTTTTTCTCGGCAGCGTAACGGTCTTCTCGTCCGGCTTGGTGTTGCTGTTCGCGCTGTCTCCGAGTCAGCCCCACTCGACCCTGCTGGCCTCGATCGCGCTGGCGCTGGCGCTGGCGCTGGGCCTGGTGCACCTCATCGTGCGCGACATGGTGACGCCGGTGGTCGCCCTCGAAGAGCGCGCCGACGAGATGGCGCGCGGCGAGCTGGCCCGGCCGGTGCCGCCGTCCGGCGAGGCCGACGAGATCGGGCGGCTGGCCTTCGCGTTCGAGGAGATGCGGCGCGCGCTGCGCGACAAGCTGCGCTCGACCGAGTCGCTCAACATCGATCTCGAGCGCGAAGTCCGTCGTCGCACCGAGGTGCTCGAACAGCGCAACCTCGAGCTGCGCGACGCGCTCGAGAAGCTGCGGCGCGCGCAGGACGATCTGGTCCGCTCCGAGAAGCTGGCCTCGATGGGGCGTCTGGTGGCCGGGATCGCGCACGAGATCAACAACCCGGTCAACGCCGTCATCAATACGCTGGGGCCACTGGAAGAGGCGCTGGGGATCTTGGTCTCATCGCCGAACAGCGAGGCCGCGGCCCGTGCGGCCACCGACGCCGAGGAGATGTTGCGCGTCGTGCAGCGCGGCGCCGCGCGCAGCAAGGCCATCGTGCAGGCGCTGCACAACTACTCGCGCGGCGACGAACAACGGCCGCGCGAGCTGAGCCTGGCCCGCAGCGTGGACGACACCGTGGATCTGCTTCGCCATCATCTCCGGAACGTGCGCGTCGACAAGCAGATCGATCCGGCGCTGCGGATCACTGGATTTCCCGGACAGATCGATCAGGTCTTCATGAACCTCATCACGAACGCCGCCCAGGCCGTCGGAGAGCGTCCCGGCGGTGGCACGGTGCGGTTGGCAGCGACCGCGCGGGCCCACGACGTCGAGATCACCGTGTCGGACGACGGACCGGGCATCCCGGCCGAGGTCATCCCGCGGATCTTCGATCCGTTCTTCACGACCAAGGATGTCGGCGAGGGCTCGGGGCTCGGCCTTTCGATCGTCCATGGGATCGTCGATCGCCACGGCGGACGCATCGAGGTTCTGAGTCGGCTCGGTGAAGGGACCACCTTTCGGATCACGTTACCGGTCGGCGGCGCAGAGAATCTGGCCGCCACCTCCGATCCGCCAGCGTGACAAACTGGCAGGTTTGAGGCCTCAGCGGCGGCAAGATGTCATCTTGGCACCAAACTGGCTGGCAGGGTCATTTTGGCGTAGACTCGACTGTAGTGTATTCATGTAGTTATGTGAATCTGCCAAACTTGGCATCCGAGTTGAAAGCCTTTCAGGGATGGAGCTGATGGCCGCTGCCCCGAATGCACCGACAGTTCTGGTGGTGGACGACGAGCCGCCGATTGTCGATTCGCTCCAGAAGATCCTGGAACGCGAGTCTCTGCGGGTACTGACCGCGGGATCGGGCGGCGAGGCGCTGGAGATCATCCGGCGCGAGCCGGTCTCGGTCCTGCTGACCGACCTCATGATGCCGGGGATGTCGGGGATGGATCTGCTGCGCGCGAGCAAGAGCGTCGCGCCGGAGACCGAGACGGTGCTCATGACCGCCTACGGCACGGTGGAGAATGCGGTCGAGGCCATGAAACAGGGGGCCTACGACTTCGTCACCAAACCCATCAAGCGCGCCCATCTGGTCCGGGTGATCGGCAAGGCCATCGAAAAACGCTCGCTGGTGCAGGAGAACCGGACGTTGCGGGCCCAGCTGGCGGCGGAGAAACGTCGCAGCCTGATCGGCCAATCGCTCCCCTGGCGGAGGACCATGGAGATCATGATGCAGGCGGCCCCGTCGCAGGCCACCGTGCTGTTGCTTGGCGAGTCGGGGACCGGCAAGGAGTTGCTGGCGCGCGCCATCCACGAAAACTCGCCGCGGGCCGGCGGGCCTTTTGTCCCGGTCAATTGCGCGGCGCTGCCCGAGAGCATCCTCGAGGCCGAGCTCTTCGGTTACGAGAAGGGCGCGTTCACCGGTGCGGCCCAGCGGCACGACGGGCGCTTCGTCCAGGCCCACGGCGGCACGCTGTTTCTCGACGAGATCGGCGAGATCCCGACCCACGTCCAGGTCAAGCTGCTGCGCGTCCTGCAAGAAGGCGAGGTCGAGCGGCTGGGCGGCCGGATGTTGAAAGTGGACCTTCGCTTGGTGGCGGCCACCAATCAGGACCTGCGCGCAGCCGTGCGCGAGGGGCGCTTCCGCGAGGACCTTTATTACCGCCTCAATGTCATCGCGGTGCCGATCCCGCCGCTGCGCGACCGGCGCGAAGACGTGCCGCTCCTGGCCGAGCACTTCCTGCAGCTCTATGCCGCGCGCAACGGTCGCCACCTGGCGGGGTTCTCGCGGCTGGCCGCCGACACGCTCTCCCGCTACGACTGGCCGGGGAACGTCCGCGAGCTCGAGAACACCGTCGAGCGCGCGGTGGTGCTGTCGCGGGGCAACGCCATCGAGATCGACGATCTGCCGCCGGACGTGCGGCAGGGGGGGGTGACGGGAGACGGCCGGACCTTGTCGTTCGCCGTCGGGACCCCGCTCGAGGAGATCGAGCGGCGGGTCATCCACGCCACGCTGGCGCACGTGGGGGGCGACAAGCGCCTCTGCGCGCAGCTGCTGGGTATCGCGACGCGCACCATTTACCGCCGCCTAGAAGAAGAGCGAATCGAGCCGGAGCCCACCGCGGCGCCGACCGAGGAGCCCGCCGAGCGCGACGTGCCAAATTGGCAGGCCCCCCACGCCGTGGGCTCGCGCTAAGTAATTGATCTAATTGGTATTCGACGTCTCCGCCGGGTGGTCTCGGCGTTGCTTTAGCCCCAGCGTCGGACCTCCATGGAGACCCTTCTCAGCAAGTACCTCGGTGTCGTCGATCTGATCGTGGTCGCCCTGTGCGCCATCTTTGCGGCGCGCGCCACGGCGACCGTGATCGAGTCGAGCTTGATGAACGGCATCCCCGCCGCCAAGCACGTGGCGCGTCCCTTGGCCCAGGCTGCGCCGGCGGTCTACACCAAGCAGGTCGAGGAGATCCTCAAGCGAAACATTTTTTGCTCGACCTGCCCGCCCATTCTCGCGGTGCCGGTTACGCCGGGGGCGCCGGTGGTTCCGGATTTGCAGCGCACCTCGCTGCCGCTAAAGCTGCTGGCGATCATGTTCGCGCCCCCGCCGGCCGATCCGCGCTGGTCGATGGCCATCATCCGCGACAACGACGCCAAGACCGCCGGTCCTTACGCCATCGGCTCGAAGCTGCGCGAGGCCACCGTCAGCGAGATCGACGAGGTGCGGGTCTATCTGGACTTCGGCGGTGGCCGGATCGAGTACCTCGAGCTGCTCGATCGCCCGACGCCGCCTCCCGGCGCGCCGGCCCCCGTGGCGGCGGCGCCCGCCGATCCGTTCGCGGCCGAGCTCGACCGGGGGATCAGGAAGACCGGCGCCTACAGCTACGAGGTTCAGCACTCGACGCTGGATGCGCTGCTGGGCAACATGGGCGCCCTGTCGCGCGCGGCGCGCATCGTGCCGGAGATGCGCGACGGCAAGTCGATCGGGTTCCGCCTCTTCAGCATCAAGCCCGACGGACCGTTTGGAAAGATCGGTCTGCAGAACGGCGACGTGATCTCGGCCATCAACGGGCTCGAGATGAACAGCCCGGATAAGGCGCTCGAGGTTTACACCAAGCTCAAGACGGCCAACCACCTGTCGGTCGGGCTCGAGCGCAACGGCCAAAAGATCACCGAGGACTACAACATCCGATGACGAGACGTTCATTGAATAAAGGACCCTCAGAAAGTCCTTTGAATGCCCCGCGGATGACCCGCGTCGGGCAAAGCCCGCCGTGGCTCACGCGATTGCTGACCGTTTTGGCGGCGTTGGCGCTGACGCCCGCGCCGCTGCGCGCGGCGGTGGTCGAGGGGATGGACCGCAAGGTCACCAAGGTCGATCCGGGAGCGGCCGCCCAGGCGGCGCCGACGCCGGTCGCGCCGCGCCACCGGCGCGATCCCGCCAAGTCGAACACGGCCGCCGCCAACGGCGGGGGTGCCGCGACGACGGGCGCAGCCGCCACGGCGGCCATCCCGCCCGACTTCAACTCCTGTAAGAAATTCCCGGCGGGGAAGCGGGTGGTCAAGCTGAACCTCAAACCCGACACCGAGCTCGGTGATCTGATCTCGTGGATTTCGTCGATCACCTGCAAGCAATTTCTCTTGCCGGGGACGATCCCCTCCAACAGCAAGAAGGTGACCATCGTCGCGCCGGAGCTGATCACGCCCGAGGAGGCCTATCGGCTGTTCTTGGGCGCGCTCGATTCGGTCGGCCTCACGGTGCAGCCCTCCGGCAAGGTCCTGCGCATC
>DASRLC010000468.1:0-5252 GCA_035648655.1 Polyangia bacterium
CCGCCGGCACCACCGGCGCGGCGGGGACCACCGGGAGCAGCTGCGTCGGCGGACAGACCGCCTGCGGCTCGGACTGCGTGGACACCACCACCGACCCGATGAACTGCGGCGCGTGTGGCATCCCCTGCTCGACCGGACAGAGCTGTCAGGGGGGGACCTGCCAGTGCCAGTCCGGGATGCTCTGCAACGGCGGCTGCGTCTCGTCGGACGCGACCCATTGCGGGAACTGCGCGACGACTTGCGCGTCGGGTCAGGTCTGCAGCAACAATGCTTGCACCACGAGCTGCGCGACCGGACAGACCCTCTGCGGCACGGCCTGCGTGGTCACGAACGGGAGCGATGCGCTCAACTGTGGCGCTTGCGGGAAGACCTGTGCCAGTGGCCAGGTCTGTAGCGGCGGTGCCTGCGGTTGCGCCACCGGCCAGACGTCGTGCGGATCGAGCGGCTGCGTGGACACGACCTCCAGCAACGCCAACTGCGGCTCCTGCGGAAACGCCTGCGGGTCGACCCAGCACTGCGCGGGCAGCGCCTGCGTCGACAACTCGACGACCGGCAGCGGGGGCACCAACGGCGCTGCGGGCACCAACGGGGCCGGCGGCACGACCGGCGCCGCAGGCACGACCGGCAAAGGTGGCTCGACCGGCACGACGGGGACGGCCGGCACGACCGGAACCGCCGGGACCAACGGCGCGGCCGGGACGAGCGGGCCGCAGTCCAGCTTGGTCACGTCATCGGCGACCGGCTACTGGCTAACCACCGGGACGCTGACGACGGTCACCAGCGGCACCGCCACCGTGACGGTCAACGACAGCTCCCCGCAGCAATCCTGGGAGGGCTTCGGCGGAGCCTTCAACGAGAAGGGCTGGAGCTATCTGTCGATGCTCAGCGCGAGCGACCGGGCCAAGGCCATCGATCTCCTCTTCGGCAGCGATGCCGCGCACTTCAACATTGGGCGCATCCCGATGGGCGCCAGCGACTACGCCGTCACCCGCTACACCGATGACGAGATCGCCAGCGGCACCGACTACAACATGACCAGCTTCTCGATCACCGAGGACATGCAGTATCTCATCCCCTACGTAAAGGCCGCGCAGGCGGTCAACGCCGGGATCCGTTTCTGGGCCAGCCCCTGGACCCGCCCACCTGGATGAAGACGACCAGCGGCTCGGTCAATGGAACGCAGTGCGCCTTGGTGGGCAAGACGGCCTTCGACGGCGGATGCATGCAGAACACCTCCCAGATTTTGACGGCGTATGCCCAGTATTTCGTCAAGTGGGTGCAGGCCTACTCCCAGCAGAGCATCACGATTGAAGCCGTCTCCCCTCAGAACGAGCCCAACTACGCGCAGGGCTACCCGTCCTGCCTCTGGACGTCGCCGCTCTTTGCGAGCTTCGTCGGCACGAATCTCGGCCCGGCCTTCACCGCCGCGGGCCTCAATACCCACATCATGCTCGGCACGATGTCCAACGGAGGCAGCAGCGACGATCCCACGGTCGTCACCGCCGTGATGGGCAGCGCAACCGCCAAGAGTTACATCAAGGTCCTCGGCTACCAGTGGGGCATGGAGAGCGACGTGTCGAGCGCCAAATCGTACAACTTGCCCCTCTGGCAGACCGAGCACAGAGCCGGCAATTATCCTTTTTCCGGCGTTACGAATCCGGCGCCGACGGAGGCCTTCAACTCGTCCATGGCCCCCAACGACCAAGCCTACGGTGTGGAGAGCTGGGAGCTCATTCGTGGGTGGATCAACGACGGCGTAACGTCCTACAGCGCCTGGAACATGGTGCTCGACACGGTCGGCCTGGGCAACGATGCGACGCGCGTCTGGCCGCAAGATGCCCTCCTGACCGTGAACACGTCGTCGAAGACGCTGAACATCACGCCGGCCTACTACGTGTTCCGCCACCTCTCGCAGTTCGTCGCGCCGGGGGCCAAGGTCGTCGCGACCAGCGGCGGAGAGGCGTTGGCGTTCAAGAATGCCGATGGCAGCATCGTGACGGTCATGTACAACTCGGGGGCGGCGGCCACCTACATCCTCGCCGTGGGCGGACAGAAGCTGCAGTTTTCCATGCCCTCCAACGGTTGGGCGACCGTCGACTACGTGCCCTAGTGACGGCGGGCGCCTAGGTTCATCGCTCGGCCAGACGGTCGGACGCGTTTCGTTGCTGCCATATCGCAACCAAGCGCCGCAATTCCAAACCAAGACGTTCAGCGCGTCCGTGTGGACAGACGTCGTCTCTGAGTTTGGGCGGGTGTCGCTGTGGCCAAATCGACAATACGTGTTGCCTTGGCCGTGACCCGTGATACCGTGCGGGCCGCTCGGCAGTGCAGCCCCGCGTCGCAATTCATCAAAAAAATTATCGGACATTTTGTGCGCTTTAGCTGAGCGGCTGGCATTCCCTAAAAAGAGGCTTTCAGGAGTTTCAATGCAGAATCTAAAGTTGCTCAAACCGTCGTTGTTGTTGATCGTCGGTTTTCTGGCGACACCCGCCTGCTCGCTCCCCGCGCCGCAGGGATCGGGCGACGGCTCCGTCAGCGCTCAAACCTGCGCCCTGGTCGAGGGCGACGCGGGGGTCCCCGACGCCGGCAGCACGGTCATCGCGACCGGCGACGTCGAGAACGTCGTCACGCCCGTCGCCTGCGCGGGGAGCGGGACCGGCAACCCCAACGCCATCGACAAATATAGCCAGGGCTATTCATACGACGACCCGGCGATCCAGATGCAGGTCGACCAGACGATGGCCGGGATCTCGGTCACCGACGAGGCAGCGCAGATGGCCGGCATGCCCTATGGCTCGTCGGGGGCGACTCAATTCAACGACATCCAGCGCAGTCCAGACACCACCGGCATTCGGGGCTACCGCTACCGGGACGCTTCGCGCGGCATGAACCTGGGCGAGGACCTGGATGGCACCTTCGCCACCGCCGCCGTGGTTGGTAACCAGAATGTCGGCTACTCGACCGCCTTTCCGGTCAGCATGGCGCGTGGAGCGGCCTTCGATCTCGACCTCGAGTACGCGATCGGCGAGGCGATCGGTGACGAGATGCAGGCCGCCAAGCAGACGCTCTTGCTCGCTCCCTGCATGAACCTGCTTCGCCACCCGTACTGGGGCCGCGCGCAGGAGACCTACGGCGAGGATCCCTATCAGATCGGCCGTCTGGCCTCCGCGCTGGTGGTCGGGGTCCAGCAGCACGTTGCCGCCAACGCCAAGCACTTCATGGGCTACGACGTCGAGGAAGGCCGCAACAAGAACGATTCGGAGATGGACGAACAGACGCTGCGGGAGATCTACGGCCGTAACTTCCGAATGGTGGTTCAGGACTCCGGCGTGGCGTCGGTGATGGCGTCCTACAACGAGGTGACCGGAACGAAATCGACGGAGAACTCGCACACATTGACCGATGTGCTGCGCAACGATTTTGGTTTCAAGGGGTTCATCCTGAGCGACTGGTGGGCCATGCCGGGCTCCGACACCGTCCCCGACCCCACCACCCAAAAGAGCAACGCCGTCATTGCCCTCAACGCCGGGTTGGACGTCGAGCTACCCTGGGCGCTCTACTACAGCCAGCTCCAGAGCCTCTACAACACGCACAACGTGACGAAAGCCCAGCTCGATGCCTCGGTGCGGAGAATTCTTTACGAGAAGTACCGATTCAAATCGGACCAGGTTTCCGGAAACGTCGGGCTCAGTCCCCCGGTCACGATCTATTCGAACAGCCGGATCAGCTGCGACGCGACCCACCTGGCGCTGGCGAAGCGCGCCGCGCTGGAGAGCATGGTCCTCCTCAAGAACCAGGGCGTGCTACCGATCAGCCCCTCGGTCAAGAATCTGCTCGTCGTGGGCGCCACGGTCCCTTATCGGACCACGGACGGCGGCTCGACCAATACGGGCGGCAGCGTGAACTTCGCCACCGATGTCCGCACGGGTGATCTCGGATCGAGCCGCGTCTATCCCGATCCCGCCAAGTCGGTTGGACCCTTCGCCGGAATTTGCGTCGCATCGGGCGGCACACCTTCAGGAACCTCGTGCACGCCCGGTAGCTCCGGGATCAACGTCACGACGGCGACCAACAGTCTCGGGGACCTGAGCCCGGTGATGGGCGCCGTGAGCGCCGCCGACTTCGTCGTCGTGATGGCGGGCTTGACCGCGCAGGACGAGGGCGAAGAGTACACGCTGGCGGCCGATCGGAACACCGGCTGCGTCACCTTGGGCGGGTGTTTGCAGCTCGACGCCAAGCAGATGGATTCGAATTACCAGGGCATCCAGAACGCGCTCATCCAGCAGGTGGCGGCCAGCGGAAAGCCGATGGTGGTCGTGCTCGAGGGCGGCAGCGTGATCGCGATGCCCTGGCTTTCCCAGGTCCCTGCGGTGGTGATGGCTTGGTATCCAGGCCAGCGGGGCGGCGAGGCGCTCGGCGATCTGCTCTGGGGCGAGGTGGGCGGCGCCTCGTACAACTTCGGCGGCAAGCTCCCGTTCACCTGGGGCCACGAGCAGGATTATGGCGATCCGTTCGACGGCGCCAACGGCCAGACGACGTTCGACTACTACGTCGGCTACCGCTACTTCGACCACAACGGCATCACCCCCGTGTTTCCTTTCGGGGCGGGCCTCAGCTACACGACGTTCGCGCTCTCCAACTTGCAACTCGGCTGCAGCAGCATGAGCCAGGGGGCGGTGTTGCCGGTGGTCGTCAACGTCACGAATGCGGGCGCCGTCGCCGGCGACGAGACGGTCATGGTCTTCGTTTCGTTCCCCAACACGACGGCGCGACGGTCGCCCAAGGAGCTGAAAGGATTCGCGCGCGTCAGCCTCGCGGCCGGCGAGGCGAAGCAGGTGACGATCCCGGTTCGGCTGTCAGATCTCGACTACTTTCAGGCGGACTCGCCGACCGCGCGGACCGGTCACTGGGTCGTGGAGAGTGGGCCGGTTCAAATCATGGTCGGTGACAGCTCGACCAATCTCCCCCTGACCGCAACGGTGAACGTCAACGGATACACGGTCGGACCGCCTCAATGAAAACAACTGCCCGCTCGGCCCAGCCCCTTCCCGCTCTCCTGGCCACGTTGATTCTGCTCACGGCATCGACCGCGGTCGCCGTCGGGCCGGGTGCTCCAGACGCAGTGCCGCTGCCACCGGCTGGGGCCGAGCCGTCGTCGTCGCCGCCGCCGGCGTCGACTGTGATCGTCGAACCGGCGCCGGTGCAGCCGAGTCCGGCCCTCGCCTCGCCGGCGCCGGTGCGGGAAGCTACGC
>DASRLC010000469.1:0-2320 GCA_035648655.1 Polyangia bacterium
GGGTGCCATGCACGAGCACGCTGGTGCCAGCCTCGACCCGCGTGGTCACGTCGGCCGGTTGGGTCCAGAGCAGCTTGGAGGCGCCGAGGTCGTAGGCCGCCAGACGCGGGCCACCACTCCCCGCCAGCACCAGAAACACCAGGCTCCGGCTCGGCGGCCCGGGGGCCTGCGATCGCGCCACCGCCGCCGCGACGTCGTCGGCGTTGCCGGCCCGCTGGAACGGGCTGGTCGCGCAGGCCGCAAGACCCAGCGCACCGAATGCCACCAGCGCGCGACCGACGCCCGTCGTGCGAGCCGAGCCCCTCATTGATTGGTCCCCCGAGCGTCCAATAGCTTCTGCGCCTCGTGTTTGGAGGGGCGATCGTCCTTGGTCGGCACCGACGCCACGTATTCGACCAGCGCGGTGGTCGCGGCCGCGCCGGAGAGCCGCCCAATGGTTCGCAGGACGTCGATCCGTAGCTTATCGGGGACATCCGCGCGCTTGACGTACTCGCCGAGCGCGCTCGCCACGATGCCGTCGTCGATGGTGCCGGCCAGCTCGGCAATCTGCGGAATCAGATCGGGGGTCGCGATGGTCGCCAGGGGCGCCGCCACCCCGGCGTCGCCCAGCTTGAGCAGCGCGAACATCCGCGGTGCGGCTTTGATCTCCCCCCGGCCGGCCAGCGCCTCGGCAGCCGAGGCCCGCACGTCGGGCGCCGCGTCACCGAGCCGCTCCATGAGCGTGGGGACCGCGCGCGGATCGGAGATCTCCCCCAGCACCTTGATCGCCCTGCGGCGCAGCTCCGGGGTGCGATGTCCAGCGTACAGCTCGAGCACCTCCAGCGTGGCGGTGGGATCCTTGCCGAGCAGGTGCGCGTCGCCCAGCTTGGCCAGCGCGTCGAGGGCCGATTGCGCGCGGACCGGCGTGGCACCCGCGGCCAGCAGCTCGACCAGCGGATCGCGCGCGGCGGATGTGCCGGCGGACCCGAGCGCCGCGGCGGCGTCGAGGGCCGCCGCTTCGTCGGGCGCCATCAGCGCCTGGCGCAACGACTCGATCTTGGCGGGCGCAAGTGGCGCCGCCCCGGCCGCAGCCTTGGCCTTGGCGGTCTTGGTCTTGGCCTTGGCGGTCTTGGTCCCGGCGGTCTCGGGCGCCGCCCGCAAGGCGCCGCCCGATAAGGTGAGGGCCAGGGCAAAGAACAGGGTGCGGGATCGCGGGCGCGTCAAGGCGAGGACCGACTCACTTCGCGCGGGTGTCCGCGTCGGAGAACTCGACCTTGCCGTTGTAGTTGGCGCCCTTGCCGAGCAGCCAGAAGGTCGTCATGGCGATGGTGCGCCCCTTCGACTCGATGCTCATCATGTAGTGTTTGCGCACATCGAAGTCGGGCTTGGAGAGCTGGATGCTGGAGCCGAAGATCCGCGAGCCACGCTCGCGCGTGTACTGGGGATCGCCCGCCACGTAGCGCTTGTCGCCGCCGGTGATGTCGTAGAACTTCACCTCGATCTCGCTGTCGTCGAGCGGCTGGGCGAAGAAGGCCAGGTACTCGAGGTTCCAGATCCCGTGGTCGGCGCCGCTCTCTTCGGTGGGCCAGATCTTTTCGATCTTGTTCTTCTGTAGCGCGCTCACGAATGCGCCGGGGGACGCGAACCGCATCGGCAGCCGGTTCTTGGTGATGATGATCTTGCCCTTGAACACATCCTCGGGCTTGGCGGCCGCGCTCGGACGCGCGAACATCAGGATCGAGAGGGCGACAAGGGTGCCGAATCGGAGCGCAAGTCTCTGGTGCATCACAAGCTCCCGCGCCAGGGGCGCAAACAGGAAAACGGGTCCAGATGATAGGCGAAGAGCCCGACCAAATGCCAGGCTCGTCAGGAAGAACCGACGATTTTATGCGCCGGGCCGCCGGCCGCCCGTCGGGGAGGTCGCCGATCCCGCCGTCGATCCCTCCACAACCGGGCCACCGCCGGTGAACAGCGCCTCCAGACGTGCCGCGCCCGCCGGGTCGAGATCGGCCTTTTCGCGGGCCAATCGCAAGACATCTCGGCCCACCAGGCGGTAGAGGGCGACCAGCTCGGGGGCGCGCGCCTCGAGCGTGGCGAGGTGGCGCTCCACCGAGGCCACGTCGCCGCGGGCAACCGGTCCGGTCAGCGCCCCGGGGAGGCCAAGCTGGGCCAGGTTCTGCACCACGCTCGTGAGCAGCGGTATGAGGACCGGCAGCGCCTGGTCGGCCGGGACCCCCGCCTTGATCATGAGCGACTGCGCCGTGTCGGCCAGCGCGACCACGTAGTTCGAGGCCATCACGGCGCCCGCATGGTAAAGCGCCAGATTCTCGGCCTCCAAGAT
>DASRLC010000470.1:0-12384 GCA_035648655.1 Polyangia bacterium
CGGACCCCTGTCGCCCAGCGACAATCAAACCCCAACTTGAGGCTTGCCAACGGCACAAAGACCGAACATCAATCACCCGTCGCGATCGATCTGTCTCATCCAGATTGTCGCGCGCCTGTCATCCAGATTGTCGCGCTACACTGAGGCGCGATCGACGGCCTTGACCCCTAGCTCGATAGGACCCAACGTCGGGCCAAATGCCACACAGAAATGATCGATCGGAGGAAGCGACGGGACCGGGCGACCTCATCGAGGACCGCACCCTTCTCAAGGCCTCCCTGGCGGAACGGGACCAAGCGCGAGGCCCTTACGCGGCGCGGAAGCGATTGACGCAGAAAGCCATGAAATCCTATAACCCAAACCTGTGTTCGGTTGACCTCATACCGAGCGGCCTGTAAGTCAGCGCTCTAGAAAGTTAAAAAGTCGGCAATCGCATGAGTCACTCGAAAATCTTCTCGGTACTACATGTCAGTGACTTCCACTATTCAAAGAAGAAGTCTCGCGAACAGGCCATCGTCGTAGATGCGCTAATCGAAGACTTAGAAGGACTCTGCATAGGCCACCGCCAGCCCGACATAGTGCTCTTCACCGGTGACCTCGTGAACGCGGCGGCGACAGATAACCATCTTGAGGCCTATGATTTCTTTCTGAAACGCGTGTCTACAGCAACCAAATGTAGCGACGAGCGTATTTTTGTCGTCCCCGGCAACCATGATGCGTCACGTCGCACCGTAGAAGATATGCTCGACCAGCATCTGGCATGGAGGGGGCAGGCAGACGCCATGGATGCCGTGAACCAGTTGTTCGAGGACGGCACATTTGGCAGCCTAGGCGACGAGAAATTCCAAAGCTTTCAAGAATTGGCTGGCTTCCTTTCCGGAGGAGTCCCGATATTTAGGAACATATTCGTCACCATATACCGTATCGACATCCTAAACGTTGAGATGGTTATTCTCAACACCGCTCTCCTCACCGGAACGGGTGCGGACGGTGTCGAGAAGGACCTAAGATGTATGGCCGTCGCGGAGTACGCCGTGCTGGACGCCCTGAAAGCTTTGACGGCAACGTCATTTCGAATATTTGCGACCCACCATCCACTCGACTGGCTGAGCGAGACCTCTGCGAAATTTCTGCGAGGAGTGATCCAGCGCGAGGGTGCGATGCATATGTTCGGTCACATGCATGAGCCCTTGTCGGCGCACACGACGAGCTACGAGGGTGAACTCTTCTCGAATCAGGCCGGCGCGACGTTTAGCGACCGCCGTCGCTACAACGGGTACGCGCTAGTGTCGGTTGAGCCTGCGGAGCGGCTCTTTGAAGCCCACCTCCGATCCTTCTATAAGGACCGGAGGCAGTTCGACGCGGCCATCGACGTCACCTCTGAGGGAAAATTCTACTCCTCACAGAAGGCCCGGCAGTTCTGGCGCGGCATCGGCGCACCGATAAAGGACCAAGACCTCCGCAGGTACCTGAGAGAGGACTGCCTGCCCCCGCTGCTGGGTGATCCCGAGTGGGCAGGCATCGGCGATAAGGGGCTGCACGAAATGTTTGTGCCTGCGCCCATGAAGCGGAACCACCTTCAGCCGCAGAAATTGAACGAACCCGAAATGACCCTGGAGGTCACCGTCGCGTTCGACGACCTGGTCAGGGGTGAGGGACATTGCATCGTTTACGCTGATCCCGAATTTGGGCGGACGACCGTCCTGCGCGAGCTCCAGTACCGCCTGTTGAGCGACTCTGGCGAACTGACGTTCGCGCGGGTGCCCGTGATTCTCGACTTTGCCGAAATTCGGCAAAACGCCGACAGCCTGCTGAAGACAGTGCGGTCAAGGATTGTGTCGTCCAATGAGGTGTTCGACTTTGGGTCGCTGATCAATCTCGGCCATGTCTGCCTGATGATTGACGACGTGGTTTTTGAGGACGCCAAGCGGATGGCGATCCTGCGTGACTTTGTCACGCGGTACCCCAAGGTCCGCTACGTCTTCACCAGCTTGAGGACCTCGGTGGCACCCTACGGAGCCTCCCTAAACCCAGAGATGCCAATCCAGTTCGATTTCGTCGAACTCTGCGCCTTCCGACGCCGTGACATGCGGATGCTTGTCACGAAGTGGGACACGTGCGCGGACGTCGACCGCGTTCTTGAGCGGATTCAAGCGGAGATCAGCGAAATAAATCTGCCGTTCACCGCCGCCAACGGCAGCATTCTTATGGTGATCTTTGAGCAACAGAGCGGATTCCGCCCGATCAACCGATGGGTACTGATCGAACAGTTTGTCGAAGTCACCCTTACCAAGGCGTCTGTGGAGCAGAGCAAGCGAGAGACGTTTGACTATCACAATAAGACGGCGTTGCTTGCTCACGTGGCGGGCTGGATGGTCGCGAATGACACCTACGTGGTAGATAGGGAGATCATTCGCGGCGTAATGAGAGCCTATATCCAAAACATAGAGATCGCGGTGGACCTGGATTGGCTCATGGCCGAATTCCTTGGGTCGCGATTGTTCGTGATTAAGCCTGGCGACAAAGTCAGTTTTCGGTACCGGGCGGTCCTGGAGTATTTCATCGCGTTCAATATGAAGCGCGATTTAGGATTCAGAACGTGGGTATTGGACGATGTAAGATACCTTTCCTTTCTGAACGAAATACAGTATTTCGCTGGGGCGGTTCGCGACGACACGAAATTGGTGGACGAGGTAGGCCGGCGATTCGTGTCGATCTTGGAGGAACTCACGCGGGCGGCCGGAGGAATAGATCTCGATCGGCTGACGAGTTTGGAATTGCCATCCGTCGGCGATGAACAGGGGGCCATTGATTCTCTAGCGAGACACCTTTCCGCAGCGCCCCTGACTCAAGCGGAGCAGGACGCGGAGCTGGAGGGGGAAATTCCCCGCGACGTGGAACATCGGCAGGAGGTCTTTCGCCCGAGGATTGAGCATATCGGTCACAAATTTCTGACGTGTCTCCTGCTTTATTCCGGTTTGATCAAGAACATGGAGGAGATTTCGGGAAGCGATAAGCGCAGGCATCTTGCCTCGGTCTGGAGGGGATGGGGAGCGTTTCTCCATCTTTCGCTTCAGCTTGTGCCGGACCTTGCGAGAGAGCGGAAGGTTCGGATTAACGGCGTTCTATATGAGCTGACGGTTCCGCGGAGCATGTCTGACGCAGAGCTGGCTCGGGGGATCTCGCTGGGCATGCCACTTGGAATCGGACGGCTCGTTGCCGCCAGCCTTGGAACGGAAAAACTTGAGCAGCAGCTGGTTGAGCCAGACCTTTTCGATGTGCCAGAGCCGCTGATTGTCGAGTTTTTTCGAACCGCACTGATCGCGGACCTAAGGCTGCCGTCTGCGCCTGCGGCGCTTCGCAATAGCTTGAAGAAGCTCGGCGTCAGTCGGTACCTCTCTGAGGCTATGATTCAAAAAATCATTGAATTGAGACGCTTCGATCGGCTCTCCAGCGAAGATTTCGGGGAGATAAGAGCAAGCGTGGCGGAGGCGCTCGCGGTCCTAAGCGGTGCGTCGGGAAGGGCCATAATTGACGAGAAGCGAAAACACATGGCACGCCTGCAAAGGCAGGATGTGATCCTCCGTTTGAGAACCCAACACGATGGTGATTGATAGACGAGCCTCTCCGGCGAACGATTGAGCGGACGGTCGGATAGGCTAAGGCGGCAGGATCGGTCGACCGCATAAAGCGTCCCCTTGCGGCCGAGCCGCCACGCGGCAAAATCGAAGCAGACCTTCCGAGCACTCGGGAGCGCCGGAATCCTTCCGACGCTCCCGCAATGCACGGGAGATTCAAATGAACAGTGGAGTTCTTTCAAAGCCGCGGATCGACATTCACCGCGCGGTCACGGAGAAAATCGTGGCCGCGATCGAGGCGGGGGCCGGGGAGTTTGTCATGCCTTGGCACCGAATGGGCCCCCGCATCGGGCGGCCCATGAATGCGGCGACGGGCAATAGATATCGGGGCGTCAACGTCGTCGCCCTTTGGGCCGAGGCCACCCTTGTCGGCTTTGGCTCCGGGCACTGGGCCAGCTACCTCCAGTGGCAGGGACTCGGAGCCCAGGTGCGACAGGGCGAACGTTCGTCCACCGTCGTCTTCTATCGGGAGATCGAGCCAGAGGACCCGCCAGCGCTTTTTTCCGTCGAAGAGAGCGGCCCTGCCAAGCGGTTCGTCGTGAGGGCGTCCCCGGTGTTCAATTCGGAACAGGTGGATGGGTGGAGACCACCAGGCCAGCCTGACGTCACCAACCCCGTGGAGACCCTCGGTAGGGTGGACCGACTTGTCGTCGGCACCGAAGCCTCGATCCGTCACGGTGGCACGCTCGCTTGCTATCGCCAGGAGCTGGATCGCATCGACTTGCCGGAGCGTGGCCTCTTCGTGGGCACGTCCACGATCACCCCGACCGAGTCCTACTACGCCACGCTCCTCCATGAACTCGTCCACTGGACGGGAGCAAAGCACCGGCTGGACCGGACTTTCGGAAGCCGGTTCGGCGACGCCGCGTATGCGGCGGAGGAGCTTGTGGCGGAGATCGGGGCCGCGTTCCTATGTGCCGATCTCAATGTGTCGAACGAACCCCGGCAGGATCATGCGGCATACCTGAGCTACTGGCTCCAGATCCTGAAGAGCGACACCAAGGCCATCTTCACCGCCGCCAGACTGGCCACTCAAGCCAGCGACTACCTCTTCGAGCGGGCCGTGCCGGAACTTGAACCCGCGATCTGAGACCTAAGCCTCGCCCATTTTCGGCGAGGCTTTCTTCTATAGGAGTCGCGACTCCGCCTCTTTCGGATCGGCCGCTCACGCGCTAGCTTTCGCCCGTGTGCAATCGGTACGGCTATCTGGCGCCCGTCTCCCGCTTGGTCGATGAGTTCAGCCAGGTCCGCATCCCGCTCGTCTTTCGCGATGGCGCGGTTCCGAACCTTGAGCCGCGCGAGCACATTCGTCCAACCGACTCCGCGCCGATCATCCGGCCGCTCGATGCCGCCGATCCATCCGCTGGCGTGGAGATGGTAGACGCCAGGTGGTGGCTGATCCCGTTCTTCCACAAGAAGGCGGTGAAGGAATGGAAGCCCATGTGCACGAACGCTCGGGCCGAGACGGTGGCGACTACCGGGACGTTTCGGGAGCCGTTCAAGCGCCGCCGGTGTCTGGTGCCCGCGACCCACTTCTTTGAATGGACCGGCGAGCGCGGGGCCAAGGTCATGTGGCGCTTCACGAAAGCCAACTCCGAGACGTTCTGCTTTCCCGGCCTCTGGGACCGGGCGCACACCGCCGACGGCGCGATCGAGAGCTTCACCATCGTGACCTGCGCACCTGGCCCGGACTGCGAGCCCTACCACAACCGACAGCCCGTCATCCTCGAGCCAGAGCAATGGGCGTGGTGGCTCGACCTCACGACTGATCCGACGCCGCTCATGTGCGCCGGCCCGCCAGGTGTGATCGCTGTCGAACGGGCGACGGAGCCGGCCAGTGTCGCGTGAACGCGGCCCACTCTGGCGGGATCATCGCCAGCTCCGGAGGAAGGCGGAGTCAGTGCTTCTCATCCTCGCGGCGCTCGCGATGATGGCACTTCTCGTGCGCGACTTGATTGCCGGGGGACATGGCGAGGCCGGGCATGATGCCGCCCGAACGATCGCCGCCGGCTACGAGCACGCCAGGGCCTTCGACGAGGCCGACGTCGAAGACGACGCCCTCGCCGCGGATGAACCGGACGCCGGTGCGATGTGGGCGAAGGTCCGCCGACCGCAGAGCCCCCAAGATTGCCCCGCCTACTCGCCTGCATTCCGTCAAGGGTGCGCCGACTACATCGCGAGAAGCGTGGGCCGCGAGGGCCGCTAAGCCACGGCGGATCGCGCATCGCTCGCAGAGAGGTAGCGGGACTCACTATCCCTGAGTCCTGCTGGCCGCCGTCCGTCGCCAGCTTTCGGTGTTTTGGTCCGGCCAGAGCACGTCGACGCGCCACGCGCTCTTTCGGCACGTCCCGCATGGCCCCTTGATCAGGGCGGCGATCTGGGAGATCAGCAGGCCGTCCGGCATCGGCGTTTCGGCCGAGAGCTTGCCAATCACGGCCTCGGGTGACGCGACCCGAAAGAAGCCACAGCCCGCGCACTTGATCCGAAGCTTCACGTGGGAGCGTCCGACAAGCGCGCGCAGCGGAAGGTGCGAGTGTCGGTCCTCGTGGAAATCGAGTCCGCACCCCGCGAGACTGTGGCATCGCAAGAATGTCTGTACCGTCGAGACCGGCAGCGACCCGAAACCCCGCGCCGCGAGCCGTCCGAGATCGACCTCACACCTGCGCCGGCAGTCACGTTGGTGGCATACGCCTTTGACCTCTTGACCACGAGCCAGATACCCGGCGACGGACGGGTCCGCTTGCAAAAGACCATCAAGCGCCAGCCAGCCTGGCGGCGGTTCATGCGACGATCCGTGTCCCATTCCCTGAGGCGACCTCCGGGGGCGACTCCTAGGGCCATCGCGTCGGAAGGGGCAGCCACTTTGTTCCGCTTTTGTTCGCGTTGCGCAGAGGCTTTCGGTCCTTTGGGCCGAGGGCGTCCGGATGGAGGACGTAACCCGAGCGCGCGCCGGGCCGTAAGCCATCGTGTTCGTGTGATGACTCCGCCCCAGGTTGTGGTTACGCTCCGCCTATCGTGACGCCCACGTTCGCGACCTCGGGGGAGGCATCTATGAAGCTGCTACTGCGCCGCGACCAGCGTTCCGGCATTCTCGGCAAGGTCGTTTTCACGCTTGACGTGCGGGCGGACCTCTCGCCCGACGAGAAGGCGAAGATCGCCAAATACAAGCTTGGCAGTACGCTGCTCTATTCGAAAAACGACATGAAGCAGGGGAGTAACGAATACGCCCAGTTGGGGCATGCGATCATGTGGCGCACCCTCAATCTCATCATCACGGTCAACGATCTCGAGAACGGCAAGAGGGTCGAGTGCAAGGACATCCTCGAGATGCTCGGAGCCGAGGGCCAGATCAAAGAGGCCGCGCAGGCATTCAAGCAGATTCTCGACGCGGCCTCCCATTTCGGCGGCCAGGAGGTCATCGAGCTTTAGCCCGATGGAACTGGGCAACATCCGTCACTGGTTCTCGGGGAGCCTGAAGGATCGCGACGCGCGGGAGAACCGCGACGCCTGGGAAGCCGTCGATCGCTTCTGGAAAAGAGCGTGCGGCGCGGAGAACTTCGTAGGCGATCGGACCGCCGAGATCGTGAGCGCGGCGATGGATCTGCGGGACCCATCGCCCGCCGGGCCCATACGCACCGCGCTCGTTGAAGCCACCTTCGATCTCCTATGGGCCGAGGACTTCGCGCCCATGACGCCAGCGTGGCGAGCCATCGAGGGCGATATGTCGATCGCCATCGAGTTCCGCGAGATGATCGAACGGCGAAGGCGCTGGGCGGTGAACTTCGACCATCAATTCGGCATCGTGAAGCGCCAGCTCCTTGCGGCGTATGGCAGCTTCATGCGGCAGCTCCCCGAGGCGTGCCTCGGGGACTGGCCCGACGAGGGAGAGCGAGGGCTCGAAGTCCCGCTCATCGAACTCATCGACGACCCCGCCGGCCTCGTCGAGGACTTCGTGCGGGTCCGGTACAACCCCGAGGCGGAAGAGGCGGAACTGTTCCTCGAACTGCGAAGCTTCTTCCAGAGGAACTACCTCGTCGCGTCCGGCTACGCGCCGGACGACGATCGCCCCGACCGGTCGTACAAAATGATCGCTCCCAAGGACCAGAAGGATAGGAGTGCCGCCGCGATCGCCGACCTCTATCTGGCAGGCACGCCCTTCCGTCCGCTTCTTGATCTCCCTGTTCCGTTCGACGTCCCCGACGAGGTCCGGTTCGAGCACTGCCACATCGTCGGCGGGACCGGACACGGCAAGACGCAGCTCATGCAGCGGATGATCCACGCCGATCTGGTCGCCGCGCAGCGGGACCTCCGGTCCGTGATCGTGATCGACAGCCAGGGCGATCTCATCAACAAGCTCCGCCGGCTTGCGCTCTTTGATCCTGCCGCGCCCGGCATCCTCGCCGATCGCCTGGTCATCATCGACCCGGCCGATGTCGAGTTTCCTGCGGCGCTCAATCTCTTCGACGCGCCGCTGGATCGCATCGCCGGATACCGAGCGGTGGACCGCGAGCGGGTCCTGAACGGCGTGATCGAGCTGTACGAGACGTTCTTCGGCTCGATGCTCGGAGCCGAACTCACCCAGAAGCAGGGCGTGATCTTCCGCTACCTCGCCCGTCTCATGGTCACCATCCCAGCAGCGACCATCCACACGCTCATGCAGCTCATGGAGGACGGCAAACCCTTCAAGCGGTTCATGGACCAGCTCGACGGATCGGCGCGCTACTTCTTCCAGACGGAGTTCTTTCACCCGTCGTTTGCCGCGACGAAGAAGCAGATCCTCCGACGCCTCTGGGGCGTCCTTTCGACGCCGGCCTTCGAGCGCATGTTCGCCCAGAAGTCGAACAAGCTCGACCTCTTCGAAGCCATGAACGAGGGGAAGATTGTCCTCGTCTCGACCGCCAAGGACCTTCTGAAGGAAGACGGCAGCGCGCTCTTTGGCCGGTTCTTCATCGCCATGTTGAAGCAGGCCGCCCTTGAGCGGTCGGTCCTGGCCCCCGAGGACCGCACGCCGGCCTTCGTCTACATCGACGAGGCCCAGGAATATTTCGACGACTCCATCGAGACGATTCTCAACCAGGCCCGCAAGTACAATGTGGGCCTCACGCTCGCACACCAGACCCTCGACCAGCTCTCCCCGCGGCTGCGCTCAGCCATCCTCACCAACACCAGCTTCAAGTGCGCGGGCGGCGTGTCGGCCAAGGACGCGCGGGGTCTCGCCGATGAGCTGCGCACAACGCCGGACTTCATCGAGAGCATGAAGCGCAGGGGAGAGCGCAGCGAGTTCGCCGCTTGGCTGAAGCACTCCACCCCTCGGGCCATCCGGCTCACCGTCCCGCTCGGCTTCCTCGAACGCCAGCCCCTCCTTACCGAAGAAGCGTTCGACGCGGTCATGGAGCAGAACCGCGCGCGCTACTGCGGCACGCTCGCCGACGTGGTCGGTTTCGATTTCGCGCCGGAACCGAAGTCAGAGCCTCCCGCCCAAAAAGAACAACCACGTCCGCCGGAGGAGCCTCCGGTTGAGCCGGCCGGCGGGCGCGCACCGTCTCGGTCGGAGCCACGGTCGCCGACTTTCGAGCCGCAGGTGCTCCCTGAACCTGAGGAAGAGCCGCTAGCGCCGGTGATCCATAGAGTGGAACGAGCCGAACCCCGCGAACTCGGCAAAGGCGGGTCGCAGCACCGCTACGTGCAGCATCTCATCAAAGGCTTGGGGGAAGATCGCGGCTTCAGGGCGGTCATCGAGGAGAGCGTGGAGGAGGGCGGCCAGATCGATGTGGCGCTTCACCGCGATCGCCTCTCAATCGCGTGCGAGATCTCCGTCACCTCGAAACCCGAGTATGAGGCGCAGAATTTGGCCAAGTGCCTGCGAGGCGGGTTCTCGCGGGTGTTCGCCGTTGCCGCCGATTCCAAGCGGCTCCGCGCGATCGAGGCCCAAGCTCGCGGCCGGTTGTCCGCCGACGACATGGCGCGCATCCTCTTCCTTACGCCCGAACTTGTCGCCGACGCCCTCGACGCCCTGGCTCCACCCGCCGTGGAGGGGCCCACCCTCGTTCGCGGCTATCGCGTGAAGGTCTCGCGGACGACGGTCGGCGCGGCCGAGGCCCAAGACCGGCGCGCGGCGGTGGCCCGCGTAATAGCGCAGTCGATGCGGGGACTGCCCAAGGACGAGTGACGGCCCGCGATCGGGCGGCGTTCGCATGAAGGGTCCCCGTGCGGCGAGAGCCGCCAGCCGCCAGAATGGAGTTATGCAGCCGGGCCCACGGCATCGGATTTCATACTTCGCACAAACCAACTTCCGCCGAGCGTTCAAGGCCTTCGGCATCAAACAGGCCGACCGGCTTTCCCACATCTATGTGATCGGCAAAACGGGCGTCGGGAAGTCCACGCTGCTTGAGGTTCTTGCGCGGCAGGACCTCGCGGCCGGGCGAGGCTTCGCCCTCGTCGATCCCCACGGTGATCTGGCGGAGCGCATCCGACTCGTAGCGGAGCCCAAGCTCGCCGATCGACTCGTCTATCTCGATGCCGCCGATCTGACGCAGCCCTTCGGCTTCAATCCGCTTCGCCGCGTCCGCGACGACAAGATTCCGCTCGCGGCCTCGGGCCTACTCGACTCGCTTCGCAAGCTTTGGCCCGACGCCTGGGGGGTGCGCATGGAGCATGTGCTTCGCAACAGCCTCTACACTCTCCTAGAGCGAGACCTCTCCGCCCTCCCGGACATCCTCCGCCTCTACGCGGAGAAGGAGTTCCGGCGCGCGACGGTAGCCCGAGTGCGAAACGAGGTCGTCCGCCGATTCTGGACCGACGAGTTCGAGAAGTACCCCGATCGGCTCCGGGCGGAGGTGGTCGCGCCGATCCAGAACAAGATGGGAGCGCTCCTCACCGACCCGCGACTCTATCGCGTGCTCGTCGCGCCGGAGAAGCCCATCAGCTTCCGGCGGCTCATGGACGACGGTGGAACGCTCATCGTCAATCTCGCCAAGGGAAGACTCGGTGAGGATGGGGCCAACGTTCTCGGTGGCCTCATCGTCTCGACTGTCGCGCTTGCAGCCCTCAGTCGGGGAGAGATTCCGGACCCGGAGCGCCGCCCGTTCTTCCTATACGTCGATGAGTTCCAATCCTTCACCACCCTCGCCTTCGTCAACATGATGGCGGAATTGCGAAAGTACGGCGTCGGGTTGACCCTCGCGCACCAGCATTTGGCGCAACTGGAGCCCGACGTTCGCCACGCGGTCTTCGGGAATGCTGGAACGCTCATATCCTTTCGCGTCGGCGCGGAGGACGCCTCCTACCTGGCGCGAGAGTTCCAACCGACCTTCGATACGCAGGATTTGGTGAGCCTACCAAACCGCGACATCTACCTCACGCTGATGGTCGACGGCACGCCGAGCCGGCCATTCAGCGCCCGCTCGCTGGACCCAACCTGACTGCGGTACGCCGGGCTCACTCCCCTGGGTACCTGTCCAACGCTGGCTGCACAGCGCTCATCTGGCCGCGCCTGATGCGTTGTGGTCTCTCGACTAACCAGCGCTAACGGGTCAATCTCTCGCTGGGTGCAGGAACCCATCGGGGGACGGCCAGCCAACGGCGGCCTTCGTGCTCAGGCCATTCAGGAGGCTCAAGGTGGCGGATTCGGAACACGGCGGCGGTCAAGATGCGCCAGCGTCAGGCGTCTCGAAGGTGCCCAGCATCGTGCCCATCGGACCGAGCACGAGTCTAGACCTCAGCTTTCTCCCGGAGCAGGAGCGCAAAATCCTAATGAAGTCGTACGCCGAAGGCGTGCTCAACATCGCGCAAAAGGCCCAAGAGCTCCATGTTGAGGTGGGCGCGCTCCAAGCCACGTTGGGCGTTTTGACGACCACAACGAAGGAGGTCGCGGCCGGCGGGGCGGCGGTCACGGTGGCACACACCCAAACAACCGCGACCGGTCGGACGGAGATTTTGATGGGGAACACCCAGGCCGCGTTGCGTGGCAAGCTGTCCAAGAGTCAGACAGGAGAGGTGGATCGAACATGGTTGTATGTGATCGCCGGATTGATCGCCGCCGTGATTATCGCTTCCATCATTTTCGGACACCACTAGGCGATGCTCCGCGAGACGATTGAGGCGAACCCCAGCACCGACGTTGATGCAGTGCTCGCAACCCTGACGCGCCGGTCCCAACGGGTCGGACTCTCCGAAGCAACTGTCGCCTCAATCCTCGAGGCGACGGGTACGGTCCTTAGGGCTCTCTGCGAGCAGGGTGGCAGGCTCGCCGCCAACGGTAGCCAGATGACTGTCGCGCGAGACGTGAAGGGCGCCGGCTATCACATCCAAATCCGGTTCCGCTCGAGAACCAGGCGCGGACCGTTGGCGTGGCTTCTTGGACGCTGAAGCGTGGCGAGAGGTCCGTACCGAGGATCGAGGCGCTACACCTCCTACCGATCCGACTATGGGATGGAGCGCGCCCGCCAGCACATTCAAGCCGCCGCGCGTCTCTCTCAGGAACTTGGCGGTACCGACAAGGACGTGAAGGCGTACTTCTTCGCCCTTGGGCGTCAGCGTCTCAACCCCATTTTCGATGAATATCAGCGTCTCTATGGTCGACCTGCGCGCGAGTACGCCGAGCTAACCTGTAGCGCGACAATCTGGATGACAGGCGCGCGACAATCTGGATGAGACAGATCGATCGCGACGGGTGATTGATGTTCGGTCTTTGTGCCGTTGGCAAGCCTCAAGTTGGGGTTTGATTGTCGCTGGGCGACAGGGGTCC
>DASRLC010000471.1:0-10325 GCA_035648655.1 Polyangia bacterium
GTTCCGGCGGGAGCATGGGTGATAGCGGACCGGGCGGCGTCACGGGAAGCGCGGGAACAGCCGGAGCTGCCGGAAGTAGGTCCGCCGGCGAAGGCGGACGCGGTGGATTGGATGCAACCGGCCAGGCGGGTTCCGGCGGCGCGGGTTTGACGGGCCAGGTGGGATCCGGCGGCGCGGGTTTGACGGGCCAGGCGGGATCCGGCGGCGCCGCGCCCGGCCGGGGCGGCGCGGCTGCAGCGGGGAGCGCTGGCGCTGGGAGCGCTGGCGCGGGCGGCTCGAGCGCGCCGGTCATCGGGGCCACGCCTCCCATGGGTTGGAATTCGTGGAACACGTTCGAGTGCAACATCAGCGAAAGCCTGATCGAAGCGACCGCCGACGCGATGGTGTCGAGCGGCATGCAGGCGGCCGGATATGAATACGTCAACCTCGACGACTGCTGGATGAATGGGCGCGATTCCAGTGGCAACCTGCAATGGAACGCGAGCAAGTTCCCGTCAGGGATTCCGGCGCTCGCCGCCTATGTTCATGGCAAAGGGCTCAAGATCGGCATCTACGAAACTCCGAACACCAAGACCTGCGTCGGTATTTATGGTGGGATAAGTCCCACCGTCGCGGTCGGCAGCCTCGGCCACGAGACCGCCGACGCGAAGACATTCGCTTCCTGGGGAATCGATTTTCTAAAATACGATCTTTGCCAGGGCCAACGGAGTGACTTCGCGACGATGCGGGATGCTCTTAGGGCTAGCGGGCGCTCGATTTTTTACAGCATCAATCCGGGCAACGGCATTGGCGATCTCTGTCCACCGAGCAGCTGCTCGCTCAATCTGGTCAGCATTGCCAATATGTGGCGAATTGGGTTCGATATCAACGCGAGTTGGACCTCGGTCATGTCGCTCGTCGATCAGGACGCCGCGCTCTGGTCCTATGCAGGACCTGGACACTGGAACGATCCGGATATAATGGAAGTCGGCAAGGGTCTCACGGCCAACGAGGATCAGTCCCATTTCACCCTCTGGGCTCTTCTGGCCGCGCCTCTACTGGCGGGCAACGACCTCCGCTCCATGAGCGGTGCCACGCGCGCGGTGCTGACGAATGCGGATGTCATTGCCGTCGATCAGGATCGGCTCGGCTACCAGGGACGGCTCGTCGCGACGCCCGCGACCAACCTCCAGATCTGGTCCAAGACACTATCCGGCACGAACGCCCGCGCCGTTGCCCTCCTCAACCGGACGTCGGGTAGCGCCTCGATCACCGTGCCGTGGACGACCCTCGGCCTCCCCGGAGGAAACGCCACCGTACGCGATCTCTGGACTCACACCGATCTCGGTACAATCGCCAACGCCTACACAGCCACCGCGATACCTAGCCACGGCGTCGTGATGTTGAAAGTGGTCAGCTCCCCCTGACCTGGCTGCGCATGGCTCGGTTCAACGTTGTACGTGGAAACGCGCTCTGGGCGGCTGTGCCTCTCGCCTTGGGCGCGATGGTGGCCTGCGGAAGCAACACCCCGGGCGGCGGTCGCGGGAGCTCGGGCGGAGCGGGCGGGGCCGGAGGCGCAGTTGGCGGCGCGGCCAGTAGCTGTCCCCAGCCCCCCCAGCTCGACTGCTACGGCGATTGCGATACCAATCCTATCTTTGGCACGTGCACCTCACAGGGAACATGGGAGTGCCCGAGCGGAACCCAGCCGACACAATGGTGCACGAGCGAGAGCGGCGGCGGCGCGGTTGGAACGAGCGGTCAGGGCGGCAGAGGTGGCGGCGGCGTGGGAACCGCTGGCGCGGGCGGCATTTGGGCTATGGGTGACGCGCAGGCGGACGTCGGACCGAAAGACGGTGCCGTGGACGTTGCCACGGGCTGCGACAAGGCGGTGGCGCTAAGAGCGATCGCCGCCCTCGGACTTACAGCCACGTCAACCGCGCAGACGCTCAGTCAGACCCTTCCGGCCGTTCTGGCCACCGACCCGGATTGGGGCCTGAAGGCTGCGGCGTGCCAACAAGGGGGCTACGACATCACTGCGCTGGCGGGCAGCTCCGTCTGCCTCCTATTGGAGGAGATCACCCAGTCGTGTCAGGGCTATCCCGCGGAGGTGTGGGTGATCATGAACGACGGCGTCACGGCATGCGTGTACAAGACCCTTGGACCCGGGGCTCTCATCGTTCCCGGCGTCTACCCGGCCACCGATTCACAGTGCCATGACTAGCGGCGACCAGACGGGTTGACGTGGACCAGAAAAGGTGGGCGGCCGTGAGGTTCCGAATGTGGATACAACCACCCGAAGAGAGCGATGCGGAAATCGAGGTTCACAGCGGAGCAGATCGTGGGTCGCCCTCAAGAAGTCCGAGGCGGGCGTGCCGCTGAGGAGCTCTGCCGAAGGTACGAGATCAGCGAGAAGACGTTCTACGGGTGGCGGCAGAAGTACGGCGGCCTTCAGCTCGCTGGGGACCCTGCTGTACTACCGTGGCCACCTCCCCACCGACGAGAGGGTGTCCAAAAAACTGTATAGTTGGCAATTCGTGTTGGGTCCCTGATGACGAGGAGACCCCATGGGGTGACACCGAGATTAGCGGCCGTACCCTGCGGCAGCGATGTTGGCCTGAACGGAGCTGGCGGTCGCGTCCGAGGTCGCGCCCGAAGTCATGGCTCCTTCAAAGAAGTCTCCTTGGCCCCAGGGACTGTTGTCGCCGCCGATACCGAGAACGATGGCGCCTTGTTTCTTCATGGGATTGTAACCGGACGGACGCGCCCCGTCGTAGATCGTCGCCAAGCTCGCCGCTTGAGCGTCGCCGCCTTTAAGCGCGAAGCTCCCCGATCGTCCTATCAGCATCGCGGTGACGTAGGTGGAAGTCTGAGAGGTATCCTTCTGGTTGGCCGTGAAACTCGGTCCGGGATAGAGACCATTTTCGAGGTCGGCCATTACCCAAGGCCCGCTGCCGCCCCCCTTGCCCCACTGGGTATTGTTGCCGAAGTACACGGCTTCCATCGTGGCTGAGCCATCTGCGCGGTTGTCTGTCTCTGCGTTGCCGTAATCGAAGCAGCATCCGTTGTTGTAGAAAGTGCCACTCGTCACCATGTATTCGGTCTCCGGCTGGTCTTTGATGGCGATGCCGGCCGTATTGTTGTTTCTATAACCCGTGCCGGCCGGAATGTGGACGCCGTAGACGGTATGGCCACTGATCGTCAGCTCGAGAGCCATCGCGTTGGCATCGTTGTCAGGTGTCGTCTTACGTTCGCCGGCGGGCGCGTTCGTGAGATGATTGCCATTTCCGGACTGGTCATAGATGATCGCAATCGTGCAACTCGTGCCGGCGCAGAACGCGTTCTGCGTGGCAGCGTTGGCGAATCCTCCGGGGCTGATGACCGAGATGTCTTTGGTCACGTTATCCAGTGCTCGCCGGACCTGATAGAGACTTCCCGCGTAGGAACGATAGAGCGCGCGCACCGTGCTGTGCGCCGCAACGCATGGTGTGTTACCGGACGCAAAGATGTCGCACGGACCGTCTACGCCGGCAGGGCCGCCCGAACCGCCGATCCCACCAGCGCCGGCGGCCGCCCCAGCGGCAGCGCCACCCACCGACCCTCCGAGGTTACTGCCGGCCGCGCCTCCGGCGCCGCTCCGGGTCATCCCCCCGACGCCGCCTCCGGCGGCCCCTCCGATGTCGCTCCCGGCAGCGCCACCACGTGACCCCCCGGTTTCACCGCTCATGCCGGCGAGGCCGGTGCTCTTGCCGTTGCCGGCGGCCCCTCCGATACTGTTTCCGGCAGCGCCACCGGTTTCGCCGCTCATGCCGGCGAAGCCGGTACTGCCAACGCTGCCGGTCGACCCTCCGGCGTGGGTTCCGCCGCTTCCAGGCCCCGCCGCTCCCGTGCGCCCGCCGTCGCCCGAGCTGTCTCCGATCGGTGCTCCGGTCGTGCTCGGGCCGCAGCCCGCGATCACTATAGCGGCGAGCACGTAGGCTAGTGCGCGCGTCACGAGTAGCGCATGTGCGCCCTTTCGGCGCGATGCCGCCCGATTCATGATCTTGAGATGACGATGCCCCGCGTCGAGTTGCCGCGGAGGGACGAACGAAGGATGGCGAGGCACGTTAATTAATAAAAGGGGCACGGCCCCTCAGAATGGTGCGCGGTAGCCTGCCGGTGTGTGCGATTGCCTGGTCGATCCGAAAAGTGTGACCTTAGTGCACGGCGATAGCCCGCTGACCCGCCGGAGACGAGGGTCACCCCTTCGATTCACAAAGGCCGGCGATGTCGAGGGCATTGGCGATCCAGTGGATTCGCGTCGAGGTCAGGTCTTCTCGCAAGCCTATCGCAGCCTGAGCTCGCCCGACACGTCCGCAACGCCAATGACGAGCGAAAGCCAGGAACCAGCATCGCTCGCGGGAACCACGCCGGAACCGAAATACGGGCATCGAATGGGCCCGGCGGCTACGAAGGCTCTGTGCCGTAAATCAAAACACCGCTGAGGTAGACGGTGACCTTGGTATCGGCCGTGAAGGCGGTCGCGGGGTTGTACGAATAGTCGTTGGTCTGGATGTAATTCGAGAAATCGTTCTTGTGAAATCCCGGACCGAGCTCGACCGTTGCGCCGGCGGCCAGGTTTCCGGCGGCGGAGGTGAATCCGAACGTGAAGTAGAAATCCGCGTTGGTTCTCGGCGGGCTGACCTCTGCGAAGTTCGAGGGCGACCCGATGGTCGTGCTGCCGCATGATCCGGTCACGCCGTTGGCGTAGGTGCACGAGGCCGCCTGCGCTACTGCCGCGGGCGGCGTGTCGTAGGTGTACCAGTATTTGACGGTGATCTGCGACAACACCACCGCTGCAGGGCCGTTGTTGGTAATCTGGATGTCGAAGTAGATCCATTGCAGGTTGCTCGTGTTGAGCGTGTGCGTCTTAACCGTCAGGTTGGCCGCGGCCACGCAACGGCCGCCCGAACAGCCGTACACGGGGGCGGCGCAGTCGGTGTTGACGGCGCAACTCTTCTTGCAGGCGCCGCCAGCGCAAAGATAAGGCAAACAGGAGCTGGTCGCCGGGGTCACGCAGGCGCCGCTTCCGGTGCAGGTCGAGGCCGGCTGGAAGGTCGACCCCGAGCAGCTCGCCGCCGCGCATGGGGTTCCGCTCGCATACTGCTGGCAGCCGCCGTTTCCGTCGCAAAGGCCGTCGAGCTTGCAAGCCGGCGCGCCTTGGTCGACGCATTGGTTGAGCGAAGACCGATCGGCGGGAACGCCGACGCATTTGCCCAGCGAGCCGGCGACGTCGCACGAAAGGCAGGTGCCGGTGCAGGCGCTGGCGCAGCAGACGTTTTGCGCACAGAAGCCGGAGCCGCACGATGCGCCCATGGTGCAGGCGTGTCCGTTCGGTAAGAGGCCGCAGGTGCCCGCGGTGCAGACGTTGGGCGCTGCGCAATCGGTGTCCGAGGCGCAGGTGGTCTTGCAGGTGCCTCCTCCGCAGCCATACGGGCTGCAGGGCTGCGCCGCGCCGGTCACGCAGGCGCCCTTGCCGTTGCACTTGGCCGCGGGCGTCTGGAGGCCGGCCGCGCAGACGCCGGCCGCGCAGACGGTCGTCGGGGCATAGACCTGGCAGTTCCCGGCGCCGTCGCACAACCCATTGGTGCCGCAGCTGGCGGTCCCCAGGTCGGTGCACTGTCCCGTCGGCGCCGCTTGCGCAGCCGGTAGGGGCGTGCAGACCCCGGCACTGCCGGGGAGCGCGCAAGAGGCACAGGCGCCTGGGCAGGCGGTGGCGCAACAGACCGCTTGCGCGCAGATGCCGGTGTTGCATTCGACGTCGCTGGTGCAGGTCGCGCCGATGGGCACCTTCCCGCAGCTGCCGTTCATGCAGGTGTTGGGCGCCAGGCAATCCCCGTCGGTGGTGCAGGTGGTCTTGCACTGGCCGGAGGCGCCGCAGGTGAAGGGCGCGCAAGATTGGCTCTGCGCCGCCATACAAACACCCTGTCCGTCGCAGCGCTGCGCAGAGGTCAGCGTCGATCCAGTACAGCCCGCGGACTGGCAGATGACGCCGGCCGCATATTTTTCGCAGGCGCCGGTACCGTCGCAGACCCCATCGGTCCCGCACGCGGCCACACCCTGCTCTTCACAATTTTGGCGCGGATCGGTCCCGACGTCGGCGGGGATGCACGTCCCCAAGCTCTCGGGGCTGGCGCAGCTCCGGCAGATTCCATCGCAGGCCTCATTGCAGCAAACGCCGTCGGCACAAAACCCGGAGGCGCATTGGTTGCCTGCGGAGCAAGCCGATCCGATCTTGCTACCACCGGCCGTCGGGTGATCGATAGCGCCATCCGGCCGAGTCTGGCCATCCGGGCTCGAGCTGCCGGCCTCTTGCGCGGCATCGGCGGCGGGCGGGGGCAGCTTGTGCATTTGGGCGCCGCCTGTGCAGCCTGCGGCCACGGACGCTAAAACTGTGCCCGCGACCAAGGCGACCGCCCAAAACTCGAACGAGAAATGAGCCCGATTACCACATGCTACCGGTCCGGTTGCCATTTGCGCGTCTAGGAAAGGGACGAGAACTGCAAAATTGGTTAACGATCCGACGCTAATTTTCCGACTATTGTTCCGCGCGTTCCGCACCAATCCCTCTCGGCACCGCCCCTTATATTAACGGAACGATCTCGGCGTGGCCGAAAATTTAGACGACCAATCTGAGGTGTCCCTCAGATGTTCTGTTCAAACCCGAAGCTACATCCACGCCGAAATCGCTGCTCTTCATCATGTATTGGTCGAAACCATTTGCGGCCCGGACGTTTCGAGCGCGGACGAGATTACTCGGACAACGGAGAAGTGGGCTTCGATGCATTTCTGTAGGTGCGAAATGAAAGACGAATGCAACGACGCCGATACAAGGGTCTCGCAGAGGCGACGACATCGGCGTAGCCGCATGCACGACTTCAGGGTGGCGCGGTGTCGCTGGTCTTGAGCGGCGGTAGGACGCTCTCGCGGGACGCGGAGAACCTCGACCCGACAGCGTCGACAGTGGCACGCTGGGACAAGCCAGGCCGCACCAAGACTTGCATGACCGCCGAGGCACCAACTGAAGTTGCCCAGCGGCCGGCAAATCGGGCGCTTCGATTGAAAGGCGACATTCTAAAACCCGCTGCGGCTTTCTTCGGGATGTGAAGACAGGCAAAGTCCAATGAATCGAGAGGTGGAAGAAATGGGGGGCCTCAGATCGGAGGACACGGACACGGTTTTGGTAGATCGGGTCAAGCTCAGTCGTATTCTCGGCATGGAGAATCCGGCGATTGGCCTCGACTCGGAAGCGAGCTTCGAGAGGCTGATGCGGGCCCTGGACAAACGCCGTCATCGTCAAACTCGCTGGCGACTGCTGATCGCTGGCTCCATCGGTGCGACTACAGTCATCATTGGGTTGATCGCAATGTTCCGACTCCTGGCTCGCTGACACTCGCCGATGTCTTCTTTGAAAGCAGCTTTCCCGCCCTGCACTGGTGACCAGTCGCTCGAAACCGCCTGGTTTCAATTGCAATCCTTTATGTGTGCGGGAAGGAGCGATGTGGGAAACCGGTTTGGGATGCCGCCTCGCCGAGATAGCCGGACTCCGCCATGAGTGATCTCGAGGTTCTCGAAGAAGGGATCGTCCGCGGCGCGCAGAGCTGTGGCGGCTCCGGTCCCCTGAAGGAGGACAAGAAGGCCGAAGGCAAACTGAAATGCGTCCCCGCCCCCTGGACAGGTGAACCACCTTCGGGTTGGCAACCGAATTAACTCCAGTGGCATCCAGACGAGGCGTTCCCGCGCTGATGATATACCGGCTGCTAGGCCACAAACGCACTGCGCTGACGGGCAAGGAAATAGAGAAGATCGTGCGAGAGGGACTCTTAAGTCCAGATACGAAGGTCACCCGCGAAGGCGAGGGATTCGCGACCGCGATCAGTGCCCGAGCGGAATTTCGACACTTGCTCAAACCGGCTCCGAAGCACCCGCGTTCTGGGGATCGTCCGTCGGTGGATAATGGTGGCGCAAAATGCCCTGAGGTCGGGCACCGGGAGGCGCCGCTAGAACCAAACCGAGTCTGCAGCAGATGTTCAAGCGGTATCGCTACGAGGTAGTAGTCGTAAACCATTTGGGAACTCAATAGCGAGAACCGTCATTTCCGTCCTCGTTCTTACGGTGCGGTGGTCGATCCGGCCTTCCAGATCGGCTGACCATACTCGTAGGCACCTTGATCCGGTGCGGCTCCCAGGTAGCCATCCGTGACCCCAGCAATCACCGTGCCCGCGTTGATGGCTGGCGACGTTGCTTGGAGACTGAAATCAGCACCAGCCGAATTGTTGTATTTCGGATTCGTTCCTGTTCCGCCCATGCTGAACAGCGTCACCAAATTGTGATCCTCAACTGGAATTCCACCTGGGATGTAGTTCCAATCCTGGCCGGCAGGATGATCTCCATCTAGAATGTTGTTCCTAACCGTCATATTGGCGTCTTGAGCCGCCTTGGCAAAATAATTCGTAAACGTCATGTTTTCCGCGGTAACGATCGTGTTGTTATAGAATGCTCCGGTCAAGTATGGTAGTGCAGTCCCCGACGGAGGCCGATTCGTATGACCGCCGAAATTGATACCGCTTCCGGTTCCCTTGACGTTCCAGATGACGTTATGGTCGACCTCCAGATCATAGGTCCCGTTGTCGAAGTGAAGGCCATTCCCGGCGTTGGCCGGGTCGTGGATCCAGTTATGATCAATCCGGGTTCCGGTCAGCGCCGTGTCACAGCATGTGTAGATGCCGCCAAGATCGTAGTCTACCCGCGCGTAGTCGTAGATGTTGTTGTAGGCGATGTGAACATTCTTGTACCCTGGGTTGGGATAGGCATTGGTGTTCATGTTGATGACGTCACGGCCGGTACTATAAGCCGTGTTGTTTGTAATGGTTAGATCGTGGGACCCGACCTCGATTGTGATAGCGGCGGTATAGGTTCCGCCGTATGCCACGTCATAAATCGTATTGTTCGTAACAACCGTCCCCGAACCGAGAATATTGACGCCATTGCCAGTCGATAGATGCAGCGAGCTATTCTGCAATATGTTATTCGTCCCATGAAGCACTATGCCGCTGTCGAAACGATGATTCGCATCATAGATACCTGCGAATGGCAGCGTCGTGTCGTATTGCGCGGTCTGCCAGTGCGAAAGATACTGTCCTCGCAAGCCATCGAGAATGACGTGAGCGCTGTTGGTGTCGGTCACAATCGTACTTGCGAACAAACTAATATTGCTGACATCGACGTATGAGCTGCCGCGCAGATCGAACGCATAGTTTCGCTTCTTGGCGAAGACATTTTCTGGGGCGGTCCCGCTCGGCGTCCAGAGATATAGCGTGCTCACGGCGGGATCGTAGAACCACTCGTTCGCGCCGGCGAGGAAGGTTTTCTTGCCAATCAAGCGCACTTTGCCATCGTTGCCCCCGCCCGGAAACACCTTCGAGTCGCTTTGTGGAAAACTGATCGTCAATGTGTGATTAGAAGACGTGAGCGAGCCCCCGGTCACAGTTGCGGAAAGCGCGACCCAGCCTCCTGCGAAGTAGGCGACTGCACCCGTCATGTCGCCGAAGACCGGAAACGAGTTGTAGGTGAGCGTGCCCGAGACGACCGTCGTGCAGGGAGGGGTCACACAAGCATTCGGATTGTCGTTCGTGGAGCTGAACCCACTCACGAACGCTTGGGCCCAAGGATCGGCGCTTGGCGTCGGATAGGCCGCCTCCGGCACGACCGCGGTGCCGATGAAGATCTGATTGGCCCAGAGGTCGCCGTTACTCGGGTATTCGGTCGAGCTGTAGAGTTGCGTCGCGGTTCCCGCCAGCTCTATTGCCGCTTTGTAAATCTTCCCGCTGTCGAGGGTCCAGCCGGTCACGGAGTCTGTGCCGTCAATGGTGACCTGGGCCCCCGCTACCGCGGCGAAGGTGATTGGGGCGCCGGCGGTTCCCGACAAAGCCGGTGTGACAGTTTCCCTATAGACCCCGGAGTTGATATGGCAGGTATCGCCCGGCAAAGCCATCGTCGCGCACTTCTGGATTGTGGCGAAAGGAAGAGTGCTGGTTCCGGGATTAGAGTCGCTGGCGTTCGCGCCGCCCACATAGTATTTGTCGGAGGCTCCCGTTCCAGCGCTGCCGCCGCCGGCATTCGCGCCGCCCGCTCCGCTGCTGGTACCGCCGGCACCACCCGCATGACCACCCGGCGCTCCAGCGCGGCCCGCGGCCGCCCCCGCCGTTCGTCCACCATCGATCGCAATCCCCCCCTCAGCGGGAGGTCCCGCATCGATATTCCCCGTGGCACCGCCTGCACTCGCCCGATCACCTGCCTCACCTCCACCA
>DASRLC010000472.1:0-3459 GCA_035648655.1 Polyangia bacterium
AAGGGGGCCGTGTGCCCGCGTGTGGAGAAACACCGTGTGCCCCGCCGATTGGCGCCTCCATTTCCACCATTCGACGTCATCACGCCGCCGCCCCGGGCCATCTCGACCGGCTTCACACCGGGCGTGCGAAATCGACGTTGAGAGGGGAAGCCTTTCTCGACACATTCGTGGATATAGCGTTCCAGATCGTCGCGAATCGACTTGCGCCCTGCACTCCACGGGGGGAGAGACCGCAGGATGTGGGACATTTCCTTGGCTGTTACAGTGGCATCCCGATCGCCACTGGACGATTGAAGCACCAGCTCCTCCGCCTTGTTGAGTGAGGCGGCGTGATCTTCATCCGAGAACCTTTCCTTCCGCCGAGCCACCGCGGCATTGATGGCGGGCAACGAGGTCGCGTGTCGTTCCCACTTGCCGTTTTCGGCCCTGCGTAGGGTGTATATTTCTTCTCCGCTTGTCATCGTCATGGACGTGAAATCGATGCAGATCCCATCGATCTCGATCGATGACAAAGAGTGTCGTTGCCGTTGCCTGGCCTTCCACCGACTCGCACTTACGATCACGGCTCCGACGAACAAGCCTATCAGAAGACCGGGCAGGTCGAAGACGCTGTAGGCGATCGCGAGAGCCCCGATTCCGCCGGCCCACCCAAGGAGAGGCTTCACGACGGAGGCACTATACGCTAGCCAAGGAAAAGGGAGTCCCGCCGTCTGCTAGGGGACACTGGCGAGGACGACTTGGCGGCCGCAGTACCTAAAGGTATTTCAATGGGCCCCCGAGCCGGCGCAGGAGCTCGATCTCGCCGTCTCGACCTTCGAGGCGGATCAATTTCTGTTCTTGGCCCACGAGCCGGCCCTGCATCTCCTTGCCTGGCGGGCTGAACGCGTAGCTGGCCGCTCGCTTTGCGTAGGCCTCCCAGTCTCGTTTCTCGTTTGGTCGATCGGCTCGGGAGGCCTCCTTGATGGCGGCGGCGATCGCGCCGCGGGAATGGCCGGTGACCGCCATTCGAATAGCGACCTCGACGTCGAGCCGCGAAGGATCTGCGCGCCGCTGCGGCTGCTCTCGAATGATCTCGGCCAGATGGCGGCGATAGATCGCGGCCGGCGTCATGGACGTCGGTTGCGCACGTGCCTGACGGTCCGGAGGGTCCGGTCTTCTCGTGGGCCGGAGGCGTTCGCGTTCTGCGGCGATCGCCTGCTGAAGATCCGGGTTCGTGATCTTGAAGCCATGCTCGGCGGCCAGCTCGACACAGGTGCGCTTGAATTGTTCGGCGCCGTGGACCGTGATGGCGCCCCACTTCTGGCCCCTCTGGATCGTTGAATCGCGAGATAGCCAGACTTCATGAAATGGTTATCGGTCAGGAAATCGAAATTGTTTCGCGCCAGCGGGAAACAGATCGATTTCTGTGGCCCACACGTCAAAGAACCGAACGTGCTCGGCCGACCACTTCGGGGACGAGCCAGACTTCACAAGGTGGTTTTCGGTTGGACATTGAGATTGTTGCGCGAAGCAGGAAACAATTCGATGTCTGTGGCCGACAAGTAAGAAAACCGAAAGCTGTTGGCCGACCACTTCGAGGACAAGCCAGACTTCACGAGGTGGTTTTCGGTTGGACATCGAAAATTGTTTCGCAAAACAGGAAACGATTCGATGTCTGCGGACGATAAGTAAATAGGGCCCCGAACGCGGCTGGACCGTCCAAGTCGGGGACGTAGCTCAGCCAAGGGCCGGTCTATTGGCGATGAAGGAGTGACCCATGGGCTTGTCACGCGACCAAGTTGAACAGCTCCGGTCGACGCTCAAGGCGGTGCCGAAGGCACCGGCCGCGAGCCTGGACACGACGAAGCAGGACGCAGTGAAGTTGCTGGCGCGGGAGATCGAGGGGCTTCAAAGGCGGGGCTACTCGTTGGAACAGATCGCCGAGATGCTCAAGGGCGGCGGCCTCGTTGTGTCGACGCCGACGTTGAAGAGCTACCTGTCTCGCGCGAAGACCACGCGGGAGCGCGGCAAGGGAGCGGGCCGGAGAAGGAAGGCAGCGGGAGGCGCGAACGCGCCTGCCACTGCCGAGGTAGCATCCGTGGTCAAAGCGGACGCGTCACGCAACGCGACGCCGAAGACGACCGGCAAGGGTACGTCGCCGGCACCGGGAGGTGTCTCCGCGCTGGACGGATCCGGTGTCGCCGCGGTCAAAGTCTCTCCGGCGTCACCGGTGGCGGACGCGGTGGCAGCCGAGACGCCCGCGCCGGCGGCCCTCCGCGGCGGAAAAGATGCGTTTCTGATCAAGGACAAAGACAGCTACTAGCAAGGAGAGAGAATCATGGAGAGACCAATCCTTCTCATCGGCGGCGGCAAGGGCGGTGTCGGCAAGTCGCTCCTGTCTGTTGCACTCGTCGACTACATCAGCGTCATCGATGGGCGGCCATTCCTGGTCGAAACGGATACGTCGGTGCCCGATGTGTTCAAAACGTACAGCGGCGACATTGGTGCCGAACTGGTGAACCTCGACGAACGCGAGGGATGGATCGAGCTGGTGAATCTCGTCGATAGCCATCCGGACAACACGATCGTGATCAACACGGGGGCGAGGAATCAGACGGGCATCAGCAACTTCGGAAAGACGCTCAGCAAGGCACTCCCGCAGCTCGATCGGAAGCTCGTCGTGTTCTGGCTGATTGACCGGAAGCGGGAAAGCTTGGAGCTACTCTCGGATTTCGCCGGTGCACTGCCCGAGGCCGAGATTCACGTCGTCCGGAACATGTACCTCGGGACCGAGCGGAAGTTCGAGCTGTACAACGGATCGAAGATGCGCGCGTCGATCGAGCAGGGAGGCGGCCGGTCGCTGAACTTCCCTGAGCTGGCCGACAGGGTCACGGACGCGATGAACAAGGGCCGGTTGACGGTCGCGAAAGCTGCCGGTGAATTGTCCCTCGGCGATCGGATGGAGCTGGAACGGTGGCGGGAGGAATGCAAGGAGATGTTCACGGAGATGATCGGTGGGTGAGCTGGACGACTCCTTCACCCGCCTGCTCGGCCGCCAGGCGACGGACAAGGAACGGCAAGCCATATATCGCGCCCGGGATGCCCTCAATCTCAAGGCCACCGACTCCGTGTGGATGCTCCTGATGGCGCTCCAGCATTACGAGACGCTGTATGAAAAGATCCCGGCCCGCATTGCCGAGACAGTTGATGCGGTGACCAAGGCCGCGCGTATGACAGCGGAAGCACAAGCGAAGGCGGCACAGGAGGAGACGAAGAAGGCGCTGATGGGTGCGGTCGAGCAAGCGGCGGTTGCATCGAGGAAGGACGGAGCGCGGGCAGAGCTGGTGAAAAGAGCCGGCCGGCTGGCGGGTGGAATCGTTGTCGGGGCGGTTGCCCTTTGGGTCTTGGCGTTCAAGACGGGGCAAGCGCGAGGCGAAGCAGCGGGGAGAGACGGAGCGAGACAGCAGTGCGGATATATGG
>DASRLC010000473.1:0-16690 GCA_035648655.1 Polyangia bacterium
ATTGCTCAAGACCGGCGGCGTGACGGTCATCCAGCGCTTCGGCTCCGCCCTGAACCTCAACGTCCACTTTCACACCCTGATGATCGACGGCGTCTACGAGCTGCGCCTCGGGCGACCGCCGCTCTTTCATCCAGTGCCCGCACCGACGGACGACGAGGTGGCGACGATCGCGGCGGCGGTCGTGCGCAAGGTCGATAGGAGGCTCGCTCGTCTCGATGACGTGGCCGACGATCCGGCGGTCATGGACGAGCCGCTTCTCGCAGGCCTCGCGAGCGTGTCGGTGACGGGCGTCGTGGCCACGGGCGCCAGGCGCGGCGCGCGGGTCAGGCGCCTTGTCGGGCCGGGGCCGCCGGGGGAGGCGATGGTCTTGGGCCGCCGCTGCGCGCAGGTCGACGGGTTCAGCCTCCACGCCAACATCCGTATCGCCGCCAACGATCGCGACGGCCTGGAGCACGTCGCGCGCTATCTCGCGCGCCCGCCGATCGCCAACGAGCGACTGACGGCGCTGCCGGACGGCCGTGTCGCGCTCCAGTTCAGGCGGCGGTGGTCCGATGGGACCGAGGCGCTGGTCTTCACGCCGACCGAACTCATCGCGAAGCTGCTCCCCCTCGTGCCAAGACCGCGCAAGCACGTCATCCGGTTCCACGGCCTGCTCGCGCCCGCCGCGGGAGCGCGGTCCAGCATCGTTCCGCAAGCGAAGGCCGCGCAGTCATCGATGCCGGCGCCGCCGGCCCGCAAGGCCCACCGGCTTCCTTGGGCCGACCTGCTGCGGAGGGTGTTCCTCGTCGATGCTCTCGACTGCCCCAAGTGCCACGGCCGTATGCGGATCGTGACCGCGGTGATGGAGGCGGCCGCCGTCGAGCGAATCCTGCGCCACCTCGGCCACGAGCCACGCGCTCCAAGTCTCACGCCAGCGCGGGCGCCGCCCGAACGCGATCCCATCGACGAGCCACCAGGCGATTTCGTCGACCCTCCGGCTCCCGAAGACTTCCCCGCGTGATCCTCCCGGTGCCCATCCGGAGGACGAACCCTACCAGAAAGACCCGCACCAGCCGCAGGGTCCTTGTTTTCCCCTGGTCGAGGGGAGGGGGGAAGCCTCGGGGTAGGCTGGGGCGCAGTTGACGGATCGGCGAGTATCGGCCAAATGTCGAGGTCGGCTCGGAACGGAAAAACCGCGCTTGTTCCGCCTACCCCTACTCATTCACTGTGCAGCTCCAAGCGTCGCGCGACGACAACGATCCCAACGGGCGCCGGTACATCATCGACGTGAGTGCGTCTGACAACAACGGCAATACTCCCGCTTCGGCGGTGGCCAAAGTCATAGTGCCGCACGATCAAGGGCACTGAGTGGAGGCGATCGCGCGGAAGCGCGCCGGCGCGATCACCAAGAGCGCGGCGAGTCCTGCAGCAAAGGGGCTGAACGCGTGGCAGTTGCGACGATCACCGATCGCGCTCGGCGCGGTCGAGATCCGGCGCTATTGCTTGATCGTCTACACACTCCACGACCTGCGCGACCGCCGGATGACTCCGGTGTGCAACAGACGTGGCGCTCGCCGACGCTTGTGGGCTGAACACTCGAATGCGCTCCGCCGATAGAGTTGGGATCTATCCGGCTTGTCCCGTGATCCCCAGGGCTGTTCAAATCGGCAGCCAGACCAAGGCGGAGCTTCTGGAGCGTCTCGCGCGGAACGGGGTCGAGATCAACGACCTGGGGAGGCTGCTCTTCGCGAGCGACAGGTTCCTCACTTCCGACGCCCGGACGCACCTGGCGACGGTGGAACTCAGTGTCCGGAACCTCGGGCTCTCGGAGGGGGCCACGCTTCCGGACATATATGCGAGCGCGGCGAGTCTTCGGCTACGACTCTGTCCGATCGAGTTGGCGCCGCGCCTCAGGCTCCAGTTCCTTGACCAGCCGGAAGGGTTCTTGGGGCAGCCTGTTTGGCCGCATCGGGCTCCACCTGGTTCAATCACGATCGCATCGGAGATGCTCGCGGGCGATGAGGACTTTCCGAAGGGTTTCTATCTGCGCCGGATCAACGGCAACCCCTTGGCTGCGCGGATATCGTTGCGGGCAGGAGGACGTCTGGGAGCCGGAGGATCGTTTCGTGTTTGCGGCGCCGTGAAGTCCGCTATCGTTGGGGACACTCTTGAGACTCAAGGTCGCATCGATCGCCGCCGCCGTCCTTGTGGGAACGTCTGCCCTGGCCGCGGGTCTGCTCGGGACGCGTAGCCCGGCAGTGGGTGGCGACCAGAATTGCAGGGCGTCCGACGGGCGGATCGTTGTCGATCTGGAGAAGCACACGCTCGCTTTGTGCGACAGGGATCATCTCGTTGCGGCGTTCGCTGTCCGCCTCGGCAGAGGTGGCATCGGCAAGACGCGAGAAGGGGATGGGAAGACACCGGTTGGCACGTATTCTCTCGGTGAGCCGCGGCCCTCGACCCGATACGGCACCTTCATCCCGATCGACTTTCCGACCGCCGAACAGAAGAAGAAGGGCTACACGGGCAGCGCTGTCGGAGTCCACGGGCCGGCCCGGTGGGTCAAGTGGATGGGCAGCCTGGTCAACACCTTCGATTCCTCTGACGGTTGCGTCGGGGTCGCGCGCGACGCGGAAATCAAAACGATCGCGGAATGGGTGCGCGCCGACGCGGTGCGAACCATCGAACTCCGTTGAAGGCACGCGTTCCTCAGCTCTACTGCCCCTCATCTTCCGTGCGAGTCGGCGTCCTCAGAGTGGATGCCCCGCCGGTCATAGCGCATCGACCACGCCGCTCCGGTGTGGTGCCTCCTGCCCGGCGGGCACCTCCGCTTGTCCTACCGATCCTCCGGCGGTGGCGGCGGTCGAGGAGAAGCGCACAGCGGCCGTTCGAAGCTAGCACGCGGCTCGCGAGGACCCGGCGGGCGCGGCCGTTCACGGAATGAGGCCGTACGCGAACGCCACCCCGATGTATGGGACCTCGAGCCCGTCGCTGCCGTGGTACTTCTGACAGACGGCTGGCGTGATGCCGACGCAAGCACCGGCGTCGCGATTCAGAATCGAGCCGAGCCCGGCGAACACCCGCACGCGGAAACCGGGAGCCCATCTCCACCCCCGCTTCGGCGTTTCCCCAATAGGCCACGTCCCACAGCTTGTGCTCCGCAGTGTCGTAGAAGCTGAACTCCACCCATTCGTAGCGGCCAGCGGACATTCCGGCACCGATGTTGATGTTGAAGTCGGGTTTGAGCCAGAAGCGGTAGCGGAACATGCCGGCCACCTGCGGGCCGGAGAAGCCCTCGCCGGCGTCGACGCTCAATCCGAGCGGGCCGGCCTGCAGCTCCAACGCGCCGCCTGCCGCTCCGCCGGGCGTGCCCAACCCGAGCTGCGCCTCGACGAACAGTTTGGGTGGGTACGGGGCGGAAGGCGACGCGTCGGCGCCCGAGGCCGCGCGGGTGGTGAAGGGGGTTGCAGCGGCCGCCAGGCCGAGGAGCAGGGACAAAAAGCGCGGAACCATGCTTCCCGACACTTCACACGGCGTACCGGCCGCCAACCGCAGGGATTCCGCGGACGGATGGTCGTCGTTGTCGAACCTTTGACACTCCCGCGACGAAATACCACCTCAGGGAGAGGGGCAGGCGAGCGCGCCGCGAACCGCGTCGAGCAACGTGGCCGGGGCGTCCCCCTTCGCGACGTACCCGGGCGCGCCCGCGGCCCGCACCGCCGATGCGTAGTCGGCCTCGGGGTGGAAGCTCATGACCAGCACGGGCGAAGCGGGGAGCAGGCGGCGGAGCGCGCGCAGGGTCTCGAGCCCGCTGCGATCGGGGAGCGACAGGTCGAGCAGCACGAGGTCCCAACTCCTCCGCGCCGGCCGCGGCCAGCGCGGATGACGGACCGGCGTTTCATCTCTTCTGCCGTCGCAACCGATTTCGAACCCGCCGCCGGCTCTCGACCGGACCCAGTCGACGATGTGACGCAGGAAGGTCATCTCCAACTTCGACCACGTTCCGGGTAGCCGATCAACGCGCGTCTCCGAAGGAGTTCCTGCGTCGTTTCGCGCGGATGACCATGGTAGCCAGCACGGGATCCTTTCGAGATCGCATGGCCGCTGGTACGACGATGGCTCGAAGCCGAGCCCGATCGAACGGCAAGGGAGCTATTGCAGCGCCTCCAACTCGAGCAGCCGGGCGCGTTTCCGGACGGACAGATCCGAACTCTTCAGCGCCGCGTTCAAGTCTGGCGCACGGCCGAAGCTCGGAAGCCTCGCCCAGCTCGCAGCGCAGTGGCACGCGCGGCAGCGAAGCCGCTGCCGTGTCTGTGCACCGGAATAGCGGGGAATGGGGCGACGCGGGGAGCACCGGCCGCTTCATGGGCGCTCGTAGGACGTCTCGACGGCCCCCAGGCGGCAGGCCCCTGTCGTCACAACATTGTGTCGTTTTGTCCATCCCGGCTTTTTCCTCTTGAACGCACCGGAACCCTACAGCTCTCGGAACGTACGACGGATCGAACGCCTGATCAGGCGGCTCTCAGCTCGACATCGAGCCGTGTGCCGTCGCCAGTTTGGAATGGCGTATCCTCCGCGCTGGCGGGATAATCGCGGTACCGATGGCTCGATCTCGCCGACTGCAGATTCGAGAATTGGCCAAACACCGCACCACGCAGCGGGCCGCGCTGGGCGGCACGGTTCATGCGCCCCGGAGATAAAATGGATCTCACCGTCGAAGCCTTCCCGAAGCGCGAACGGTCGCGAGCGTTCGTCTTCATGCTTGTCTTGGCCCTCCTCGCTGGCGCATGTTCGAGCTCGTCACCTATCCGGCCGGACGGAGGATCGGCGGGCGCTGGGGGTGGCGCGGCAGGTGCGGGCGGCGGCCGAGGATCGGCGGGCGCTGGGGGTGGCGCCGCAGGCGCGGGCGGCGGCAACGGAGAGGACGGCGGTAACGACGACGTCCCCTGTTTCTCGAGTTGTCCCGTGCCCTTCATCGTCGTGGACGTCCCGGCCGATCGCGTGAAGGATGTCCTCTCGGTCGTGGGAACGGGGTCGTGCCCCAACGACGGAGCCACGATCACCGGGGGGCCGCCCGGCGAATCCATCGTTTCGGTCAACGGTGGCGTAGGCACATGCCGGATCACCGTCTCCTTTCTGAGCGGCGCGCCGGACTTCGCGACGGACGTACAGGTCATTCCTTCACCTGGCCCGTGCTGCCGCGGCCAACCTGGGCCGACGGTTCACGTCATCGACGTCCCAGAGATCGGCGTCGTCGATGGCGCGGCTGCCGACTGAGGCTCTCGACGCGCAGACCCGTGGCAAGCTGACCTTGGTTAAGTTAGTTAGAACACTTCTGCCGCTGTAGCACCGTCCCGATCCAGTCCTCGACTCCAACGGCGCCATTAATGTATCCCTCAAAGTCGATGACACTCCGCGGGGCCGGGCAGTAAGCGGTATGGACAATTGTCTTCGTCGCGTTCTGTGGGGACGGTCGCGAAAGCCCCGCCGCGCATCGCGCGGGCCGGGCGTCAGCCCTGCCAGCCGGCGGGCTCAGTTCGGGTCAGTCCGAAACGGCGAGGCCGGCAGGCCGGCTTTGTTGAACAGGTTGCCGTCCGGGACGTTGGCCCAGCCGTAGCGGACGGCCATGGGCTTTGGCACCGCCTCGCCGGTCACCACGACGGTCTTGCCTCGGATGACGGCCCGGGCCGGATGAAACACCTGATCGGCGCCGGCGATTGTGAAGCCCTCGAGCGGGCCGCCTTTCGCGACCAGCCCGCGTCCGAGGTGCGTAAAGCTCAGCACCGCCTTGTGGCCCGCGACCTTCATCGCGTCGAAGACGGGGCCCGAGTATTCGAGCTGTTCTCCGTAGGCCAGCGCCCGGGCCGCCAATGCCAACCGCGCACCGACCGGCTGCTTGTGTGGGGGATGGATGTCGTTGGGGTCGCCGACGTCGATCGTCACGACCATCGCCGTCTTCGGGGTGTGCTGCCAGGTCAGAAGCTGGGCCTCGCGCAGCTCGGGCGTCATGTCGTGGTTGGGCGCGATCTGCACGAACAGGAACGGGAAGTCCTGGCCCCAGGCCCGCCGCCAGTCGGCAATCAGGGCCGGGAACAGCGAACGGTATTGCAGGGCGCGGTTCGCGTTGGCCTCGCCCTGATACCAGATCACGCCGGCAATGGCGTACGGCACGAGCGGCGCGATCATGCCGTTGTAAAGGACGGTGGGCGTGCCGACATCACCGGTGACACCCATCGGCGGCGGCGGCGCGTCTTCCAACCTCATCCCGATCCGATACCGCCACATGCCCGAGAGATCGACGGGCGGCGGTGCGGTGACCGAGCTGGTTGGGCTTTTGAAGACCAGCTGCAGCTTCTGATCGCCCCAGATGCCCCCGCCGCCGCCCGTGTCGAGCACGCGCACGGCGATGACGTTGCGGCCCGGTTTGAGCACGCCGGGGGCAATCGAATATCTCCGCATCAGGTTGTACCCGAAGGTCGCGCCCACCTTGACGCCGTTGATCCAGGTGGTGTCGTCGTCGTCGACCATCCCCAGTTGCAACTCCGCCGCAGCGGTCGCCGCGCCGGGCGGAAGCTCGAACGTCTTGCGGAACCAGACCACGCCGTTCAGGCCGGGCTCGCCGGCATCCTCCCAGAGTGTCGGCAAAGACATCGTCTTCCAGGCGCCGTCATCCAGGTCGGGCGCCCTCCACGATCCGCCCTCGGCCGAGCCGGTATCATTGGCGCGGAACCAGGTCTCGAGCTTCGCTTCGTAGCGCCGTTGCGCGGTCACCGGATCGGCGATCAGCGCCTCGAGCTGGTCCGACGTGTCGGCGAAGTCCGGCAACGGACGGAGCCCGGCGTCACTGGTCCACGCCTCGGCGGGGGTACCACCCCACGAAGCGTGAATCAGACCGACGGGCACGTGCCGCGCCAGTTGCAAGTCGCGCGCAAAGAAATAGCCGACCGCCGTGAAGTCCTTGACCGTCTCGGGCGTGGCGACTTGCCACTGGCCTTTGACGGTCGCCAGCGGCGTGAGTGATTTCTCCTGCGCCACGCCGAATTGGCGAATCTGCGGGTGGTCGCCCGCGGCCACCTCCTTTTCCCAGTCGGTGATGGGCTGCTGCCCGACGCGCGGGCCGAGCTGCCGCTCCATGTTCGACTGGCCGCCCGCAATCCAGACCTCGCCGACGAGGATGTCGTGCAGGACGATCGGCATTTCTTTCTTCTCGCCCGCGATGGTCAGCGTGAAGGGGCCGCCGGCTTTCATCGGCGCCAGCCGCACGATCCATTTGCCGGTGGCGTCGGCCGTCCCGGAGACCTTCTGGCCCGCGATCTCAACCAGGATGCCTTCGCCTGGATCGGCCGTGCCCCAGACAGGCACCTGGGTGCCCTCTTGCAGCACCGCGTGGTCGCCAAAGAGCGGGTTGGGCGTGACCGCGGCGTGGGCCGCGGAAGCCCCACAGACGAACGCGACGCACGCGCCCACGACCGAGCCAGCCAGCGACGGACCCAATAAGTTGAGCTTCACGGCACCGCTATACTACAGCTACGCGCGGCTGCACTTCGATACCACCACGCTCGGAGTTGGGAGCGATACCAGCGCGTCGCGCCAGGCGCTGCGGCTACTTTCCGGGCTCGGTGTGATTCCCTGGCGCGAGACTCTCGAGCGCTTGCAGCAGATCGGGGCTGGCGGAATAGGGGTCGCGGCGGGAGACGTCGGTCCCGGTGTCCCACAGCACCGGCACCATCCTTCTGGAAACCGACGCCTCGAGCACGGCGGACATCCAGCGCACGCGCGAGGCCGACTCTTTGGTGGTGGTCACGCCGAACTCGCCGATGAAGGCCGGAATGTCGTGGCGGGTGCAGAACCCCTGCATCAGATCGAAGAGCTGCTCGAGTTGCTTGATGTCGTCGGGCGTACCCCAGGTGGGCATCATCTTGCCCCAGGTGGCGTCCTCGTTGAGGCCACAGAACTGGTACGGGGTGTAGTAGTGCACCGAGATGAAGAGCTTGCCGGGGAGGGTGTCCGTCGGAAGGGTGTACCCGCTCTCGCAGGTCTTCTTGATGTCGGTGCTGTAGCCCACGATCACGAGCAAGCGTTTGGCGTTGTTGCCGCCGCTCTTGCGTATGGTGTCGATGAACAGTTGGTTCACGCGCGTGAGCGTGGCGTAGGCCTTCTGCTCCGAGCCTTCGCGGCTGAAGTTCGTCTCTTCGTTGAGCGCTTCGAAGATGAGCTTCTCGTTCTTGCCCGCGAAGAAGGTCGAGATCTGTTCCCAGTATGACCGGTACTTCTTCTCCGCTTCGGCGCTGAAGGTGGCATACGTCTTCGGAAAGCTTTCCTTCTTGTCGGAGTCTATCCAGCCGCCATCCCAGTGGATGTTGAGCACGCAGAACATGCCGGCGCCGGTGATCCAGTCCACGACTTCGCTCACGCGACTGAGCTTGTCGGGCTGAATGCGACCGTCCACGGCGAAGGTATCCCAGGCGACCGGCAGGCGAACGGTCTTGAACCCGAGATGCGCCAGGCTCTCGACGAATTCCTTGGTGATGGGGGGATTCCCCCAGCCGGTCTCCCAGGTGGTGGTGTTGTCCAGCGTGTTGCCGATGTTGGTGCCGGGAGTCATGAGCGGGACGGCCGCCCAGGCCTCGAGGTCGGTCATCTTCTCCACGGCCGGCGGCGCCGCCTTGGTGCCTCCGCTTGCGCCCGATGAATTCAAGGGCGGCGGCAGGAGGCAGGCCAGCGGTACGGCGGCAAACAGAAGGACCGCCAGCCGTGGCCGGACGAGATTGGCGCTGTCGTTGGGTTTCAGCTTCACGTTTGCTTCGGGCCTCCGTTGGTGCTGCCGAGAAGATCGTCCGATCTAAGGTTGGGCGGGCTGGTAGTCGAACCAATCGAACGCCGCCGGCACGGGGTTCGGGTCGCCGCCCGGCGCGAGCGCATACAGGCCCACGTAGGTCCCGATGAAGCCACCCGCGACCTCCGTCGACAAAAGGCGCGTCTCGGCCGCTCCGATTGGCTGGAGGTGCTCGGGGGAGGGGCCCCACGAGAACGTGTAACGGTCGGCTTCGGCGTCGATCTGCAGGAGCAAGGGGTCCGTCCCCGGCGCCGGTACTGTCGCGGTCACGGTGGACAGGTACGCACCGACCGTCTGTCGCACGAACATCTCGCGGACGCCGCCGTTGCGGCGCACGCCCAGCTCATAGTGCTGTCGCGGCGCCCGATAGAGGACCAGGCCGGCTTCTTCGCCTTCGCGGCCCGGCGCGAAATCGAGGCGCGTCGCCATGCGCACCGCCAGATGTTCCTGCCGACGGCCGACGAACGTGGGCGAGATGCCCTTCTCCTGGTCGAGCGGCACGGCGGTCCCGTGCAACGTCAGCCAACCGCGCCGCTCGGTCGTCGAGAAGCTCGCGCGCACCGGATTGCGCAGGAAGTTCCACACCGGGCCGAGCGGAGACAACTCAGATGGGACCCCTGGGAGGGTTCCCAAACCCTCCCGCGATGGACTCTGCCGGGCAGAGCCCGGCAGAGTCCACGCGTCGAAGTTCTCGCGCACCGGTGGGGTCGGCGTGGCGGTGGCCGGCAACCCGCGCACGTGCATGTCGAGCGCGATCGGCTTGCCTTCGTTGACCACCGGCCAGCCCTGCGCGTCCCACCGCACCGGCGCCAGGAAGGTTTCTCGCCCGAGGTTGTGCCAGTAATAGCCACCCTCCGGGCGGAAGCCCAGGAACACCATCCACCAGTTTCCTTCGACGTCCTCGACCAGGTCGGCGTGCCCCGTCCCCTGGATCGGCTGGCTCATCGGCGTGTCGCGGTGGGTGAGGATCGGGTTGCGCGGGCAGGGCTCGAATGGCCCCCAGGGCGAGCTGGCGCGCGCGATGGTCACCATGTGGCCGTACTCGGTGCCCCCCTCGGAGATCATCAGGTAGTAGCGCCCGGCGATCTTGTAGAGGTGCGGTCCCTCCGGGTAGCGGCCGCCGGTGCCCTTCCAGACGATGCGCGGCTGTGTGAGCAGCTTGCCGGACGCGACGTCGATCTGCGCTTGATAGATCCCCGGCATGCTGCCGGTCGAGGTCAGGTACACCTTGCCGTCGTCGTCGAAGAACAGGCTGGGGTCGATGCCGCCCGACGCGCCGACCCAGATTGGCTCCGACCACGGACCGGCCGGATCCTTGGCCGTCACGAAGAAGGTCCCGCGGTGCGAGACGTTGGTCGTGATCATGTAAAAGGTGCCGGCGTGGTAGCGGATGGTGGGCGCGAAGATCCCGCCCGATGGCCCGGCGCCCGCCAGCGGCAGCTGCGAGTCACGCGTGAGCACGTACCCGAGCGCTTCCCAGTGCACGAGGTCGCGGCTGCGGTGGATCGGCACGCCCGGGAACATCTCGAACGAGCTGTTCACCAGATAGAACCAGTCGCCCACCCGCACCACGCTGGGGTCGGGATGAACGCCGGGCAGCACCGGGTTGCGATAGCTGGTGATGCGCGGCGCGTTCGAGATGGTGGCGGCGTGGAGCTCGGCCCGCGAGACCGCCGCCCGGGTCGCGAGCAGCAGGAGCGACGTGGCCGCAAGGGCAGCGGCGACCATGCGGGCCGGCGGGCGGCGACCCACCGGAATGGATATGCGCGGCATCATCGCGGCTGATTTGCTTTCGGATCGCCGTAGAAGGTGCCGCGGCCGTGGGTGCCGACGTAGACCCGACCGAACTTCTTCGGGTCGCCGGTGATCTGCAGGACCAAGCCCCATTGGTGTTGATCGTCGTTGATGCGCAGCCAGGTGGCGCCGCCGTCGGTCGAGCGGAAGAAGCCCCGTTGCCCTTGCACGGTGCCGACCAGATAAAGCGCTGGGAGCTTGGCGTGGGGCGCGGCTTTGCCGAAGCCAAAAGCGTGGATCTGCTCGACGGCGGGAACGCGAACGAAGTCCGCCTTGGCCGGCGCATGGTAGAGGCCGTCGTAGGCCGCCAACCAGAGATCTCCTTGCCGGCCCGGGGTGGCGTAGATCCGATCCTGACCGCCGCGGTCATCCCCGCGATCGGTGCGGTTGTCCTTGCCGCCACCGCCGCGCTTGGGCAGCCCGCCCGGCAAGATCAGCGGCCGCTCCGTGAAGTGGGTCGCGCCGTCGAGGCTTTCGAACAGCTTCCCGTCGAAGAGCGCCATGGCATAGAAGCGCTGGGGGTTCACACGATCGGCCACCACGCGGGTGTCTTTGGGCAACCCGGCGCAGGCGGTCCAACTGGCGCCTTTGTCCGACGTGACGTACGGGAGATCCCCGTGCGGCGTCCAGACCCACCGAGCGCCGTCGGAGGAGACGGCGATGTCGCCTTCATTGGCATTGGGATCGGGGACCGACGCCGGCTCGTGCCAGGTCTTCCCGCCGTCGAGCGAGTAGCCAAGATTCGCGCCATCCTTACGCGCGTGGCCGACGCGGACGATCACGTTCGGGTTGAGCTCGGCGCCGCTCACGTCTTTGGTGTTGCCCAGAAACGGCGGCTTGGGATTGCCGTCCGGCGCGGGCCTACCGAGTTCCCAATGCACGAAGCCCGAGTAGTCGCCGATGGCGGTGACCAACGGCGCGCTGGGCGCGTGGACGGAGTCGGGCTCCGCCCGATGAAGTCGGTCGCGTTTGTTGGTGGGGCTGTAGAGTGCCAGCGCCACGGTCTCTTCGATGCCCGGGCTCATGACGGACCAATGGGTGGGGAGGTTCTTGTCGAGGTTGGTTAGGTCGTACGTTTCCCAGCCGCCATAGCCGGTGGTGAACATCGCGTGATCGGAATTCGATGGATCGATCTCGATGTCGAACAGCCAATGGATGTCGGTGTCTTTGACGTAAGGCGCGAGCGCGTAGTCGAGGACGCCGCCGCCACCCCCGCGCGGACGGAGTTGGGCTTCGCCCAACGGAGTCTGTCGCGGGAGGGGGTGGGAACCCTCCGAGGGTTCCCACCGGTGAAAGACCGGTTTCCAGGTCGCGCCACCGTCGAGGCTGCGAAAGACCTCTTCGCCCTCGGGTCGATGGAACGAGCTGGCGATCAAGACCTTCGAGTTGTGCGCGTCGACCGAGACGGCCCCGTATCCGAACTGGCGTTGCGCGTCCGGCTTGTCCGGCGTGATGTCGGTCCAAACGCCGCTGCGCGTGTTCAGTTTCCAGACCGCGCCGTCCACCATCGGCATCGGACCGGGATCGGTCCCGTAACTGACAAAGAGGTTTCCATCGGAGGCCAAGATCGCGTGGTTGGGGCGGTACTTGGTCGGCTGTCCGGGAACGATCTTCCAGGTGACACCCGCGTCGTCGCTGCGGAAGAGCCCCGGTTTGCCCATGACCGATACGCCCGCGAACAGGGTCCGGCTGGCCTTACCGGCGCCGCCGCTGGTCGGATCGAAGACCACGAAGACGATGCTGCTGCGACCGGCAGCGCTCCAAGCCGGCAGCTTGGCCTCCTCGGCGGAGAGCTTCAGCACGTCGCTGGGGAAGGTGGCCACCTTGGTCCAGGTCACGGCGCCGTCCGCGCTGTTCCACAGACCGCTCTTGCGCGTGCCCAGAAAAAGGATGCGGCCATCGTTGGGGTCCACCGCCAGGCGTTCGCCGTTGCCGCGACCGGCTTCGTTGCCACCGAATTTGATCGGTACGTTGGTGCGCTGGAATGTCTGGCCCTGATCCGACGAACGCAGGATGGCTCCGTCCGGAACCTCGGGAGCGGTATAGGTGCCGCAGGCCAGGTAGACCTTGCTGGGATTGGAGGGATCCACGGCGATGCTCTCGACGCCCATCAGATTGAGGTCCGCGTACGGAACCCAATCCAGCAGCGGGATCCAGCGATGGGTCCGCGGATCTCGGCGGTAGGCGCCGCCGATGTCCGTGCGGACGTAGACGACGTCCTTGGCGGTGGGATGAAACACGATCCCGTCCACGAAACCGCCGCCGACGATCTGGACGCTCTTCCAGGTGTAAGGGACCGATGCGGGCGGGGCGGCGGCCATTGCCGGAACCGCCAGGAGCGCCAGGACGCAAAGTGTCGAGCGGAAGGTGTGCATGGAGCGCCCGCAAGAAACCACGAATTGCCGGGCGCACACAACCCGAGCCGCGCCATTCCTCCGGCCGGCGGTGGCCGGCGTCGTGGTTAAAGCGCGGTCTTCTGCGCGATCACGAAGCGGGCCAGATCGTCGATCTCGGCGGGGGTCAGTTTGACCTCGAACTTCGGCATCTCGTTCTTCTCGCCGAAGAGGCGCCCATGGCCGGCGTCCTGGATGACCTCGGTGACCCAGGCCAAAGTCCCGCGGCCCTTGAGGTTGGGACCGGTGTTTTCCCCCTCGGCATCGATCTCGTGGCAGCTGTCGCAGTCCTTCTGCGGGACCAGCTCGTGCCCACGCGCGGCGCGCGCGGCGTCGGCATCGGCCGCGCCGGTCTGCGCGTAAACCAGCTCCACCAGCGCGTCGATCTCGTCGGGGGTCCCCTCGACCGGCTTCATCCCTTTGTCCAGCTTGGCCGGGCCCATGTAGAGCGGCCCGTCGGGATTTTCCAGAAAGCCTCGGATCCAGGCCCGCGAGTCGTAGCCCTTGAAGTCCGGGCCCTTGTCGCCGCCGGTTCCGGAAAGTCCGTGGCAGCCGGCGCAGCGCTCGTCCCAGATCGCGCGGGCGTGGTTGAGCGGATCGTTCTGGAACACCGCCAGCCCGCCCTCGGCGGGGACGCCCATGAGCGCCAGTGTGCGGGCGCTGCTGCCGCGGGCCTTCTCCTCGGCGCGGGCCTTGGCAAAGCCGGCGTCGTGCGCGTCCTTGGCCAGCGAGATACCCGACAGCACCCCCAGCGCCACCAGACCGAGCGCGGTCGCGACCATGATCCGCGGCCGATCGCTCGGCCGGTTGGTCCGCGCCTGATCCAGAAACGGCAGCGCCAACAACAGCGTGGTCAGGATGCCGGGGATGATCATGGTGGCGACGATCTCGAGCGGCCCCTCGAAGTACATGCGCAGTTGAAAGAGCGGCAACGCGTACCACAATGGCCGCGCCACGTAGCTGGAGGTCGGATCGGCCGGCGATTCCAGCGGCGCCCCGTGGTGGATCACGACGGCGACGGTCACGATGAGCAGCGTCACCGCGCCGAGGGCCGCGTTGCGCACCGCCTGGTACGGCCAGGCCGGCACGGTCCGGGCGGCGATCTGCTCCGGCGACAGCGACCACTTCGGCGTCGGGCCGTGCTTCCGATAAAGATAGACGTGCAGCACCACCAGTACCAGGTAGGCCGCCGGCAGCGCCATCGCGTGAACGGCGTAGGCATGCGCGAGCGTCAGGTTGCCGAAGGCCGAGCCGCCTTGGATGATCTGCTGAACCGCGCCTCCCACGATCGGCGCGCTGCCCGCGATGGTCGCCTCGACCAGCTTGGCCCAATATCCCTTCTGGTCCCAGGGCAGCAAATACCCGGAGAGCGCGAAGAGCGCGGTCAGCCCGAACAGCGCCAGCCCGAGCATCCAATTCAGCTCGCGCGGACGTCGGTAGGCGCCGAAGATCAAAACCTGTAACAAGTGCAACCCGGCGACGACGATCAACGCCGACGAGCCGAAGCTGTGCAGACCCCGCACGAACCACCCGAACGGAAGCTGATCCTGAATGTAGGCGACGGAGGCCCAGGCGCTGGTGACGGAGGGCGCGTAAAAGAGCGCCAGGAAGATCCCGGTCACCGCCTCGAAGACGAACAGGCCGGCCGCGACCGAGCCGAGCGCGCGCCAGAGGCTGGCGCCGCCGGGAATCTGCCCGCCCAGGATCGCGGACTCGATCCCGTCTAGGCCGAGTCGCTCAGAGAGCCAGGCGCGGTGGCCGGCGGCGCGCGGTTCGGAGGGCGGGGCGGGCGAAGCCGGGCTGACGCTCATCCAATCGGCTCTTTCTTCGGGGTGCCGTTGCGGAAGCGTTGGTAACGCACCAACAGGTCGTTCCCGTCGGCGTGGACCTCCAGCTCGTCGAGGCCGCGCGGCGAGGGGCCGCTCAGGCAGCGGCCATCGAGATCGAAGGAAGAGGCGTGACAGGGGCAGTCGAACTTGCCGGTCTTGTCGTTGAAGTCGACGCCGCAGCCCAGGTGGGGACAGACCGTCGAAAAGGCGCGGACGGGCGCGCTGTCGGTGGCGCGCACCAGCCAGCACGAGCCCAGCGTCACGCGGTCGAGGCGCAGCCAGGCGTCGTCGCGCCGGCCTACGGCGGTCACGCGCATCGGCTTGCCGGGTTTGACGTCGTGCTCGGCGGCGACCCGCAACGGCTGGTCGGCGCCCCGCGTGGTCGCCCGCTTGAGCGGTCCGGCCAGGAAGCCGAGGCCGGGGACGATCGCCAGGGCGCCGACGACTCCGCCGAGCGCCGCAGTGAGCGTGGCCAGAAACTTGCGCCGCGCTTCGGTGGGGGGCTCTGCCATCGCCAAGTGGATGAAAAGCTTGCCCGTCTCCGGTGTGGGTGGTCAAGGCCGGTTACCGCCGCCGGGGCATGCTAATTACCGTCCATGTCCGACGATACATTCGTCGAAGAGCGTGAATTTACTCTTCGGCTCGAGTTCCGTTGCGCCTTTCCCGCCGATTACGACGGGGACGACGACGGCCATGGCTGGTGGTCCGAGGTCGGGCCCCTCACCGCCGAGATCGTCCGTTCCGCCGCCGCAATCCTGGCGGCCCGCCCAGGCTGGCGCGTCCGCCCCACCAACCGCGGCCGTCCCGCCACCGAAGAAGTCACGCTCATCGTGGAACAAAAAAAAACGGCCAGCCCGTAGGCCGACCGTTTTACGGATGAAACGAGTTGCGCTTACGCTGACTTGCGAACGTTCGCAGCCTGCAGCCCCTTCGGACCCTCCGTGATGTCGAACTCGACCTCCTGCCCCTCGCTCAACGAGCGGAAGCCCTCCGACACGATCGCCGTGTGATGGACGAATACATCCGGTCCATCCTCGCGTGCGATGAATCCGAACCCCTTCGCGTCGTTGAACCACTTCACCTTGCCGGTTGCCATCTGCTGCCCTCCTACGAACGTTGATCGATGCTGTCTTCCAATTTTCACGGCGTTCCGTGGAAATTGGGGGACGAGAGTACGGGGGTTACAAATAGTGTCAAGATCGATCGGCGGTCGTGATCGCGCGGCCAAAGGCCCGTAGAGCGGAGGCCGGATCGCCGGCCGCCATCACGGCGCGGATGCAGGCCAACCCGTAGGCACCGGACCGACGCACGTCGCCGGTGTGTCCGGGATCGATCCCGCCGATCGCGATGAGCGGCAGCCCGACACCCGCGGCCGCTTCGAGGGCCGCCAGGCCGACGGGCGGTCCGTAGCGGCGCTTGGAAGGCGTGTCGTAGATCGGGCCGAAGACGGCGAAGGCGGCCTGCCCGACCGCCGCGCGCAGATCGTCGATCTGGTGTGCCGAGATCGCGATCGCCAGCGCCGGGGCGATGGCCTGCGCATCGGCGGGCGACAGGGAGGCGCCCCCCAAGTGGACGCCGTCGGCCCCGACCGAGAGCGCCACGTCGATCCGATCGTTGACGAACAGGCGGACGCCGGCCGCGGCCGTCTTGTCGCGCAGCGCGCGCGCCAGCTCGGTGAGCGCCCGGCCCGAGAGATCCTTGTCGCGGAGCTGAACGGCGACTTCCTCGGGTGCGAGGCCGCTGCCCGCGATCCCGCGCAGGGCCGCCTCGATCACCGCCGCCAGCGGCCGCCCGCCGGTCGCGTGGCGATCGGTCACCAGGTACAGGCGGGGCGGGGCGGGCGAGGGGCTATTCAATCA
>DASRLC010000474.1:0-5187 GCA_035648655.1 Polyangia bacterium
AGCTGCGCCTGGGCCTGCGCGACCGCGGCCTTGGCCTGGACCACGGCGACCGCCAGGTCCGCCGGATCGATCTCCACCAGGACATCGCCCACCGCGACGGTCTGGTTCTCGACCACATGCGTCGCGGTCACGGTTCCCGAGACCCGCGAGCCCAGGCTGGTGATGTTGCCGTCGATCTGCGCGTCGTCGGTGTCCTCGAAGCTACGGCCGTGCAGGTAGTACGCCGCCCCGAGCCCGGCCAGGACCAGCACGACCACCAGGCCGATCGAGCGCTTCTTTTTATTGGAAGCCGCCGGCGCCGCGGTGTCGGCCGGCGCGATGGCCGGCGTTCCCGCCGCGGTCGGCCTCCGCCCGTCGATCGCGGGCACCTCTCCGGTAGAGCTCATGGAAACAGGGTCTAATGGGCGGAAACGTCTCGCGCAAGGCGAAGGATGGCGTCTTTGACCTTTTCCGCACCGCGCTTTCGTGGCAAGAGTCGCCTCCGTGCTCCCCTGGAAGACCCTCGACCGTGCACAGACCAGCGATGGCAGCGACCTGGTCCTGTCCCTGCGCGACGATCAGTACGCCATCCGCGTCGACGGCCAAGAGCTGATGAACAGCTGGTGCCACACCTCCGAGGAAAAGCTGGCGGTCCATGGTTGCGCGGGGTTGGCCGACAAGCGCGGGGTACGGGTCCTCGTCGGCGGGCTCGGCATGGGCTTCACGGCGCGGGCCGCCCTCGACGTGCTCGGCCCCGACGCCGAGGTCGAGGTCATCGAGCTGGTCGGCGCCGTGATCCGCTGGAACCGCGAAATCCTCGGCCATCTGGCCGGCGCCCCGCTCGACGATCCCCGCATCCGCATGATCGAGGGCGACGTGGTCGACACCATCGCCTGCGCCGATGCCCGTTACGACGCCATCCTGCTGGACGTCGACAACGGCCCTTCGGCGCTGACCTCGTTCAAGAACAAACGCCTCTACAGCACATACGGGCTCACCGCCTCCCTGCACGCGCTCCGGCCCGGCGGCGTGCTGGCGGTTTGGTCCAGCTTCGACGACAACCAGTTCACGGCTCGGCTGCGCGAGGTCGGCTTTGCCGCCGAGACCAAGCGGGTGCACGCCGATAGCGGCCGCAGCCGCCGGCACGTGGTCTGGTTGGCTCGGTCGCCCTCCGAGCGCGCGCGCCGGCGCCAGGCCTGACGCCGCCCGCATGATCGCCACCACCAACCTGGCCAAGGAGTACGGCGCACGCGTCCTGTTCGAGGACGTGTCGCTGCAGCTCAACCCGGGCTCGCGCTATGGCCTGGTGGGCGCCAACGGCTCGGGCAAGAGCACGCTCTTGCGCATCCTGTCGGGCGACGAGGCGGCGTCCGGCGGAACGGTGACCATCGCCAAGCGGGCGCGCGTCGGCGTGCTCCGCCAGGACCGCTTCCTCGACGACCAGGCGATCATCTTGGACCTGGCGATGCGCGGCGACGCGGTGGTTTCCGATGCGCTGGCCGAGCAGCGGCGGATCACGGAACGCGGCATCGATGTCGACGGCGGGGTCGACGCCGGGATGGCCGATGCCCACCGGCTGTCCGAGCTGGAAGACCTGATCGCCGCGCACGACGGGTACACCCTGGAGGCGCGCGCCAGCGAGGTGCTCGAGGGACTGGCCATCCCGACCCGCCTGCACCACCAGCCGCTCTCGTCGCTGTCGGGCGGCTTCAAGCTGCGCGTGCTTCTGGCCCAGGTTTTGGTCGGCGGCGTCGACCTGCTGTTGCTCGACGAGCCCACCAACCATCTCGACATCCTGACCATCCGCTGGCTGGAAAAATTCCTGGCCAGCTATGCGGGCTGCGCGCTCATCGTCTCGCACGATCAGCGCTTCCTCGACAACGTCACCAGCCACACCCTGGACGTCGACTACGGCACCGTCACGCTCTATACCGGCAACTACTCCACCGCGGTGATTGAGAAGCAGGCCGAACGCGCGCGCAAGGAGACCGGCGTCGCGCGCGCCGAGGACGAGATCGCGCGCAAGCGGGCCTTCGTCGATCGCTTCGGCGCCAAGAACACCAAGGCCAGCCAGGCCCAGAGCCGCCTCAAACAGATCGCCCGCATCGAGGTCGAGGAGCTGGCGCCGACCTCGCGCCGCGCGCCCCACCTGCGGGTGACGCCCGAGCGGCCGAGCGGCCGCGACGTGCTGGAGCTGACGGGGATCTCGAAGTCCTACGGCGATAACCGCGTGCTGACCGATGTCTCGCTGATGGTGCGGCGGGGCGAGCGGGTCGGCATCATCGGTCCCAACGGTCTGGGCAAATCGACGCTGCTGCGGATCGTCGTCGAGCGCCTGGGGGCCGACACCGGCCAGGTCCGCTGGGGGCACGAGGTGCGCGTCGGCTACTTCCCGCAGGATCACCGCGAGCTGCTCGACGATCCCGACGCGACGCCGCTCGAGATCCTGTCGGCCATCTGTCCCGGCGAGAGCCCGACCTATGTGCGCGGGCAGCTCGGGCGCGTCTTGTTCTCGGGGGAAGAGGTCGACAAGCGGATCGGCCTGCTCTCCGGCGGCGAAGCGGCCCGCCTCATCTTCGCGCAGCTGGCGGTCCAAAAGCCGAACGTGCTGGTGCTCGACGAGCCGACCAACCACCTCGATCTGGAAGCCATCCACGCGCTCAGCGAGGCCCTCAAGACCTACGCCGGCACGGTCATTTTCGTCTCACACGATCGCTGGTTCGTCTCGGAGCTGGCCACCCGCATCGTGGAGCTGACGCCCGACGGACCGCGCGACTTCCCCGGGACCTACGCCGAATACCTGGCCCGCTGCGGCGACGACCACCTGGACGCCGACGCCGTGGCCTCGAAGGCCCGGCAGGAGCGCCGGCAGGCCGAGCCTTCCAAGGGCAACGGCGGTGGCCAAAATCGGGAGATCCGCGAGGCCGGCTGGCAGGATCAGAAAAAGCAGCGCAACCGGATGGCGCAGCTCCCCAAGCAGCGCGACCGGCTGCTGGCCCAGATCGAGACCGCCGAAGCCCGCAAGCAGGCCATCGCCGACCTCTATTCCGACGCCGGATTCTTCCAACGCAGCAGCCGGGCCGAGATCGCGGCGCTCGAGCGGGAGCAATCCGAGCTGATCCCGAAGATCGACGCCCTGGTGAGCGAGTGGGAAGCGGTCGAGCGCGAGATCGCCGCGCAGGCCGCCGACTAGGGCGCCATCGCGCCGCCGATGAGCGTCGTGCTCATCGACTTTGCGTGCGCCACGCCGGACGAGCCGGTGTGGGCGGTCATCTCGGCGGCCTGTAGGCGCTCCTTGACGCTGCTGGTCTCGGCCAGGTCGGCCTCGAGGGCGGCGATCTCGGCGCGCTGACCCTCGAGCTGCTTCTCGAGATCCGCGATGTGGGCATGCACGGCGGCGATCCGATCCTCGACGTTCTTCTGCTTGCGCGAGGCGTCCTCGATGATGTCGGGCAGCTTGACGTTGAGCGAGGCCAGCGTGGCGCGCACCACCTTGACCACCAGCTCGCTGTTCTGATCGCCCGGAAGGTCGCGCATGAGCAGAATCGTCTCGGCTATCCCGTATCCGCGCGGCCCAACCGGCGGGGCCACGGCCGCGGTCACCGGCGTCGCCACCCCTGGCTCCATCGCCAGCTTCGGATCCCCATCCAACTTCTTTGCAAACATGGCCATGTCGGTCCCTCCCACAGCGTTTTCGGTGGGCTGGGGCGCGAACTTGAGGCACCGGCCGCCACGGACACGCGCCGGGCCGACCTAAATCGTCGAGATCTTTGCGGCCAGCGCCGAGCGGACGTCGGCGGCGATCTCGAACGAGCGTACGCGGGCCCGATGGTCGTGGATCTGCGAGGTCAAGATCAGCTCGTCGGCGCCGGTCTCGGCGATGAGACCCGCCAAGCGATCGCGGACGGTGTCGGGCGACCCGATGGCGGCACAGGCCAGCACATCGTCGAGCATGGCGGCCTGCTCGGGCGAGAGGCGGGCACCGAATCCTTCGACCGGCGGAGGCAGCCGGGTGGGATTTCCGCTCCTCAAATTGACGAAGGCCTGCTGCAGCGAGGTCAGCAGGCGCGCCGCTTCGGCGTCGCTCTCGGCGGCGACCAGGTTGACCCCTAGCATGACGTACGGTCGGGCCAACGTCTCCGAGGGGCGAAACAGGCTGCGGTAGATCTCCAGCGCCTGCATCAGGTGGCGGGGCGCGAAGTGTGAGGCGAACGCGTACGGCAGCCCGAAAGCCGCGGCCATCTCGGCACCATACAGACTGGAGCCGAGGATCCAGACCGCGACCTGGGCGCCCGCGCCCGGATTTGCCCGCACCCGCTGCCCCGGCGCCGGCGGCCGGAAGTAGGCCATGAGCTCGGCGACATCCTCGGGGAACCGATCGACGTCGCTGGCCAAGCTGCGCCGGAGCGCGTGCGCCGTGGCCGGATCGGTCCCCGGCGCCCGTCCGAGGCCCAGATCGATCCGCCCCGGATAGAGCGCGTCGAGCGTGCCGAACTGCTCGGCGATCACCAGTGGCGCGTGGTTCGGCAGCATGATCCCGCCGGCGCCGACCCGAATCGTCGAGGTCCCAGCCGCGACGTGGGCGATGACCAGCGAGGTGGCGGCACTGGCGATGCCGGGCATGTTGTGGTGCTCGGCCAACCAATAGCGGGAAAATCCCCAGCGCTCGGCGTGGCGCGCCAGATCGCGGGCATTGTCGAACGCCTGGGCCGCGCTGCCGCCTTCGACGATCGGCGCCAGGTCGAGCACCGAAAACGGAACCGCGCTCAACGGATGGGCCCTCCCCCATCGACGACCAAATCGTCCGGCAGCTCGTTGGTGTCGCGGGTTGCGTCGGCCGGGAAATATTTCGCCAAACGGTGGCCGATCTCCGCGATACCGCGCTCGAGACCGGCTGTCAGATCGCCGCGCTGGAATTCGGCGGCGATGGCCCCCGCGATGGTCTCCCACGCCGCGTCGCCGGCGCGGGCGTGGATCCCGGCGTCGCCCAGGATGACGAACTGCCGGCGCTGCGGCGCCACGAAGATCATCACGCCGTTGCGGTGGCGGGTGCGCGCCATGTGCAGCCGCGAAAACGCCCCCTCGGCGGCGAACCGCACGTCGCCCCAGAAATAGAATCGCGAGACCGCCACCCGGATCTCGCCCGAGGTGCGCCCTTCGGCCTGGCGAATGGCCGCCTCGACCCGCGCGACATCGATGCCATGCACC
>DASRLC010000475.1:0-2211 GCA_035648655.1 Polyangia bacterium
CAACTACATCGTGGGCGGTTCCAGCTCGGGCTCGGGCGTCGCGGTGGGCGCGGGGTTGGTCGACTTCGCGCTCGGCACCGACACGGCGGGGTCGGGTCGGGTGCCGGCCGCCTTCAACAACATCGTGGGGCTCAAGCCGAGCCGGGGTGTGCTCAGCACGGCCGGCCTGGTGCCGGCCTGTCCCTCGCTGGACTGCGTGTCGATCTTCGCGCCCACCGTGGAAGCGGCGGCCCGCGTCGCCACTGTCGCCGCCCGATATGACGCCGCCGACCCGCTGTCGCGGCGGAACGCGGGCGCGGTCGACTTCGCGCCGGCCGCGCGACCGCCCCACTTTCGCTTCGGCGTCCCGCGCGACGGCGCGCTGGATTTCCTGGGCGACACCCGCGCCGCGGAAGTCTTCGAGCGGGCGCTGGCGCGCCTCGACGCGCTGGGCGGTACGCGCGTCGAGGTCGACTTCGCGCTGTTCCGCGAAGCCAGCGCGCTGGTCTACGACAGCCCGATCGTCGCCGAACGCCTGATCGCCACCGGCCGCCTGCTGGCCGAGCGGCCCGACGCCCTCCTACCAATCATTCGCCAGATCCTCGAGACGGCCGGGCGCTTCGACGCGCGCGCGGTGTTCCAGATGCAGCGGCGGCGGGCCGAGCTGCAGCGGCGGGCCGAGACGATCTTCGCCGACCTGGCCTTCCTGATTGTCCCCACCACGCCCACCATCTACCGCGTCGATCAGATCGAGGCCGATCCGATCCAGCTCAACGCCACGCTGGGCACCTACACCAACTTCGTCAACCCGCTCGACCTGGCCGCCATCGCGATACCGACGGGATTTCGCGCCGACGGCCTGCCGGCGGGCGCGACGCTGGTCGGACCTTGGGGAACGGAAGGCAACCTGGCCGCCTTCGCGTCGGCGCTACACCGCGAGACCTCGCAGACCGTGGGCGCCACCGGGCGACCGCTCGACGCGGCACCGCCACCAGAAGCGGCACGGCCCTCGGACGTCGGCGTGCCGGCCGACTGGATCCCGATCGCGGTCCTGGGTGCGCACTTGGCGGGCGAGCCGCTCAACCACCAGTTGACCGGCGCGGGTGGGCGTTTTCTGCGCGCGGCTCGGACGGCGCCCCGCTATCGTTTTTACGCGCTGCCCAACACCCAACCGCCCAAGCCGGGGCTGGCGCGCGTCGAATCCGACGGCGCGGCGATCGATCTGGAGGTCTGGGCGTTGCCGGCGGCCGCCTTCGGCAGCTTCGTGTCCCGTATCCCGGCCCCACTCTGTATCGGCAGCCTGGAGTTGGAAGACGGCGCGCGCCTGAGCGGCTTCCTCTGCGAGGGATACGCGCTGGCGGGCGCCGAGGACATCTCCCGCTTCGGCGGATGGCGCGCCTACCGCCGGTCGATCTCTCCGTCTTCACCCTGAGGCAGGCGCTGGCGACGGACGTCCATCTCCTCGATCCGGACGAGCCGCCGCCGTTCGAGGTGGCCGGCCGCGGGAGCGATTCGCCGTTCCTGATCGTCTGCGATCACGCCGGGCGCCGCCTGCCGCGCGCGCTCGGCGCGTTGGGTTTGCCGGAGGCGGCGCTGACCACCCACATTGCCTGGGACATCGGGGCCGGCGGCGTCGCGCAGCGGCTGGCCGCGGCGCTGGGCGCTTTCATGATCCGACAGCCCTACTCGCGGCTGGCGATCGACTGCAACCGTCCCCTTGACGCCGCCGATTCGATCGCCAAGGTGAGCGAGAGAACCATCATTCCTGGGAACCAGCACCTGCCGCCGGGCGCCGCCGAAGCGCGCGCCCGAGAAATCTTCGAGCCCTATCACCAGAAGATCCGGGCCGAGCTCGATCGGCGACGGGAGGCCGGACGCGCCGCCATCCTGGTGACCGTGCACAGCTTCACGCCGGTCTTTCTCGACGCGGCCCGTCCATGGCACGTCGGCATCCTCTACAACCGCGACGCCCGCCTGGCCGAGTCGCTTTTGGGGCTCCTGCACGATGAGGGCGATCTGGTCGTCGGCCGGAACCAACCGTACGCGGTGAGTGATTTTTCCGACTTCGCGGTGGTGCAGCACGGCGAAAAGCGCGGCGTCCCCTGCGTCGAGATCGAGATGCGACAGGACCTGATCGCCTCCCCCGAAGGACAGAGCGCCTGGGCCGAGCGTCTGGCGCGTTTGTTGCCAATCGCCGCGCGCGCGCTGCGCGCCGACGAGATCGTCCAACCC
>DASRLC010000476.1:0-3267 GCA_035648655.1 Polyangia bacterium
GCGCACCCTCGTCAGGAAGTCGGCTATGGGATCGGTCATTGACATAGTTAAGTGGCTACTCAGTGGTGGTGTTTTGGGGCCCTACCAGGAGGACTTCGTCATCCCGGGGATCTGGCCATTGTGGGCGAGGTCGCGCAGACAGATGCGGCACACCCCGAACTTGCGGTAAACCGCGCGTGGACGTCCGCAGCGGTTGCAACGAGTATATGCGCGCGTCTTGTATTTCGGCGTCCGCGTCTGCTTGACGCGCAGCGAGGTCTTAGCCATCAGTCGGTGCTCTCCTTCTCGGCGGTGTCTGCGCTCTCATTCTCCTCGGGAGCGTCGGTCTGCTCGACGGCTGCATCTTCGGCGGGAGCCTCCTCGTCGTCGTCATCGTCGGTGGCGCCTCCGAAGTCCTTTGGCCGGCCCTGGGTGGCGAACGGCATCCCCATCGCCTCCAGCAGCGCGAACGCCTCGGCGTCGGTTTGGGCGGAGGTGGTGATCGTGATGTCCAGTCCCCGCACCTGATCGATCGAGTCGTAGTCGATCTCGGGGAAGATGATCTGCTCCTTCACCCCCAGCGTGTAGTTGCCGCGGCCGTCGAACGAGCGCGGGCTCAAACCGCGGAAGTCTCTGATCCTCGGGATCGCAATCGACACCAGTCGATCGAGGAACTCATAGCCGCGCTCGGCTCGCAGTGTCACCGCCAAGCCCACCGGCATGCCCTCGCGTAGTTTGAACGCCGCGATCGACTTCCTGGCACGGCGCACGCTCGGCTGCTGACCGGCGATCGTCGCGAGCTGGTCCTGTGCCGCCTTCAACATTTTGGAGTCCTGCTTGGCCTGGCCGACGCCCATGTTCAGCGTGATCTTCTCGAGCTTCGGCGCCTGCATCACCGAGGAGTAGCCGAAGCGCTCGATCAGGGCGGGACGGATCTCCTCCAGATAACGGGTCTTCAGGCGGGCTTTGGTGGCAGTCTCGGTCATGGTCGCGTCAATCAGTCGATTCTCGTGCCCGTGCGCTTGGAGACGCGCAGTGGCTTGCCGTTCTCGCGCTCGATCCGCACCCGCGTCGGCTGACCGCCTTTGGGATCGATCAGCATCACGTTAGAGACGTGGATCGGACCCTCGCGCGAGATCACGCCGCCGACAGCCGCCGCGCTCTGGGCGCCTGCGACCTGCTGGGGACGGGTATGGCGCTTGACCATGTTCAGACCCTCGACGTACAGGCGTTCCTTCTTCGGCTCCACGCGCAGCACGCGACCGCTCTTCCCGCGGTCCTTGCCCGCGATCAATTTCACCTGATCGCCGGAGCGAATCTTCAGCGAACGGCGATTCGGGGCTGTGGCGGTGCTGGCCATGATCAAAGCACCTCGGGCGCCAGCGAGACGATCTTCATGAAGTTGCGCTCACGCAGTTCGCGCGCCACCGGGCCGAACACGCGCGTCCCGCGCGGGTTGTTCTGCTCGTCGATGATCACCGCGGCGTTCTCGTCGAAGGCGATGTAGGTCCCGTCCTCGCGGCCGATCGCCTTCTTGGTGCGCACCACCACTGCCGTGACCACCTCACCCTTCTTCACGGCCCCCTGCGGGTTGGCCTGCTTGACGGTGGCGGTGATCACGTCCCCGACGAACGCATACCGGCGCCTGGAGCCGCCCTTCACGCGGATACAGAGGATCTCGCGCGCGCCGGTGTTGTCGGCCACGCGCAACCTGGTCTCGTTCTGGATCATCGCGCGCGCTCCAGCACATCGACCAGCTTCCAGCGCTTGCGCTTCGACAGCGGCCGGCTCTCGATCACGCGTACGACGTCGCCCTCGCGCGCATCGTTCTCCTCGTCGTGCGCGTGCAGGGTGCTCGAGCTGCGCACGATCTTCTCGTAGCGCCGATGCCGGCGAGCGAAGTCGATCCGCACGGTGATCGTCTTGTCGGCTTTGTCCGAGACCACGATCCCCTGCCGCACGCTGCGTCTACCCTCGACGACGGCATGCACCGGAGCAAGATCCTCGACCGGCCCAGTCGTTGTGCTCTCGCGCCTGGCGGCCCTTTTCGTGCGTTCCTGCAGGCGCCGCGCGCGCCTGCGCGTCGCCTTCGCGCGACGCTCGACCAAGCGCTCGGCATGACGATCCTCGGGTGAGCGTGTCGGGGCCGCCTCGCCAGAGTGCGTCGAGCGCGCCTTCCGGCGACGCTCCTTCGATGAGAGCTGCTCCACGGGCTCGACCGAGGCGGGGGTTGGAGCGGCTGTGGTGGCCTCAGGCGTCTCGGGGATCGCCTCAGCCTCTGGGGTCGCCGGAGCGGCCGTGGTGGCCTCAGCCTCCGGAGTCGCCTCTACCTCCGGGGTCGCCTCTACCTCCGGAGTCGCCTCAGCCTCCGGGGTCGCCTCAGCCTCCGGGGTCGCCTCTACCTCCGGGGTCGCCTCTACCTCCGGAGTCGCCTCAGCCTCTGGAGTCGCCTGAGCCTCTGGAGTCGCCTGAGTCTCTGGAGTCGCCTGAGTTTCCGGGGCCACATCTGCCTCCGGGGCCTGGACCTCAGGTGTCTCGGGTGTCTCGGTGTCGGGTGTCTCGTTATCTGGTTCGTCAGCCATTTCGTTCCTTCTCACGCGCAACTGTCAGTGCTCGTGCCAGATCGCGCTTTGCGCGTCCCAGCCCAGCGGTGTTATCGAGCTCGCCGGTGGCGTTTGCGAAACGCAAGCCGAACAACTCCTTACGTAGCGTCACCACACGCACGGCGAGTTCCTGCTCGGACAGATCTCGCATCTCCTTCGCATCCATCTGTCCCTCAGTCCTCTCGCATCACGAACTTGGACTTCACAGGCAGCTTGTGCGCGGCCAGCCGAATCGCGTCGCGGGCGAGCGGCTCGGGCACGCCGGCCAGCTCGAACATCACGCGCCCGGGCTTGACGACCGCAACCCACCCTTCCGGGTTGCCCTTGCCGGAGCCCATCCGCGTCTCGGCCGGCTTCTTCGTCACCGGCTTGTCGGGAAACACATTGATCCATACCTTGCCGCCACGCTTGATCTTGCGCGTCATCGCGACTCGGGCGGCCTCGATCTGGCGGTTCGTGAGCCAGCCCTGTTCAAGCGACTTCAGCCCATACTCGCCGAACTGCACCTTCACCTGGCCGCGCGAGTTCCCCCGACGACGTCCACGATGCTGCTTGCGGTGCTTGACACGCTTGGGAGACAGCATCAGCGCGCTCCTCCGCCGGCAGATCCGGACCCGCCCGGCCCGCGAGGACCACGTCCGCCGCCACCGCCGCCCGGACCACGCCCGCCGGACCCTGGACCGCC
>DASRLC010000477.1:0-6938 GCA_035648655.1 Polyangia bacterium
ATCCGACCGGGCTGCTCGGCCGGCAGCTTGTCGCGCCCGGCCCGCAGCATCTCGCGCGCGAAGTCGGCCGCCACCACCCGCGCGCCCGATGACCGCCGCGCGATCTCGAGCGCGCCGTCGAGCGTTCCGGCGCCCAGATCCAGCACCCGCGGCGCATCGCCCATCCCATCGAGCAGCCGAGCGATGGCCTTCTTGCGCCACACGACGTCGATGCCGCCCGACATGACCCGGTTGGCGGCGTCGTACTTGTGCGCCACCCGGTTGAACATCGATTGAATGTCCGCGCCGCTCTCGGCCAGGCTCGCGGTGGCGCTCACAGCCCCAGCTCCTTCCACATCGCGCTCACCCGCGCTTCGACCGCCGGGTCCATCTTGAGCACCTCGGGCCACTCCCGCGTGAAGCCCTCGTCCTTCCACTTGCGGGTCGCGTCGATGCCCAGCTTGCCGCCGAAGCCGAAGGAGGTCGACGCGTGATCGAGCACGTCGATTGGTCCCTCGGCGAAGAACACGTCGCGCTTGGCGTCGATGTTGTTGAGCGCGCGCCAGGCCACCTCGCGCACGTCCTGCACGTTGACGTCGGGATCGACGACCACGATGCACTTGGCGAACATCATCTGACCCATCCCCCACAGCGAATGGCAGATCTTGCGCGCGTGGTGCGGGTACTCTTTCTTGATCGACACGATGCAGAGGTTGTGGAAGACGCCCTCGATCGGCAGGTTCATGTCGACGATCTCGGGGAAGGTCATCTGCAGGAGCGGCAGGAACAGCCGCTCGGTGGCCTTACCCAGCCAGGCGTCTTCCTGCGGAGGCGGCCCGACCACCGTGGTCGCGTAGATCGGCGAGTCACGGCGCGTGATGCAGGTCAGGTGGAAGACCGGGTAGTCGTCGGCCAGCGAGTAGTAGCCGGTGTGGTCGCCGAACGGTCCTTCGCGGCGCAACTCATCGACGTCGACGGTGCCCTCCAAGATGAAGTCCGCCGAGGCCGGCACCTCGAGATCGACCGTCTTGCACTGGACCATCTCGACCGGCTTGCGGCGCAGGAAGCCGGCGAACATCAGCTCGTCGATCCCGTCCGGCAGCGGCGCGGTGGCCGCGTAGGCCAGTACCGGATCGCCGCCCAGCGCCACCGCCACCGGCATCCGCTGCTGCCCCATCTCTTTGTAGCGCCGCATGTGCCGGCGTCCGGTCTTGTGCAGCTGCCAGTGCATGCCGGTCGTGCGCGGGTCGTAGACCTGCATCCGGTAGCAGCCGACGTTGCGCGTGCCGCTCTCCGGATCGCGCGTGATGACCATCGGCAGCGTGATGTAGGGGCCGCCGTCCTCGGGCCAGGTGGTGAGGATCGGCAGCTTGCTCAGATCGGGCTCGTGCTCGACCACCTCCTGACAGGCGGCGTGGCGCACGGTCTTGGGCATGGAGGTCGCGACGCGCGCCAGCTTGGGGAGCATGCGCACCTTGTCCATCAGCCCCACCGGCGGCTGCGACCGCACCAGGTCGTGGATCGAACGGGCGTGCTCGTCGAGATCGGGGACGCCCAGCGCCCACGAGATCCGGCGGCGGGTGGCGTAGGTGTTGATGAGCAGCGGGTAGCGCGAGCCTTTGACCCGCTCGAACAGCAGCGCCGGTCCGTCGGCGCGCACGGCCCGCTGCGCGATGGCGCTCACCTCCAGCACCGGATCGATCTCCTGCGTGATCCGGCGCAGCTCGCCGCGCTGCTCGAGGAAGCGCACGAAGGCGCCCAGGTTGTCCCAGTGCGCCGGCACGGCGCCGGCCGCGCCGCTGTCGCCCGACGCGGTGTCGATCGGGGGTGCGCCCGCGATCGCCATCAGGAGCTTCTGTCCGCGGACGCGCGGGCCAGGGCGCGCAGACCGTCTCGGTAGGGGGAGGGGGGCAACACGTCGAGCTCGCGGATGGCCTCGTCGGCCAGCGCGGCGGCCTTGCGGCGGGCCCGCTCGACGCCGCCCGCGGCGCGGACCTCGCTCAGGATCTCGGCCACCACGCCGGCCGGGATGCCGTGCTCGCCCAGATGGTCGCGCACGCGGCGGCCCAGCGCCGGGTCGGCCTCGCAAGCCAGCAGCACCGGCAGCGTCAGCTTGCCTTCCTGAAGATCGTGTCCGACCGATTTGCCGGCGGTGGCCTCGTCGATGGCGCTGTCGAGCACGTCGTCGGCGATCTGAAAGGCGTGCCCCAGCGCGCGGCCATACCGATCGAGCGGCGCGGCCAGCGCGGGATCGACCGAGCCGCCCACGCGCGCGCACCAGGCGATGAGCGAGGCGGTCTTGCGATCGATGACCCGAAAATATTCTTCCACCGTAGCGTCGGGGTTGCCGGCCCGCTCGAGCTGGGCGACCTCGCCCTCGGCCATCTCGGTCACAGTGGCCGCCAGCGATTGCACCATCGGCAGCGAGCCGGTCAGCGCGACGGTCTCCAGCGCGCGGGCCAGGCAAAAGTCGCCAACCAAAACCACCAGCCCGTTGCCGAACACCATGCGCGCCGCCGGGCGTCCGCGGCGCACGCGGCCGTCGTCCACTACATCGTCGTGATAGAGCGTCGCCGTATGGATCAGCTCGGCCGCGCAGCCGACTGCGATCCCATGCTCGAGCGGAGCGCCGGCCGCGCGGGCCGCGAGCACCGACAGCAGCGGCCGCAGCCGCTTGCCGCCCGCGCCCAGCAGATGCGCGCCGATCTGCGGGATGGCCCCGACCGGGCTCTCCATCCGCTCGGCCAGCCGCGCCTCGACCGCCCGCATCTCGTCCTCGACCAGGCCGAGCGTGGCGGAGATCGCCCCGGAGGTGCCGGAGGGTAGGGCGGCGCTGCTCACGGCGCTGATATTTGTCACAAACCCGGCCGCGGTCACGATGTTTCTAAATATTCAAAAAGAATTGAAATACGCAAGGGAAACCTCCCAGGTTTCGCGGCCACCAGCTGTCAGAAATTGAACGCCCGCGCCCACGCTTCGACAGGCCTTCGTGGGTGCTCTCTGGTCGCCCGCAGTCTTTGCGGGAGGTTGCCGGACGGGCCGCGATCTTGCAGCCCGGGTGACCATGCGTCCTCAGCCGCCCTCTGGTCGTCGTCGGTCCACCGTTCGTTCCTTCGCCTTCGTTGCTCTGTCCGCCGCCCTGACCGTCTCGGCGGTCGCCGGGTGCGGCGGCGTCCACGGCATTCCGATCGACAGCACGGCCACGCAAATCGCGCAGACCGTCTGCCCCAAGGCCTACAAGTGCTGCATGGCCAGCCAGCTCACCGGCAACGACCAAGCGGGCACCGACGAGCCGAGCTGCGAGACCATGACGACCAGCGCTTTCGAGCAGGACCTGGAGACCATCCAGGCCTCACAGGATCAGAAGCGCGCCAATTTCGACGACACCAAGCTGCAGGCCTGCCTGGCCGTCATCCGATCGGCCGACTGCGACACGCTCGACGTGACCAACCATCTGGCCGGCATCCCGGGCTGCGAGACCTTCGTCGATCCCTTGGTGGCCGTCGGCGGCTCCTGCTCGCAGGATTACGAGTGCATCGACGGCTGGTGCCAGCCGCCGGCCGATATGTCGGGCGGCGACGGCACCTGCCAGCCGCACGCGCAGCCCGGCGCCTCGTGCGCCACCGCCAGCTGCGAGAGCGGGTTGGCCTGCGATCTCGGCGGCGACTCGATCTGCGTTCCGGTTGGCGCCATCGGCGCCGCCTGCACCGACCTTCTGCAGTGCGCGAGCAGCAACTGCGCCATCCCGTCGGGCGCCGCCAGCGGCGTCTGCGCCGCCGCCACCGATCCCCAGTGCTTCTACGCCAGCGGTTGCGACGCGGCCGGCGGCGGACGTCCGGGCCCGGGCACCGCGCTGCTGCTGGCGGCGTTCGTGCTCACCGCGCTGTGGCGCGCCCGCCCCCGTTCGGGCTGATGGGTGCCTCGGCGACGACTATTTCGCCAGCTTGATCACGCTCAGCGCCGAGGGATCAGTCGGACTGAGGCCGAGGACCACGTTCACCCAATAGAGGGTCGCCGTGTCCTGCAGGAAGGCGTTGGCAGAGCTTTGGCCGACCACGAGAACAGTCGGTACGCAGCCGGATACGGCGCATTTGGAGATCGAGCCCGCGTTCGGCGAGGCGTAGCCGTAGAACGATGTTGCGTCGATGAGGCCCAGACCGACGCTGGTGCCGCTCGGCACGAACAGTGGCGGTGCGCCCCCGCCGGAGATGCCGCCGGGAAGCGGCGCAATGAAGCTGCCGGTCGATCCCGACCAGACGACGTTCTGACCGTTCGCGTAGATGTCGAACGGTCCACTGCCGGGCGCCGCTGAGGTGATTGCCACCGGCGTGGCGCCCGCGAGATTGGTCGTGATGTAGAAGAGGCCGTGCTTCCCGGACGCTTCGGGGACTCCCCAGAAGAGTTGGGTGGGCCCGCCGAGAGTCGGGAGCGTGAAGGACACGCCGCCGGTCGGTACGTTGAACATGGTCATGGTCCGGACGTTGCTGCCGGACGTCGTGCTTCTCATCAAGCGCCTCTGGCCGGTATCGGAGCTGTCTTCTTCGAGCCAGACGAGCTCGGTCGTCGCCGGATCGAAGTAGGGGCCCTCGGTGACCCAGTCCGTCCCGAAGCTGCGCGGGCCGGGAAGCGCCTGGACGGGGGCGTTGGGCTTGCAAGCCGACAAGGGGGACGAGACGAGGTCGAAGCCACCCCCGGATCCGTCGGCCTGAATCCAGTACACGGAGGTGCCGTCAATCGCCAGATCGCCGGGCGACTGGTCGAAGACGCAATCGCGCGTTGCCGTCGCTCCGCTGGTGGGGATCTGCCAGAGCTCGTAGTTGAAGCCACCCGGATTTCCCAGGGAGAGCACGTAAATATTTCCGTTCACCAGCTGAGAGCCGGACTGCAGACCGTAGGTCGAGATCGCTTGGCCCATCAGCGCCTTGGGCTGGCAGGCGCCCGAGACGCAGCCTCCACCCTGACAGCTGTGGCCGCAACTGCCGCAATTGGCGTCGGTCGAGGTGAGGTTGGCGCACGCGTTGGTACAGACTGTTTGGCCGGCCCCGCAGGCGGTGCAGACGCCGCTCACGCAGGCGGCGCCGGTCACGCATTGGCTGTTGGAGGTGCAGGTCGTGAGGCAGGCGGTAGCGCCACAGATGAAGGGGGTGCACGGGATGCTGGACGGGGTGGAGCAGTTGCCGGCGCCGTCGCAGGTGGGCGTCTTGACGGCTGCGCCGGCGCTGCAAGACGGGGAGCCGCAGGTCGTCGCGCTGGTCGGGTAGGTGCACTGGGTAGCCGAGGTGTCGCCGCAGCTTCCGACGCAAGAGGCGTTGGTGCCGCTGCAGGGCGCGCGCACGGTGCCGCGCGGCGCGCCCTTGACCGTGACGCAAGTGCCGACGCTGCCGGACTCGGCGCAGGCCTGACATTGCCCGGCGCACGCGACGTTGCAGCAGACGCCGTCGACGCAGTTGGTGCTGGTGCACTCGCTGCCGCTCTGGCAGGCGGTGCCGTTGCCTTTGAGCGGGGCGCAGGCGGCGCTCGGCGTACAGTATTGGCCGCTCGTGCAGGGGAGGCTGGCGCTGCAGCCGCCCGAGCACTTGGTGGTGTCGGCGCATTGGTTGCTCGCGCAGCTCATGGTCGCGGCCGTCGTGCAGGCACCGGCGCTGTTGCAGACCGTGGCGGAGGTCGCCACGCCGCCGGCGCAGCTCGCGGCCACGCAGGTGACCGACGAGCCCGCGAACGTGCAGGCCGCGCCGCTGCTCCCGTTGCAGGTTCCCGCGCAAGGGGCGGTTCCACCGCAAGGCGCGCGTCCGTTGCGGGGTGCGCCGGAAACGGATACACACACGCCGACGCTGCCGGATTCGGCGCAGCCCTGACATTGGCCGGCGCAGGCGGTGTTGCAGCAGACGCCGTCGACGCAGTTGGTGCTGGTGCACTCGGTGCCACTCTGGCAGGCGCTGCCGCTGCCCTTGAGCGGCGCGCAGATCGCGCTGGAGGTACAGTACTGGCCGCTCGCGCAGGGGAGGCTGGCGCTGCAGCCGCCCGAGCATTTCGTGGTATCGGCGCACTGGTTGCTCGTGCAGGCGGTCGCGGTCGGTGTGGTGCAGGCGCCCGCGCCGTTGCAGACCGAGGCGGGGGTCGCCGAACCGCCGGCGCAGGTCGCGGCGGCGCAGATCACGGAGCTTCCGGCCGGCGTGCAACTTGTGGCGCTGGTGCCGCCGCAGGTGCCCACGCAGGGCGCGATGCCGGCGCAGGCCGCGCGGCCATTGCGTGGCGCGCCCGTGACCGTCGCGCAGGTTCCCACGCTGTTGGCTTCGGCGCATCCCTGGCATTGCCCCGCGCAGGCGACGTTGCAGCACACGCCGTCGACGCACTGGGCGCTGCTGCATTCCGCTGCGCTCTGGCAGGGCGTGCCGTTGCCCTTGACCGCCAGGCATACCCCCGTGGTGTCACAGTACTTCCCACCGCCGCAAGGCTGACTGGCGCTGCAGCCGCCCGAGCACTTGGTGCTGTCGGCGCATTGGTTGCTCGTGCAGGGGGTGGTGCTGGCCGTGGTGCAGGCCCCGGCGCCGTTGCAGACGGTCGAGCTGGTCACCACGCCGTTGGCGCAGCCGGCAGCGGCACATTGGGCGGTGCTGCCGGGGAAGGTGCAGGCGGTCGGATTGGTTCCGTCACACTGGCTTTGGCAGGGCGCCGTGCCCGTGCATCGGGCGCGCAGCGATCCGCGTGGCGTCCCCGAGATGGTCAGGCACTTGCCGGGATTGCTCGATTCGCCGCAGGACTGGCACTGTCCGCTGCAGGCGCTCTCGCAGCACACCCCGTCGACGCAGTGATCGGACGCGCACTGGGAGTCGGACGCGCACGCGCTGCCGGGCGTCAGCGTTTGGCCGTCCGGCACGTCGGTCTCGCCTTTGCGGTCGGCCGTCGCGTCGCGCCGCGCCCCCGTGTCGGTGGTCGCGCCATCGCTGCGACCGCCGCCG
>DASRLC010000478.1:0-13013 GCA_035648655.1 Polyangia bacterium
GGGCTACTGATCAGCGGCCCGGCGCCCCACCCGATGCCGGCCATCGCGGTACGATTGTTTGCGGCGCTCGACCGTCCGTCGATCTGGTCACCCGCCCTGCGGCTGACCTTCCAGCACGGCTGGCAGAACGGCGTCGAGGAGCCGGGCGGCACCGCGGACTTCGCGCTCGACGCGGTGGCCCTCGATCTTTGCTTCCTGCGCCTGTCGATCGTCGCCGTCGATTTGCGCGGCTGCGCCACCGCGACGGCCGGGCGCCTGTCGGCCAGCGGCTCCGACACCTATTCCCCCGCCTCGCAAGCCCGTCCATTCTTGGCGGTGGGTGGTACGGCGATCCTGGAAATCGCGCTCGGCCGCTGGGTGGTGCTGTCGGGGAGCGTCGGGGCCGCCGACACGCCGATCCGCGAGGCCTTCGAGTTCAGCCCGGATATCTTTCACCGGGTCTCCGCCACGACCTTGACGTTCGACCTCGGCATCGGGGCGCGCTTTCCCTGATCAAAAGCCCGCCCCTGGGACATAGTCTAGGGTGATGGCGCGGGGGTCTCTTTTCCTTGTCCCGGTCCCGAAGGGGGGCGAAGCGGCCGAGGCGGCGGCGCGCACGGCCGTCCACCGAACGCGCCTGGAACGGATGTTCACGGCCCACCACATCCTGGTGTGGCGGACCTTGCGGCGCCGGGGCCTGGATCCGGAGACCGCTGCCGACGCCACACAGCAGACGTTCCTGATCGCCGCCGAGCGTCTGGACGACATCGCCTCCGGCAGCGAGCGGGCCTTTTTGATCGGGACGGCGTTGCGGGTGGGTTACGCCATCGGGCGCAAGGTGCTGCGCTGGCAGCTCGAGGACGACATGGATCAGCACGTCGCCAACGCCCGCGATCTGTCCGACGCGCAATCGGCGATCGAGCTGTGCGATCTGGTCCTCTCCAAGGTTGATCCGGCACTGGCGGAGGTGTTCGTGCTCTTCGAGCTGGACGGCTTCTCGTCGATCGAGATTGCCAAGCTGCTCGAGATCCCGGTGGGCACCGTGGCGTCACGGTTGCGTCGGGCCCGGGAACAATTTCGAGCCGTCGCGGGACGGATCGATCTGGCGCTGCAACGCGAGGGGCAAGAGGGAAACGGTTGATGATGGATCCGGAACGTTTGAAGGTGTCGAACGCGACCAAGCTGGAGCGGCGCCTGTTGTCGGCGGCGGGTGACGAGCTTCCTTCGTCCGAGCTGACGGCGCGCATGCGGCAGGCGATCGGCATCACTGCCGTCGGCGCCGGTGCCGGTGGCTCGGCCTTGGCCGCCACGACCAAGACGGGGGGGTTGGCGTGGATCTCGGCCGGCTTGGTGACGGCCGCGCTCGTCGGTGGCGCGGTGGGGATCTGGAGCTCCTACCGGCGAACCACCGCGGCGCACGTGGCGCCGACGGCGGCCCCCGCACAGTGCATGGCCTCTGTCCCGGTCCCGGCTGAAAACCCGGCGGCGGCGTCGAACACGACGCGGCACGAACGGCGGCGGGCCCACGCGCCGGCCCTCGCCGAGACGGAGCGCGGCGATTTGCGCGTCGAGATCGCGCTCGTCGACGAGGCGCGAACCGCCTTGCGTGAGCAGTCGCCGCGGCGGGCCCTGGCCCTGCTGCACCGGTATGCGCTGGCCTATCCCCAGGGGACCTTCGGTCCCGAGGTGGAGGCGCTCAGGGTCGAGGCGCTCGATCAAAGCGGAGAGCACCGTCTGGCCAGCTCTCTGGCACGAACCTTCGTGAGTCAGCATCCGGACAGCCCGCTCGCGGAGCGGGTCGCCCGATCGATCGACGACCGGCCGTAAGCGGGCGCGCTCGACCTCCGGCCCGACTTTTACTGATCGAAACCAGCCCCTGGCGGCATTAATGGGCCACCTCGCTTTGCGCGGTCTGGCCTCCCCCCAGGAGATCTGCAATGAATAAGCTGGTTTTGGCTCTGGCGAGCGTCTCATTGGCCTGTACGTTGGCGTCCTGTGCGGATTCGACCGGCGGCGATCAAGGGACCGGCGGTGATCAAGGTGGCGGCTCGACCGGGACGGCGGGCACCCACGGCAACCCGGGAACCGCGGGAACGATGGGCGGAACCGGGACCGCGGGAACGACCGGAAACACCGGCACCGGCGGCCAGACCACCGGGATCGGCGGCGCGGGCACGGGCAACGGTGGCACGGCGGGCGGTAGCGCAGGTGTGGGCGGCCAGACCGGCGGTGGCAGCTCGGGGAGCGCCGGCACGACGGGGTCGACCGGCCGCGGCGGCACGACGGGAACGGCGGGAACCGGCGCCGCGGGGGCCAACGGCACCGCGGGGACCAACGGCACCGCCGGAACCAACGGCGCCGGCGGCAAAGGCGGCGCCGGCACGGGCGTGGCTGGCGCCAATGGCACGGCGGGAACCAACGGCGCGGGCGGCGGCGGCAAAGCCGGCACCGGCGCGGCGGGGACCAGCGGCATCGCCGGGACCAACGGCACCGCCGGAACCAGCGGGGCCGCCGGCTCGCAAGGTAATCTTCCGGCCGGCGTCACGGCGCTCTTCCCACCGCCCGGCGGTCAGAACATCTGCCCCGATCCGCCACTGCGCATCACGTTCTCCGGCGCACCGACCCTGGGCACCGCGGGCAAGATCCAGGTCTTCAACTCGTCCGGGACCTCGGTCGCTTCGGTCGACATGTCGGTCGCGACGGTCACCGACACCATCGGTGGCACGGCCTACACGCTGCTGCGAACCGCTTACGTGGACGGCAACGCGGCGGTCGTCTACCTCAAGACCAAGGCGCTCTCGTACGGGCAGACCTACTACGTGACGGTCGACTCGGGCGCCATCAAGCCACCCGGCGGCGGCACGCTGTCGATCACCGGCAGCTCGACCTGGCGGTTCACGACCGCCTCGGCGAAGCCGACCAGCCTTTCGGCGTTGACGGTGGCGCTCGACGGCTCTGGCCCGTTCTGCACGGTGCAGGGCGCGACCGATGCGCTGCCGGCCAGCAACACCGCCGCCTCGGTCATCACGGTCAAGACCGGCATCTACCACGAGATCATGCACGTCTCGTCCAAGAGCAACATCACGATCCAGGGTCAGGACCGGACCGGGACCGTCATCGAGGGAACCAACAACAACACCCAACAGGGGACCGCCGCCAGCACGGTCAACCGGTCGTTGTTGGGTTTTGACAGCACCAACGGCCTCACGATCACCAACCTCACGATCAAGAACTTGACGCCGCAAAACGGATCGCAGGCCGAGGCACTGCGCTTGCAACGGTGCGACAAGTGCGTCGTCAGCAACGCCAACATCGAGAGCCTGCAGGACACCTTGCTCTGGGACGGGCGGATCTACGCCGACAACTGCTACATCGCGGGCAACGTCGACTACGTGTGGGGCGGCGGCGCGGTCTACTTCAACAGCTGCGAGATCCACACGGTCGGTCGCTCGGGCGTGCTGGTCCAGGCCAGGAACCCGACCACGGCCTACGGCTACGTCTTCGTCGACTCCAAGCTGACCGCCGACGCGGCGGCAACCAACAACATGCTGGCCCGCATCGACGAGGGCGACTTTCCGGGGAGCCACGTCGCCTACATCAATTGCCAGATGACCAACATCGCCGCCGCGGGCTGGACGCTGACGGATCCGACCGCGACGCAGACGGTCCGGTACTGGGAGTACATGAGCACCGACGCCTCCGGGAACGCGATCAACACCAGCGGCCGTCAGTTCGGCACGCAGATCAGCGCCTCCGAGGCGTCGATGATGCGCGACCCGACCGTGGTCCTCAACGGCTGGCAGCCGTAGCGCCTCCGCGGACGACCGCCGATTTTTATCGGCTGGTTCGATCGATTCCGCCAAACCACTGCCGGTTTCGTGATCGTTGGAGGGCTGATCTCGTATAGGCCTTTCATGAAGACAACCCATATCCCGCTGGTTTTTCTGTTGGCGCTCGCGGTCGGCTGCGGTGCCGAAGGGGGCGACAGTGGCGGCGGAGGCGCGGCGGGCTCGGCAGGGACAAGTGGGGGCGCGACCGGCGGCGGCGCGGCAGGGACCGCGGGTGGCGCGGCCGGCACAACCGGCGGCACAGCGGGAGCGACAGGCGGGGCCGCCGGAACGATCGGCACGACCGGCGTGGGGGGCGCCGGCGCCGGCGTGGCGGGCAGCACCGGGAGCACGGCCGGGATCGGCGGCCACGCCGGCACGCCGGGAGGCGGCGGCGGAGCTGCGGGCAGCGGTGGACGCGCGGGTGCAGGCGGCGCCACGGCGGGCGCGGGTGGCGCGACCGGCGGCAAGGGCGGTGCGCCGGCGGGCGCCGGTGGGCACGCCGGTGCCGGGGGCGCCGGCGGTCAGGCGGGCGGCGCGGCCGGCTCCAGCGGCGGACACGCCGGCGGGCAAGGTGGCGGCCTCGGCGGCACGACCGGCGCGGCGGGCACCGGCGGAAGCACGGTCCTGCCGAGCGCCACCATCTGGATCGCCGGCGACTCCACGGTGATGACCTATCCCGAGCCCAACACCGACGGCGACAACATGATCAGCATCTATGGCTGGGGCCAGGAGATCGGCCAGTTCTTCTCCAGCAAGGTGACCGTCGACAATCAGGCGATCGGCGGCCGCAGCGTGGCCTTCTTCATGTGGCAGGTGGTGACCGACAGCGCCGGTGACTATCAGTGCGTCGACGATCAAGGCACGCCCGAGTTCGTGATGACCAACGGAAACAAGGTCTCCACCTCGCAGTGGTCCCGCATCATGACCGGCATGAAGGCGGGCGACTTCCTGCTGATCCAGTTCGGCACCAACGACGAGACGCACACCTGCCCGCGCTACGTCGCGCTGCCCGACTTCGAGACCGACTTCGGCATCATGGCCGACGCCGCGCGCGCCAAGGGCGTCACGCCGATCTTCGTGACCCCCATGGGACACCGAACGTTCAGCGGCACCACCGCCACCAACACCCTGCTGCCCTACGCCAACGCCATGAAGGACGAGGCGACCAAGGAGACGGTGGAGGTCGAAGACCTCAACCTCGAGAGCGAGGCCTACTACACCAGCGTCGGCAACAGCTATCTGGCCACCAACATCTTCGACGGTGGCACCACGCACTTCATCGAAGCCGGCGCTGTCGAGATGGCCACCCTCATCGTGAAGGAGATTCGCAAGAACAACGGCCCGCTGGCCGCCTACCTCGAGTAGTCGCGGGGGATTTCAAGGAGCCCCCGGTCCTTTCCCGGTCGTCGAGCGCCGTCCGTCTCGCCCCCGAGCCGCCTCAAGTCACACCCGATCCAGGCGGATCGTGTTAGTAGAATCGAATTTTTCCCGCGCTCAGGCACAATAGGGGACCGAGATGCGACCACGCACAAATCCGTTCGAGAAACGCAAGAAGGAATTGGCCCGCAAAGATCGCCAGAAAAAGAAAGCCGAACGGCGCGACATCCGCGATCGCGAGCGCGCGGACCGGCCGATTGGCGGCGCCGACGAAGATCCCGACATCGCGGGCATCGTGCCCGGCCCCCAGCCTCCCGCCGAAGAGACTTAGCGAGATCTAGCGGGCACTTAGCAGAGAACAGCGGCGCCCGCCGGCGCGCCTCGCCTTGAATTTGCCGGCGGACTCTGAAAGAAGGCTCCATGGCGAACGGTGGTATGGAGTTCGATCCGGAGCAGCTGCAGCGCATCGCGCGTGACTTCTGGAACCGACTCCGTGGCGCGCGGCGATTCATCTGGCCGGCCATCGGGATCGGGGTCGCGCTGGCCGCGCTGATCGGCTCCTACTATCAGGTCGAGCCGGACGAGGTTGGCCTGGTGACCCGTTTCGGGCGCTTCGTACGCACCACCAACCCGGGGCCGCACGGCAAGATCCCCTTCGGCATCGAGCAGGTGCAAAAGGTGCCGGTCCAGCGACAGCTCAAGCAGGAGTTCGGCTTCCGCACCGTCCACGCCGACGTCGACAGCACCTACCGCAAGGACGAGAAGACCGCCGCCGAGTCGGCGATGCTGACCGGCGATCTGAACGTTGCCACGGTCGAGTGGATCGTCCAGTACAAGATCTCCGACCCCTACAAATACCTCTTCAAGCTGCGCGACGTGGAGGAGACCTTCCGGCTCATGGCCGAGGCGTCGATGCGTACGGTCGTCGGTGATCACAGCGTGACCGAGCTGCTGACGGTCGGCCGCGAGGCGATCGCCGCCAAGGCCAAGGAGCTGCTCTCCGAGCTGTGCCGCCGCTACGACAACGGGATCTCGGTTCAGCAGCTGGTGCTGCAAGACGTGGATCCACCCGAGTCGGTCAAACCGTCGTTCAACGAGGTGAACCAGGCGATCCAGGAACGTGAGCGCGCCATCAACGAAGCCTGGGCCGAGTACAACCAGGAGATCCCGCGCGCCCGCGGACGCGCCGAGCAGAAGATCGAGGCTTCGGAGGGCTACGCCGTCGATCGAGTCAATCGCGCCACCGGCGACGCCGAACGTTTCGTGGCGCTGCAGGAGGAGTACCGCAAGGCGCCCGAGGTGACGCGCACCCGCATCTATCTCGAGACCATGCAGGCGGTGCTGCCGGCGGCGGGCAAGAAGCTGATCTTCGACGAGAAGGCCAAGGGGATCTTGCCGCTCTTCCCGCTCGGAACGGGCGCCGGTGCGGCCGCCGACGCCGCCAAGGAGACGCCGTGACCACCCGAGGTCTCATCATCCGCGGCGCGCTGGTCATCTTGGTGTTCGCCACCCTATTCTCGACCTTCTATACGGTGTCCGAGCAGGAGCAAGTGGTGATCACTCAATTCGGCGAGCCGATCGGCCACGCCATCACCTCCCCCGGTCTACACGTCAAAGTGCCGTTCACCCAGGACGTCAACGTCTTCGACAAGCGCTGGCTGGAGTGGAACGGCAGCCCGAACCAGGTGCCCACCCGCGACAAGAAGTACATCTGGGTCGAGACTTATGCGCGCTGGCGCATCGCCGACCCGCTGCTCTTCTTCCAGCGGCTCCGCGACGAGCGCGGGGCGCAGTCGCGCCTGGACGACATCATCGACGGCGAGACGCGCAACGTGATCGCCAGCCACAACCTGATCGAGGTCGTGCGGGTCAGCAACCGCGCCTTCGAGCAGTCCGACGAGGCCGAGGACGTCATGGACGCCGAGACGACGCGTAAGGTCGAGCTCGGCCGCGACAAGATCACACGGCTCATCCTCGAGCGCGCGTCGCAGGTCATGCCCGATTACGGCATCGAGCTGGTCGACGTCCAGATCCAGCGCATCAACTACATCGAGACCGTGCAGGCCAAGGTCTTCGATCGCATGATCTCGGAGCGCAAACGGATCGCCGACCGCTACCGTTCGGAGGGTCAGGGCAAGAGCGCCGAGATCCGCGGCAAGAAAGAACGCGAGCTCAAAGTGATCGACTCGGAGGCCTACAAGAAGACCCAGGAGATCATGGGCGGCGGCGACGCCAAGGCGACCGCCATCTACGCCGAGGCCTACAACCGTGATCGCGAGCTCTATAAGTTTTTGCGCACCATGGAGACCTACAAGACCACCATCGACAAGCAAAGCTGGCTGGTGCTGTCGACGGGCGCCGACGTCTTCCGCTACCTACAGTCGCCGAGCGCCGGCGGATCAGCGCCGCGCGCCGCCAAACGCTGATGGCCGCCGCGGCCGAATGGGATCCCTACGTGATCCTGAACGTCGCGCGCCGGGCCGGCGCCGAAGAGATTCGAACCGCCTATCTGTCGTTGGCGGGGCGTTATCACCCCGATCAACATCAAGGTAATCCGCTGGAAGAGCTGGCCAGCGCGCGGATGGCCGAGATCAACCGCGCCTACGAGATCCTCTCCGATCCCACGCGGCGGGCGGCCTTCGACGCGGGCGCCAAGACCCAGAGCGCCCGGGCCAGCGCCGACAAGGCCATGAGCGGGCGGTTCATGAAGTGGGCCGCGCTGCTGCTGGCCCTGCCGCTGGTCTTCCGGACCGGAGCCGTCATCCTGCGCGCGCTGGGCGCCCTGTTTCGGCTGGTGTTCGAGGGTCTGGCCACGCTGCGCGGGCCGCGGCTGGCGGCGGGCGCGGCGCTCTTCGCGTTGGCGGTCCTGCTGATGACCGTGTTTCGGCGCCGTCGGCGCTAACCCGTCATTCCACGTTCCCACGTTCCCACGTTCCCACGTTCCCACGTTCCCCACCCGCGCCGGATGGTGCCGAGGACGCCCGGTCGCCAGACGCGTCGCCTCAATTTTAGCGAGCCAGTTCCGGGTTGACAGGACACCTCCCGCACGAGGGCCGTCATGCTCACCGGTCTCCGCCCAGCCAGGGTACGACGCGCCGCCCTCCTGGCGGCGATCGCGGCTGCCATGGGCGGTGCGGGTTTCGGCTGCGGTGGCGGCGCACAGATGCGGAAGATCGCCGGCGGCACCCACCCGGACGCCGCCGGCGGTGACGGCCCCGGCGGCGACCGGCGGGCGACCGGTACGGTGCTGGTCGGCCAACCGTGCGCCTCGGCCGGACAGTGCGCCACCGGCTTCTGCTCCGACGGCGTGTGCTGCCAGAGCGACTGCTCGGGCGTCTGCCAGACCTGTGCGGCGGCCGGCAGCGTCGGCACCTGCCTGCCGGCCGACATCGGCACCGACCCACGCCAAGACTGCCCAGATCAAGGGACCGCCAGCTGCCAACACGACGGCGTCTGCGACGGCGCAGGCGCCTGCGAGAACTACCCGGTCGGCGTCGACTGCCAGCAGGGCGGTTGCACCGGATCGACGCTGACCTTCGCCGGGCGCTGCGACGGCCTCGGGACCTGTGTGACCACGCCCAGCCAGTCCTGCGCCCCGTTCTCCTGCGCCACGGGCGGCCAATGCAAAACCACCTGCACCGTCGACGCCGACTGCGTGGCGGGCAACACGTGCAAGAGCGGGAGCTGCGGCAGGGGTCCCATCGGGGCCAGCTGCGCCGCGGCCACCGATTGCAATTCGGGGTTCTGCGCGCAAGGGGTCTGCTGCGTCGGCGCCTGCGCCGGCCCCTGCATGTCCTGCGCGATCGCCGGCAGCATGGGCGTCTGCGCCGACGTGGCGGCCGGCCAAGATCCACTGGCGCAGTGCGCCCCCAGCACGTCGTCGGTGTGCGGCACCGACGGCTTCTGCGATGGCGCCGGGGCCTGCCGGCTGGCGGTCTCCGGAACGGTCTGCGGCACCGACGCCTGCACCGGCGGCACCGAAATGCTGGCCGGACGCTGCGACGGCGTGGGCGATTGCGTGGCCGGCACGACCGAGGCTTGCTCGCCCTACATCTGCGGAGCGGGCGGCGACTGTCTGACCACCTGCGCGACCAACGCCGACTGCGCCACCGGATACACCTGCAGCGGCACCATCTGTTGCAACGCCGCCAGCTGCGCGCTCGAGCCGCTGGGCACCTCCTGCACCGCCACCACCGACTGCGCGTCGGGATTTTGCCAACAAGGGGTCTGCTGCGCGTCGAGCTGCGCCGGCACCTGCATGTCGTGCGCGATCGCCGGCAAGCTCGGCACCTGCAGCCCGGTGGCTGCCGGACAAGCGCCCAGCCCGACCAACCAGTGCCCGGCGGCGGCCGCCGCGACCTGCGGCAACGACGGCTTCTGCAACGGTGCCGGGGCCTGCGAGGTCTACGGCACCACCACCACCTGCGCGCCCGCCACCTGCGCGGGCTCGACCTTCACACCGGCGCGCGGCTGCGACGGAGCGGGAACCTGCAAACCGGTCACGCCGTCGCTCTGCGATCCGTATGGCTGCAACGCCACCACCAACGCCTGCAACACCACCTGCGGCACCGGCGCGGATTGCGCATCACCCAACAGCTGCGCGGGCAGCAGCTGTGGCAAACTTTCCAACGGCACGGCGTGCACGACCGCCGGCCAGTGCAACTCGGGCTTCTGCGCTCAGAACGTCTGCTGCTCGACGGCCTGCACCACCAGCTGCAGCTCGTGCGGGCTGACGGGATCGCTGGGGACCTGCATCTCGGTGCCCGCGGGAACCGACCCGCTCGGTCAGTGCAGCGACGCCGGCGCCACGGGCTGCGGGCAGAACGGTTTTTGCGACGGCACCGGCGGTTGCCAAAAGTACGCCGCGGGCACCGCCTGCGCGCCCGCCACCTGCACCGGCTCGTCCGATACGGCCGCCGCCAGCTGCAACGGGACCGGTACCTGCGTGATCCCCGGCGCCAGCTCGTGCACGCCGTACGTGTGCGGCACGGGGGCCTGCAAGACCACCTGCGCGACGGCGGCCGATTGCGTGTCGCCCAACATCTGCACCGCCGGCGTCTGCGGTGGCGGCTGCCCGGGCGTCTACTGCGACAACTTCGAATCCGACACCGCCGGCGCCGTGGCGGCCGGCTGGACGCGCGAGGGGGGCAGCACCGGCGACTGGCAGGTCATCGCCGACGCCACCAAGGCGTTCGCGCAGAACCACGCGCTCAGCTCCACCTTCCGGCTCTGCTATGCGAGCGGCGCCACCGGCGCCCCCTGGAGCGGCGCGACCAGCGTGACCGCGCAGGCCAAGGTGCTGGCGCTCGGCTCGTCGGGCACCACCACGGCGCTGGTCTGCGTCCGCTACACCGGCGGCACCACCGGCGACTACCAATGCCTGGGGCTGGAGCCGGGGGTCGGCGCGCAGATCCTGGTCAGAAGCGGCGGCACGGCGACCAGCGGGCCGATCTGGGCGACCACCATCGCGGTAGGCACCTACTACGCCGTGAAGCTCAGCGTGACCGCCGCCGGCGCGCTCAGCGCCACCGTCGGGGGCACCGCCCTCGGAACCTACACGCCGCCCACCGCGGTGGCCAGCGGATATGCCGCCGTCGCGACCCAGAGCGCCGAAGCCGCCTTCGACAACCTGGTGGTCACCCAACCATAGATAGGCCAACCCGCTGGTCTGGCATCGTTTGGTATCCTTGGGCTCGGTTTCTCCGTGCCGAAGAGCTCGAGGCGCATCGGGTCGGTCTGCGTCGTGCTGGCGGCGGTCTGCGGCTGTAGCTCGCGCAGCGAGCTGCTGGGGACCATCGTCGCGCCGGGCGACGACGCGGGCGCCGGCGACGCGGACGGGACCTTGCCGGCCTATTTGATCGGCGCCGACATCTCCAACGTGCAGCAACAGGAAGATAACGGCGTCGTCTTCACCGACACCGACGGAACGGCTCAAGACGTGGTGCAGATCCTGAAGAACCACGGGTTCAACTTCGCGCGCCTGCGCACCTTCGTCGATCCGAGCGCGGCGGACGGCTACGCCACCATGATGAACGTGGCGCAACCCTACTGCGATCTGGCCAACACCATCGCCATGGCCAAGCGGATCAAAGCCGCCGGCCTGGGCTGGGAGCTGGATTTTCATTACAGCGACAACTGGGCCGACGCCTCGATGCAGGTCATTCCGCTGGCCTGGCAGGGCGACTCGCAGACCGAGATGGTGGCCGCGCTGGGCAACTACACCCGGGACGCGATCGCGCAGTTGGTCGGCGCCGGGGTCCGGCCCGACATCGTGCAGATCGGAAACGAGATCACGCCCGGCCTGCTGCTGACCCCCGGCGACGTCACCGGCAGCACCGCCAACTGGGACAACCTGGCGCTGTTTCTGAACGCCGGTATCGATGCCGTACACGCGGTCGATCCGACCATCAAGATCATGCTGCACCTCGATCGCGGGGGCGACAACGCGGGGACGACGGCCTGGGTCGACGCCGCGCTCGCGCATGGCGTGCGCTTCGACGTGCTCGGCCAGGCCTGCTACACCAACGTGCAGGGCGATCCGTCGACCTGGCTCTCGAACTTCGACGCGCTGGTCACGCAGTATCCGGCGCTGCAGCTCATGATCGTCGAATACTCCGAGAGCGCCGACGATCTTTCGGGCGGCGTCGACATCTGGCGGCAAGCCAACGACATCATCTTCAACCTGGCCGCCAAGCGCGGCCTCGGCACCACCGTCTGGGAGCCGAGCGGTTGGCAGGAGACGCTCTTCGATGCGCAGGGCCGCACCAGCGCCGCCGACCTACCGAATCCATTCCTGGCGGGCGCGCCGCGGATCGCGCTCTATGACCAGATGGCTTCGGACTATGGGCTGCGGTGAGCGCGATCAGTGCGCCCGAAACGTGAATGGACGTTCGACCCGCATGGGCCCGTCGGGATGCGTGAAGGACCAGAGGCTCATCTGACGTTTCACGCAGTCCATCACCCGCGGGTCGACCGGAGAGGTGGCCACCACCGCGGTGTCGGCAACCTGGCCGGTCGGTAAAATCGTCCAGCGCAGGGTGAGCCGGCGGGCCTTGAGCGAGGCGGCGGTGAGCCGCGTGTGTCGGGCGACCTCGGCCGGACAATCGTTGAGCAGCATGAAACGCGAGTGAATCTGCCGCTCGAGCACCGCCGCCTCGCCGGGCGCCGCCTCGGCCGTTGGCTTGGCCACGGCGGCCTGGTCGCCACTGTTGGGCGCGGCCTTGCGGGGCGCCACCCGCCGCTCGACCGGGGTACCGTTAATCACCGGATCCGCGGTCGACGGCGTGCTCGAGGCCGACGCCACGGCCGGCCAGGCAGCCGTCACAGCTAGAGCGAATGCTGCCGAAATCGTCTTTAGGCCTGAAAACTTCATATGATTTACCTCCGCTGCGAATGGTCACCCCGGCGATGGGCGTGTAGGCAGCGTCTAGTCGGTGGGGGCCGCTCCGGCCTTTCGTCGAACTTGCTGAGCCGGCGTCGGATGTTCGAGGAACCTCACCTCATGGCGATCTATCGTCGGCACCCGCAGGGCAGATTCGGGCATATCGCACTGCGACGCGGCGGGCTTGTGGCCCTATTGAGCGGCGCCCTGGCCTGCACCTCGTCCGGTAGCGGCACCTCGGCCTCGGGGGGAACCAGCGGCGGCGAAACCGGCACCACGGGTGGACGGGCCGGCGCCTCCGGATTCGCGGGGACCTCGGGCAGCGGATCCGCGGGGACCACGGGCAGCGGATCCGCGGGAACAACAGGCTCCGGGACCACCGGAACGGCCGGGACCACCGGGACGACCGGCGTGGCCGGGACGACGGGCGGTGGCACCGCTGGTGC
>DASRLC010000479.1:0-16128 GCA_035648655.1 Polyangia bacterium
GTTCAGACTTCTGGCAAAGGAATTCGAGCGAACGATTGCGTCGAGTGAAAGTGACATCAAGCTTTGTATGACTCGCCTTATGCTCCGGCGCCTCGCTCCGTGTTGATTTCACGCGATCCTCCTGTAGGACACCCTCTGAGAGTGCCAGCTCGATTCGAGCCCCTTGAGTGGCGACCAGACGAGGAGGTCGTGAACCGCGGCCAACCTCGCCGCATCGACGTGTCGATGGCCATGATGCGCTGGATCCTCAACGGCCGAATGTTCGAGATGACCGGCGTGGCGCCGAACGAGAGGGTCAAGCTCGGGACGACAGAGGACTGGGAGTTCCAGAACCTCGGCGGCATGATGGCGATGCCTCACCCCATCCACCTTCATACCGGCCAATTCCAGGTGCTCGAGCGGGTGGTCGCGCCGGCGTGGCAATCAATCGCTGCGACCCTCCAGCACGGGTTGGTAACGGAGGGATGGAAGGACACCTTCCTTTTGTTACCCGGCGAGCGGGTACGCCTACGCATGCGCTTCGAGCGTTATCCGGGGCTCTTCGTCTACCACTGCCACAACCTAGAGCATGAGGACGCCGGAATGATGCGCAACTTCCTCATCGAGGCGTAAGCGGAACGGCTTGGGACGCCCGGCTCTGGCGGCTCTTTGTCTCAGTCCATGAGCTGGCTGCGGAGGTGCGCCGTGCCGACCAGTCGCACGATCTCCAAGTTCGTTCGTTGCACGTGTCTCGAGATGCGGTCCAGGTGGCGTTCGATGTTTACGTTTCCCGGTGACGCTTCTGCGCTGTAGCGCCCGACAAGGTACGCGGAGGTCTCGATCACCCCCAGCGCGTTGAAGATCCTCGCGCTGGTTTCGCTCGGAATCGCACCTAGAGGGCCGACATGTGTGGTCGCAAACGCGTTGTCGTCCGTGAGGTCCCGATCGAAGTGCACGAGCACGAGCTCTAGATCGAACAGACGGGCGAGCGCGTCGGCGATCCGCTCCCGGCTTGGCTCCAGCGTCACCGACGTCATCGTCGCAATCTCCGTGAGGCGTTGGCGCACGCGCCCAATCACGAGAACGCAAACAACAGGCGGCAGGTTGGACCAACCCCGCATACCGGAGCGAACCCGCTCCTCGAACCACAGCCTGTCGTGGGGTCCCCGAAGCACAGCACCGAGCCAGCTCTCCAGATCGAGCTGCGACCGGCGCTCGCCGTCCGGCCGCGGCGCGAGGCGACCCGCCAGGTCACGTGCCTCGCTCAGCACAACCGACAGAGACTCCCTTTCGGTCTGTCGGAGCGCGTCGAGGGCATCGCTGACGTCCGGATCAAGTGCGACGTCTTCCCGCATCGCGTCCAGGAGCGGCTGATGCTTTGATTCGACCAGCATGACCATCGCCAGCAATGCAATCCCGATGCCTTTTCTGGGCGCGTTTCCGGAGGACTGGCCTCTCCGAACAGGAGGATGGATCTAGCGAGCACGAGTGCGCAGTCCTTGCCGACCAGGAACGCCATCCGCAGGAATTGCGCGATCTGAAGCTCAGCCAAGCCGTCCTGCCATCTTGCAGCTCTGGTACGAAGGTTGCGTTGACGCCTCGCCATGCAAACGCTGACCGATAGCCTCCGAAGAGAACAAATGAGGCCAGCAGGACTACGGATACCCCGAATCGCAGTGCTCTCAGATCAAGGCTTATATCGGGACGGAATCGTCGAGATACTGAGGCAGCACGGCTTCAAGCGGGTCGATGGCTTCGGCGACTGCGAGAGCCTGATAGAGACAGCCCGGGCCGCGCCGCTGGATCTCACGCTCTTCGACCTCGCGCACGAGCGGGAGGATGCCGAGCAGGTCGCGCGCCGCTTGCGGGCCACCTGGCCCAACCTGACCATCGTGGCGATCGGAACGCCGGTGCAGCTGGCGGCGAGGGCGGCAGGCGTAGATGGGTGCGTCGAGATCCCGAACGATGGCTCGGCCCGACTGTTTGCGCTGGCGGAGGCGGTCGCGCGTCGACACCACGGTCCGATCAAGTTCTCCGTTTCGCCGGAGCTTTCGCGGCAGCGTCTGACGTGGGCGTCGCTCACGCCCCGCCAGCGGCAGGTCCTTGGACTTCTCAGTTGTGGCGTGGACAACCCGAAGATCGCCACATCTCTCGGCATCTCGGAACGTGCTGTGAAGGGACACGTCAGCGGTCTGCTAGAGAAGTTCAACGTGAACAACCGGACAGAGCTTGCGCTCATCGCCTGTCGCGCCGGATTCGCGCGTGCCTAGTCGCTTCGATCTACCATACCGTAACGGTGGATCGGTGTTCCCCTTGTCGATAGTGGGTTCCCTTTCGTCCATATTGAGTCTTCGCATGTCGCACGTTTAGATGAGGTACCAATGACCGCAGGGAAACAGTCTCGCTCGGTCGTGACCGACCATCGGTTCCCGAGAATGACCAGCCCGGAGGCTCGTCAGGCTGATCCGCCAACAGCACTATCAGCCCACACACCGTCGTCATCAGCGCCTACACCCGACGAAAGGGACGAAAGGACAGTGAAGGCGGCGCGCGGAGGCAGGCGCGCATCCTCGGGCCAAACCGGTGGGTTACGGCCGGCTGGGCAACTCTGTCCGGACAGTCGGATAAATGAGCCGACCGAGCCCTGCCAGGTTGAGAGGGCCAGGCGATTGTTGGCGACGGAGGGCGCTTCCGACGTCAACGCGGAGACGTGTGCTGCGGCGGCCTGGCAAGTCTACGAGAAGCTCAACGCGCGACTGTCCTCATTTCTGGGATCGGCCGGCGTTCAAGCACTGTTCGCGCGAAGCGCGAAGCTGGCGCGAGCGGAGTTCCCTTCCCTCGCCGACGTCGTTGGCCCCGACGGAATGACGAAGCTCGGGGTGTACCTGCAGGCGCTCGAGCCCGCCGTCGCGATCGAGACGGCGGCGACCCTTTTCGGCACCTTCATCGATCTCATCACCACCTTCATCGGAGAGCGCTTGGCGATCCTGGTACTGCGGAGCGCCTGGCCGACGATCGAAGACATGCGTCACTCAGGGAGACCCAAGGATGAACGACCGCGTTCCGATTCGTCAGCTGCCCTCGGGGGTTCCCGGCCTCGATGAAGTCTTGGGCGGAGGGATTCCCGAGTTCTCGTTCAATCTGATCGCCGGCGGCACTGGCTGCGCAAGACGACGCTCGGTCGTCAGATCACGTTCGCCAACGCGAGCCCCAAGAAGAGAGGCGGTCTACTTCAGCACATCGGGGAGACGCCCATCAAGATGCTGCGCTACCAGCAGCAGAGCTCCTTCTTCGACGCTGCGAAGATCGGCGATGGTTCGATGCGCTTCATCCATCTCGGCCAGCAGGCGCTCGACTGGGGGATGGCCAAGGTGCTCGAGTCGGTGGTGCAGGAGTTGGAGCCAGCACAGCAATGAGCTGCGAGCGTACGACATCACGTCGGATGGGGGGATCGTGCTGGGCAAAGCACTGAAGGGGGTACCGGGGCCTGCTCACAGGCACTCCGGCGGCTGGGCGGGAAGAAGCGAAGAAGCTGACTTGGCGGCACTCTGCACGGAAGGCCTCATCGGGACTTAGGGGGGAGTGAGCATGACTGAGTCGGAGTTTCAGACTTTCGAAGCTGTAGGTGCCCTCGTCGTCGTGCTCGACGTCGAAGGCCGGATCGTCTATTGGAACCGGTCGTGCTCCGACTTGACGGGCTACGCGCTAGAGGAGATTCGAGGCCGCAAGCTCTGGGATTTCGTCCTTGCTCCAGAAGAGGTGGCGTCGGTCAGGGCGGTCCTCTTCGAGACGTCGCGGACGTCGGCGCTTCCAAACGCTTCCGCGAACTACTGGGTCACCAGGACCGGCGAGCGACGATGGCTCGCCTGGTCGGACACGTTGACCAGGAATCCGGACGGACAGATCCAGTACGTCATCAAGACTGGGATCGATCGAACCGAACGCAAGGAAGCCGAGGATGCCCGCCGTGCCAATGAAGCTAAGCTGGGCGCTCTTGCTGCCGACAATGCTCGGCTCTACGATAATTCTCGACGCGCCGCCGCCGACCTTCTCGAAGCGAACCAGCACATGGTCCGAGCGACGATCCAGGCGCAAGAGCTAACCGAGACAGTGGAGGCCGCCTTGGAGCGCGCAGAAGCGAGCGAGCGAGAGCTCCGCGTTGTGGCCGAGTTCCGAGAGATGTTTATCGGCATCGTGGGCCACGATCTGCGCAACCCGCTCGGGGCAATCGGCATGGCGACCGGGCTGATGCTTCGGCGCGGCAACCTCGACCCGCAAGCCGAGAAGCAAGTCGCGCGCATCACCAAGAGCAGCCAGCGCATGAGCCGGATGATCTCTCAGCTGCTCGATCTAACCCGCGCCCGTCTCGGGGGTGGTTTCCCGCTTGAACCGAAGCCCGCGGATTTGCGCGAGCTGTGCCAGAGTGTCGTCGGGGAATTCGGGGCGGCTATCCACCTGGAGACTGAAGGCGACTTGACCGGCACGTGGGACCCGGATCGTTTGGCGGAAGCCATCTCCAACATCGTGGGGAACGCCGTCGAGCATGCGACGCCGGGTACGGCCGTCGTCGTCAAAGCCCACGGCGACTCCGGCGAAGTCGTCGTCGAGATTATCAACCAGGGAGATCCTATTCCGGGCGATGTCCTCCCTTTCATCTTCGAGCCTTTCCGCCGTGCCAGGCAGCACGAAGTATCGACGGCCGGAAATCTCGGTCTCGGTCTCTACATAGCGAAGCAGATCGTCAACTCGGGCTGCGGTACGCTCGCCGCGTACTCTGTCGACGGCACGACGACGTTCTTGATGCGCCTGCCACGCGAACCGCCTGCAACTCCTCAGATCCAGGGCGTCGCTTCCTAACGTGATCGTCGAGATGGCCGTTCCGACCACCGCGCCGCCGATCGCCGACATGCTGGCTGGGCGTGACCTTCGTACCCAAGGCGCTCCGGGCACCATCGAGGGGTGGTGCGCAGTTGGTGCGCGGGTCGCGCGGCTCGACGCGGTAATTGCGCGAATGTCGGAGACCGTCCCCCCCGGTGATGAACCAGTACGCTCTGGGTCCACGTGCCGCCCCACGACCTTCGAACTTGGCACCGGGCTTGCTTCGCCGTAGTCTTATGCTCTCGAATCCGCGTTGGGTGTTGGTTGTGGACGACGACAACGATCATCGCGACGTCATGGTCGAGACGTTGGAGGACGCCGGCTATCGGGCTGTCGGCGTCGCGAACGGTGGTCAGGCCCTCAAGGCCATTCACGATGAACCCTTTCTAGTGCTGGCGGACCTGCGAATGCCGGGGATGGATGGCTCCGAGCTCCTCAATGCGATGCAAGCCGAGTTGGGCTCCCGCGTGCCTCCGGTGGTGTTCATCACCGGAGCGTCGCCATGGACGATCGAGCACGTCTCTGCGCCGGTCCTATCGAAACCCATCGATATCGATCAGCTCCTAAGCGTGGTGGGTCGCCACTCGCCCGAGCTCGCCGTTCGGGGTCCGCGTAATCAGGTGGGTATGACGGGTATGACAACATCACCTTCCTGTTCGTGACCTGACCGGAGATTCGTCCCCCCGGCTTCGGTTCTGGATCCTTCTCCTTACGGTGGGCACCGTGTTGATTGGCGTGTGCATCGCCTGTCGCGCCGGATTCGCTCGGGCCTAGTCGCTCCGACCTGCGATGCCGCAGCGGTGAGACCGGGGTACCCCTTTGTCCATGGTGGCTTCCCTTTCGTCCATATTGAGTCTTCGGGTCTGCCAGACTAAGTAAGGCGGCGATGGCTGACCACACAGGGAACCGGCCCCGTGCGGTCATCGCCGACGACAGCCTGAACCTCGCTGAAAACATCGCCGTACTCTCTGACCGGGCGCTGTATCGAGACGGAATCGTTGAGATCCTGAGGAAACATGGGTTTCGCCGCGTCGACGGCTTTGCCACCTTCGCACGTCTGCTGAAAGCAGCCCGCGGTGCCGTGCTGGACCTCACATTGGTCGACCTTGCTCATGAGGAGGCGGCGCAGGAAGAGATGCTGGCCCGCCTGCGAATCGTGCACCCAAATGTGACCGTGGTGGCGATCGGAACGGCGTCTCAGCTGGCGGCGCGGGCGTCTGGCGTCGACGGATGCGTGGAGCTCCCGGGCGATGGGGCAAGCCGGCTCGTCGCCATGGCCGGGGCCGTCGCGCGGCGGCGCCGCGGTCCCGTCAAGTTTCCCGTTTCGCCAGAGGTCGCCCGGCAGAGTCGGACTTGGGCATCACTGACGCCCCGTCAGCGTCAGGTGCTGGGGCTGTGCGGCTCTGGGATGGAGAACCTGAAAATCGCCGCCTCCCTCGGCATCTCGGAACGTGCGGTTAAGGCACACGTCAGCGGTTTGCTCGCAAAGTTCGGGGTGGGCAACCGGACGGGGTTGGCGCTCATTTCTTGCCGCGCTGGAGTCGCGGCGATCTGATGGCTCTGCCTCGTGGGTCGTCATCGGCGAGGGGTTCCCTTTAGTACATATTGAGTGTTCGGGTCCGGCGCGCTCTAGTGAGCTAGCGATGGCTCTTCAAGACGCCCGGACCCGGGCTCGTGTGGTCATCGTCGACGACAACTTGGAGCTCGCTGAGAACATCGCCGAGATCCTGAGTTTCGACGGATACGCGAGTGAGGTTTTCGGGAGCGCCGAGGAGGCGCTCCCCGCGGTTAGCGAAGGCGTCGCAATCGTCGTAACCGACTATCGGCTTCCGGGAATGACTGGCGCGGAACTCGTCAAGCTGCTCCGGGGGCAACACAAGCAACTACACGCGGTCGTCATCAGCGCCTACACAGACGAAAGGACCGTGAGAGCGGCGCGCGAAGCAGGCGCGCGCTTTCTGCCCAAGCCGGTGGACTTCGTGTGGCTGAGTACCTTCGTCCGCGAATTCGGGTAAGGGAAGGCCATCGGCCCGGCTATGGCATGACTTCTGCTTCGCCCACGAATCAGAAAGGAAGGGACATCATGCTGTGGACTCTAGCTGTACTTCTTGTGGTGCTGTGGGCATTGGGCCTGGTGACCTCGTATACGCTGGGGGGATTCATTCATATCCTCCTCGTACTCGCGGTCGTGGTCGTGCTGGTCCGGCTGGTTCAGGGTCGTCGGGTCACGTAGTGATCGTGACGAGTCAGCGGCGCCGGCGGCAGGTCCGCCGGCGGCCGCCGTGACGACGACGGTGGTGCCTGGGTACCCACCCGGCCGCCGGCCTCTTGCTATAGTGCCGCGATGAGAACCACGACGGTGGGTGACATCATGACCGACGTCGTCGAGACGTTGCGGGTCGGGGATACGCTGGCGACGGCCCGGCGCCAGATCGAACGTAGCGGAATCCACCACTTGCCCGTCATCGATGCCGACGAGCACGTCATTGGCCTCATCACCTACCACCGGGTCCTGGAGGCCGAGACTGGCCGCGGCCACGCAGGCGCCGACTCGGTTGCCGAGGTCGCGGGAAACGTGCCGGTCGAAACGGTCATGGAGAAGGATGTCCTGACCGTGGACGCGGAGACCAGCGCGGCTGAAGCGGCGCGATTGCTCACCAACAACAAGTTCGGCAGTCTTCCAGTAACGAAGGACGAGAAGCTCGTCGGGATCATCACGGCCGGAGACTTCGTGCGCGTAGCCATGCGCTTCCTGGAGAAGGAGCAGCACCGGATGTGAGGCGACCGGCCCGCGACGCCCGCGCGGGATTTGCGCCGGGCGCCCTCGGTCCCCGGGGCTTCGTGCAAGCTTTGCAAGGGATGGGGAGATGTTAGGCGACCGCGACGTCGATGCTCGGCGAATGCTTGCCATCGACGACACACCCACCCGCTGAGAATCTCACCGAGACTTGATGTCGCTTCGGACTTCGGTGAGACGAGGCAGCCTTTGGCACGCTGCTTGCCATAGAGAACGGCATGCCCACGAACGCGGGCGCTTCCTACAGGAACAACCCCATCTACGGTCCGCGCCGTGTTGCGGAGCGAACCCCTTGCCGGCCGGGCACGACCACCCGGGGCACGCGGCGAAAAAAGGAGACACGCGCCGGACCGTGCGCAACGCTGGAAGCGAACGCCCCCGGCGACGTCGCCAAGTCCGTCGGTTTCGCGGGCGACGGCGAGATTGCGGTCGCCGACCACTCCACAATTGGAGCCTACTTACACGAGCTCCGGGCATACCCGCTGATGACCCGAGAAGAGGAGCATGACACCGTTTCGAAGAACGCGGATTCCGCGCTGGCCGCCCGTCTCGTCACCGCCAACCTGCGCCTGGTCGTGAAGAACGCGCAAGAATATCGCCGCCAACACGACAATCTTCTCGACCTCATTCAGGAAGGTAACCTGGGCCTCATCCACGCAGTCGAGAAGTACGATCCCAACCGAGGCGTCAAGCTCTCTTCATACGCTTCTTGGTGGATCCGCGCTTACATCTTGAAGGTGACCGCCGATTGGTCAAAATCGGCACGACGCAGGCTCAGCGCAAGCTGTTTTTCAACCTGCGCAAGGAACGGGAGAAGCAGGAAAAGCAGGGCTACCGGGTGGAGGCCAAGCACCTCGCCGCCGCGCTCGGTGTCCGTGAGCAAGAGGTGATCGACATGGAGCGGCGACTCAGCGCTTCCGAGATCTCTCTCGACGCGCCCGTGACCTCCGACGACCAGGGCGACCGGACGCTGGGCGACCTCGTACCCGCGGGCTCCACCTCGCGCCCCGACCGACAGGTCGAGGCAACCGAGTTCGCAAGTCTTCTGAAGCAGAAGCTGCGCCGATTTGGCGCCACGCTGCGCGATCGGGACCTGAAGATCTTCCGCGCCCGTTTGCTCAGCGACGAGCCCGTGACGCTCGTCGGCCTCGCCGAAGGCTTCGGGGTAACGCGTGAGCGCGTCCGTCAGATTGAATCGAGCCTCAAAGGGAGGCTCCGCCTATATCTCGAGACCCGAGCTGGGGACGGGCGTTCGGCCAGAGACTCCGCGGGACTAGGGCGAGGTGGAGGCGGTCCCGATCCCCTGATCGCGAACGCGATCCTTCGCGTGGACTCAGGGAGGCCTGCACCCTCTACTCTCGTTTCGTCTCATGTAGTTGGAATCTCCCGACGAGGCCGCGGCGTGGCTCGGAGACGGGTGCCAGCGTCGCCGCCACCTCTTGCGCGCTCAGGTCACGGTTCTTTCGTCCGATCTCATGCCCCGCCAGACGCGCAAGATCATTCAACGAGACGATCCCAACCAAGCTCGCTTCGGAGTCGATCACCGGGAGCCGGCGCACTTGCCCGGAACGCATGATCTCTTCGGCCTCAATCAGGGTCGCGTTGGGCGGGCACGACAAGATCTCCTTCGACATCGCGACCGCTACAGGAATCTCGTGGAGAGGTCGTCCGCGGGTTAGCGCGGCCATGCAGATGTCGCGATCAGTAATCATGCCCACCACGTGCCCACTCTCGGCGACCACCGGAACGCAGCCGATATCTCCGTCCCACATCCTCGAGGCCGCGGTTGCGAGATTGTCGTCCGGCCCACAGATCTCGACGTCCCTCTTCATTAGGTCTGCAATCTTCATGGTTGTGTCTTTCCTACCGCGCGAAGGCGCACCCCCGATTCTGGAGCAAAGGCCATTCCACAAAGAGCCGTCCTCGATTGGGGCGCTGAGCTCGACGTGGGGTGTCTGACGTTCTTCCAGCATCAGCAACAGGCGCGCGAGCGCTGTGATTGTCCGAGATCTCATAAGGAGACGAGGCACGCTGACGCAGAGGCCGTGCCGCAGGCAATGGCCGGCGGCCCGGCGGACGCTTCGCACGATTTGCGCAGGCATGACGCTTGAGCGCAGAAACTGCGTGGACTACGCAACGACCTCTTCCCAGAATCGCTTGGCACCAGAGCTGCAGTGTCGAACGCGTATGAAGAACAACTTCATGAACCACACCCGGCGGCGTCTCATGGCCGCCCTAGCCTGCGTCATCGGAAGCATCGGCGCCACCGGCTACGGTCAGCCCAGCGGCGGTAAGTCGCCCGCGCAATTCACCCGGGGGCCTTACCGGATCGACGCCAAGAAGAGCCGGTTCATCGTGGAGACGGAGACGGGCGGGCTCTCCTCCATGTTCGCCCACGATCACAAGATTGAAATTCGCGACTTCTCGGGGACAGCGACCTTCGAACGCGGCTCGGCTGGGACCGCCTTCTTGGACTTGACGGTCAAAGCCAATTCTCTCTATCTCCTGGAGGAGAAAAGCATTGGGGAGCGCCAGGCGATTGAATCCGCTCTGCGCGAGGAGGTACTCGAGACGACAAAGTATCCCGAGATCACCTTCAAGACCCGGAACGTGACTTCGGAGCGACGGGGCGACGGCACCTACGACGTTCGCCTGGTCGGCGAGCTGCGCCTCCACGGCGTGCGCCGCCAGATGACGGTACCGGCGCGGGTCTCCATGCAGGACGGCGTGCTCCACGCGATCGGGATCTTCGAGATTCGCCAGACCGACTTCAAGATCACGCCGTTCTCGTTCGTCAACGGCGCGGTCACCATCAAGGACATGGTGACCCTCTCGTTTGATATCGTGGCGACGAAGCCTTAGGCCGCGGAAGTCGCCTCATGCTTACTTCCGCCCATCGCGCGTCTGGAACCCGTCCTCCGGGAGAGGAGCGAAGAGGCTCGCTCGTTCTCGCGCCATCTTCTTCGCCACCGTCCGGCGTCGAGCCGAAGCGAACGCGGAAGCGAAGGCGCGTCGCGGCGCTACTCGTTCTCCTGGGACTGGGAGCCGCGATCGACGGAGCGATCACCTGGAGGGCCACAAAGAAGAGCATTCCCGATTGGACCCAATGTCCCACTGCTTTCGTGACCCGCGGTGCGATCAATGGTGTCTTGCCCGCCCAGGGCGTCCTGACCCTTGCCGACACAGTGCGCATCGGTTCGCCCCTCGCCGGTCAGGTCGTGACGGTCATCGCATCGCCGGGTGATCGGGTGAAGAAGGACCAGATCCTCGCTCGGCTCGACGATCTCGAGCAGCTTACGGAATTGGGTCAGGCCCGGCTTCAGGCCGCGTCTGCCGAGCTGGCCGGCATTGGCGCCGAGAAAAAGCTCGATGACGCCATCGATGCTCAGGGTCGCGAAGGGACCCTCCCGGAGTACCTATCGACCGACGAGACGCTGCCCGGCGAAGCGGGCTACGCCGAGATCGAGCTCCTTGCGGCGAAGACGCAGATCGCCAAGCGCCGACTCCTGCTCGGTTACACCCGAGCCCTGCTCGAACGTCGGGTGATTCGCTCGCCCATCGCTGGAACCGTCATCTCCAGATCGATCGAGGCCGGCGAATCGATCGTCGCCAGTCCCCCAGGACCACCGCTATTCGTCATCGGCGCCGATCCACGGCGACGACTACGAATGGCTGTCGACATCGACGGACGCTACGCCAATCGCGTCCAGCCAGGATCCGCGGTCGTACGCCTACCCGATCTCTCGGGGTCATCATTCGAGGCCACGGTCCGCCAGGTGGTTCTGGCGGAGCCCTCCCCGAGGACGCCTGCGCGCTATCAGGTGTTGGTCGACGTCGAGAACGAATTTGGCGCGCTCGCGGCCGGAATGGCGGCCGGCGTCGATCTGCCCGTGACCAGCTCCCCTCACGCGCTGCGTGTGCCGAGGAGCGCGATCAGATTTTCGGTCCCGGCGGTCGGACCGCGATCCGGAGCGGGAACCATCTGGCTTGCGGAGACCGACCACTCGATCAGGCCGGTCGCAATCGACGTCGGGTCGCAGGACGATTCAATCGTCGAGCTGGAGGGCTCGGGGATCGCCGCCGGCCAGGCGGTCGTCGCCAACCCGTCGATTGCTGCATGTTCGCGGATGGTCGAACGTTCGACGCGACGCTTCGATGATTGAGATCAGCAGCCGGAACCCGGCTCAAGGACGCCCCAGACCGCGCGGCCGATTGGAGGCGTTCGTCATGCCGAAGCCCGTGGGCGTGTCCGAATAGGATCCCCTCGGGCCGGCGAAAACTCTGCGAACCTCCTTGGATCCACCGCAAGATCTGCGCATCTCCCGCAAGCGTCGGGGGCGGTCCTCGGGATCGTCCGCATTCGAGAACCGCCACCCCCTCCCGCGCAGGCAACCGGCGGAGAGACCTCAGGCAGGCACGTAGCTGGCGCGGCCCATGCATTCCCGTTGAGGCATGTCGCATCATCCAGTTCAGCTCAACGTTGAACGAGCTGCCAGGATTCCTCGAATCCACGTCGTTATTCGGCTGGTCTTGCTGCTCGCGCTGGGGACGATCGGTTGCTCGTCGATCTACTGGTTCCTTTACCTTGCTCTCCCGGCTCTGGTAGCCGCACTGGTCACGCAGAAGGGTGGCCCGCGCTATCTCAGCGAGAACGCGCCGAGAGTCGTGCGGGCTCTCCGCTGGTTCGCTAGCGCGTACGGCTATCTATGGCTTCTGACCAACGATCTGCCGACGAGCGAAGGCAGTCATGTTGACCTCCAGATCGCGATTGGAGGAACCCCGACCGTAGCTTCGTCGCTGCTCAGAATCCTCACCAGCTTGCCCGCCCTCCTGCTCGTGGCCGTAATCTCGCTGGCGGCTGCGCTCGCCTGGCTGGTCGCCGCGGCCTTCATTCTCGCGACCGAGCGGATGCCGGCCGCACTCGCCGACTTTTTGACCCTCGCCGTCCGCGTCGAGTTCCGAATGATCGCCTACCACCTCTCGCTCGTGGAGCGCTATCCGTCGCTCGAGGAGTCGGTCGCCGCCGAACCCGAGCGCGCCACGAACAGTTAGAGCCGCGATCCTCGTGAACTGGCTCGTCCGTCATTGCTTCTTCTCCACCCGCCGACGTGCGAGCGGCAAGACGAACCACAAGGTGGTAATCACCAGCCCAGCGCCGGCGCTGACGCACAGGGCGCCCCTCGGGCCGGAGACCAGCGAAGTGACGACGTAGACTGCCGAGGTCATCGCGAGGGCGAGCAATACTTCGCCTACAATCGCCAGACGATTGCAGGTGCGTAGCATTTCTTCCTTGTCGCGAACGTCGCGCCGCCAGTGGAGGCGGTGATAGACCGACGGTGCGATTAGGAAAGCACAAGACGTGGCCGTCGCGAGGAAGCAGCCGAGGTAGATGGTCTGGACGGCATTCCCGACCTCGACGAAGCGATCACTGAACGGCGCGGCCAAGAGAAAGCCGAACAGTAGTTGCACCCCTGGGAGCACCACGCGGATCTCATTGAGAAACTCGGGCCACTCGCGATCGACGCCATGAGAAAGGTTGGCTGGGTCAACCGCCGTCCCTTTGGGCTCGCTCATGCTGGCCACTCTACCGCCCGGACTAGATCCGCCCCAACGCCTCGATGAGCTGAGCCCTCGAAGTGTCCAGGTTGAACTGGGCCTGAACAGCCTGGCCTCCCGACTGGTCGGCGGCAAGTTGAGCGTCGCTCACCTCGACAGCGTTACCCACTCCAGCACTGAAGCGACCATTGGCCAGGCGAAGCTGGGCTTTGGCGGCATCGAAGCCCTTCTGGGCCGCGACCAACGCCTGGCGTGCGGCCTTGACTGCGAGCTGCGCAGTTTCCACATCGACGCGCACCTGGAGGTGCAGGGCGTCGAGCTGCGCATCCAAGCTGGCGAGCTGCGCTCTTGCCACGCGAACCTCTGCCGGAACGTATGGGCCGACGTTAGCCGACCAGCTCAACAATAGACCGGCAGCTACGTTGGGAGTGAGGCCCAGCCAGCTGGTCGTACCGAGGGTAGTGCCATTGTCGCTGGCGGCGGCGGTAGCGGAGATGGCCGGAAACCAGCTGTCGAAGTTGGCCCTGATATTCGCCTCCGCCGACCGCTGCTGTGCTTGGAGCGAGGCCTCCTCGGGGCGCGTACTCAGGGCCTCGACGGCCAATTTGTCGAGCGCTCCGTCTTCGTCGGGCACGGGTGAGAAGGGTGAGTTCCGCACCTCGTAGCTGATCGCGGGACCTTGGATTCCCATCGCTTGGGTGAGCTTGGCCTTAGCGGTGGTGTATGCATTCTTGGCGGTAATCAGCTGCACGACCGCGTTGGCCTGATTGGCTTCAGCGGTGGCGAGCGCGATATCGGGTTGGGTGCCTTCCTTGACGAATGCGCGCGTCTCAGCCAGATGCGTTTCGTTATTCTGGAGGTTGATCTCCGCCACGCCGACGAGAGCATTCTGGGCTGCGGCCGTGAAGAACGCCGTGCGCACCGCGAACTCCGCTTGGAGGAGCGCCGTGCGTTCCGCCTCTTGCTGCGACCGGGCTGTCTCCACGGTCGCGGCGATCTTGTTTGAGGTCTGACCGAAGTCCCAGAGCAGCTGCGACGCAGAGACGCTGTTTGCGAAGTAGTTGTATGTGTTCAAACTGGCACCGGGAAGGGTCTCGCCAGTGGGTGTGAGCCCTGGGTTAGTCGCCAAATTCCCTGTGGTGCGTTTGTACCCGATCGTGGCAGTGACGGTTGGGTACCATCCCGCTCGCGCCTCGTCGTGCAAGCCGCGGGCCTGGTCCGTTTGTGCCCGTGCCTGGCGCAACGCTGGCAGGTTGGCCCGGGCGAGCTCCAGAGCGTGGTCCAGAGTCAGCACGCCGGCGGGAACGGAGGGCGCTGCGACGAGATTGGGTGTCGCGAGCAGGGCGAGGACCCTCAACACATCGATGATCACGTGGACCTCGCCAAGTTGGTCGAAGTTGGGGCGATGTAGCGACTCACACCAAACCCGAGATTCGAAAATGAATTTCGGTTACTCAAAGCGAAGGGCCTCTATGGGATCCAACCGAGATGCCTTCTGCGCGGGATACAAACCAAAGACGACGCCGACCAGCGCGCTGAAACCAACCGAAATGAAGATGACGTTTAGGTGAATGAAAAAGGGCCAGCCGAAATGGGTCGCTAATAGACGGGCGCCCAACAATCCGAAGGCAATCCCGAGCAGGCCGCCGGCAAGGGAAATGGCCAGTGCCTCACTCAGAAACTGCGCCAAGATGTCCCAGGAGCGAGCGCCCACAGCCATCCGCACCCCGATTTCTCGGGTTCGCTCAGTCACGCTCACCAACATGATGTTCATGATCCCGATCCCCCCCACCAACAACGAGACTGCGGCGATCGCCGCCAGGAGGGTGGTGAGGATCGTGGTGCCCTGCTGCTGGGCTTGAGCCATTTCCGAGAGATTCCGTACAGAGAAGTCGTCATCGAGGCCGACTATGAGGTGGTGCCGGTCGCGAAGCAGCGACCTGATCTCATTCTCTGCGCGCGTGGTGTCGGCGGAGCTGATGGCGCTCACCATCACGATCCCGTTGATGTAGCCGCCTAAGCCGGCGGAGATCTTGGTCATGTAGGTCGTATACGGGACGAGGACGGTGTCGTCGTAGTCCTGGCCCATCGGAGACTGCCCTTTCTTGGCCAGGACCCCAACGACCTGGAAGGGCACAGTCTGGATCCGCACTGTCTGGCCAACTGGGTCGTAGCCCGGGCTCCAGAGGTTGTTCACGACGGTCTCGCCCAGGACCACCACCTTGGTGGATGTGTCGGTGTCGCTCTGGTCGAAGAATCGGCCGCGGGCCATGCGCCAGTTGCGGATGGTCATGTAGTCGGTGCTCGCGCCGATGATCGAGGTGGTCCAGTTCTGATCCTCGACCTGGACAACCAAGTGGGCGTTGAGCACCGGTGAGGCCGCTGCGACCGCCTTGCATTCGGCCCGGATGGCTCGCAGGTCTGCCCAGGTCAGAGTCGCTTGGCTCCCCGAGCCCCCGCGCATGCCCATCGAGGAGGATGAGCCAGGAAGCACGATGAGTAGGTTCGTGCCCATCGCTTCGAACGTGTCCTCGACGCGCCGTTTGGCACCTTCACCAATGGCTACCATCGCGATCACCGCTCCCACGCCGATCACCACCCCCAATGCGGTCAGGAACGATCGGAGCTTGTTCCGCAGCAGGGCACGGCCCGCCACACGGCTGATCGCCAGTGCGTTCATGGACGAACCTCGGGAAGCGCCGTCGACAACGTTGACTCCGGCGCCGAGACCGGGGCCGAGGCCGCCTCTGCCGCTAGGCTGGTCACAGCCGGGCCGGGTCGGGCGATCAGGGGCTGCTGGCGGTCGTCGGAGACGATCTGCCCGTCTCTCATCGTGATCACGCGTTCCGCGCACCGCCCGATGTCCGGCTCGTGGGTCACGAGGATTATGGTGATGCCTGAACGGCCCAGCTCCTGAA
>DASRLC010000480.1:0-25711 GCA_035648655.1 Polyangia bacterium
GCCACCCGCGATTGAAAAAGGCGCTCGGCGAGGCGGCCGCGCGGGGCCTGTTGGTGACCCCCACCGCGGCGTTCCCAGCCAAGGCGCGCGCCGGTGAGCTGCTGGCCGAGGTCACGCCGCCGGGGCTTGGCAAGACGTTCTTCTGTCTGTCGGGGACCGAGGCCAACGAGAACGCGATCAAGATGGCGCGCCTCTACACGGGCCGGCAGAAGATCGTGGCGCGCACGCGCAGCTACCACGGCGCCAGCCTGGCCATGCTCTCGCTGTCCGGCGATCCGCGCCGGCTGCCGTTCGAGCCCGGGTTGCCCGGCGTGGTGCGGATGGCCGACCCGTATTGCTTCCGCTGCCCGTTCGGCAAAGAGCCCAGCTCCTGCGCGCACGAGTGCGCTCAAGATCTGGAGACGGTCCTCGAGCGCGAAGGAGCCGAGACGGTGGCCGCCGTGATCTTGGAGGGGATCGTGGGCGCCAACGGCGTCTTCGTCCCGCCGCCCGGGTACTGGAAGAAGATTCGCGAGATCTGCGATCGGCACGGCGTCTTGTTGATCGCCGACGAGGTGCTGTCCGGTTTCGGCCGCACGGGGCGCTGGTTCGCGGTCGATCACGACGGCGTGACGCCCGATCTGCTGACCATGGCCAAGGGACTGACCGGCGGTTACGTGCCGGGGGGCGCGGTGATCGTCGGCGATCGGATCGCGCGCCACTTCGACGATCACGTGCTGGTCTGCGGCCTGACCAGCTACGCGCACCCGCTGATCTGCGAGGCGGTGGTGGCCACCATCGAGACCATGCGCGACGAGCGGCTGGTCGAGCGCGCCGCGTCGCTGGGTAGCCGCCTGGCCGGACGGCTCGAAGAATTCGCCAAGAAGCGGTCGTATATCGCCGAGGTGCGTGGGATTGGCCTGCTCTGGGCCTTCGAGCTCTGCCGGCCGGCTTCGGGCGGCGCGCGCGGGCCAAGCGCGCACCCGCCGGACCCCATGCCGGCCGCCGCGATGGCCAAGCTGGCGGCGATCCTGCGCCGCGATCGGCTGCACCTGCACAAGCGCGACAACCTGCTCTACCTGGCGCCGCCGCTGGTGATCGGCGAGGCGGACTTGGAGATTGCGCTAAGCGCGCTGGGCCGCGCGCTCGATGAGGCCTTCGCGTGAGCCGCGCGCGGGTGACCGGCGACAAGGTCTACGCCGGCGTCGTCGAGGCGCTGGCCGGCCTGTTGCGCGACGGGATGTCGATCATGTCGGGCGGCTTCGGCCTGTGCGGCAACGCCGAGGCCTGCATCGACGCCATCGCGGCCAGTGGCGTCAAGAACCTCACGATCATCAGCAACAACTGCGGCAACCAGGGCCAGGGGCTGGCGGTGCTGCTGCAGCACGGACAGGTGGCGCGCGTGATCTGCAGCTTCGTGGGCGGCAATCCCGATCTCGCCGAGCAGTTTCTGTCCGGGCGGGTCAAGGTCGAGCTGGTGCCGCAGGGGACCTTCGCCGAGCGGATCCGCGCCGGCGGCGCCGGCATCGCCGGGTTCTACACGCCGGCCGGCGTGGGGACCGTCGTCGCGGAGGGCAAAGAGGTGCGCGAGCTCGACGGCCGACGATATCTGCTCGAGCGTCCGCTGCGCGCCGATCTGGCCATCGTGCGGGCGGCCGTCGCCGATCGTTACGGCAACCTGCGTTTTTATCGCACCGCCCGCAACTTCAACCCGATCATGGCCACCGCCGCCGACGTGACGGTGGTCGAGGCCGACCGCTTGGTGCCGAAGGGGACTATCGATCCCGACGACGTCCACCTGCCGGGCCTGTTCGTCAAGCGGATCATCGAGGTACGCGAGCACCGCAACGTCATCGAGCACCGCACGACGCGACCCAAGGGACTCGAGAAGGTCAGCGAAGCGGCGCGGACCAAGATCGGGCGCCATTGAGCTGGTCGCGCGAGGAGATGATCCGGCGCGCCGCGGCCGAGGTTCAGCCCGGACAGGTGGTCAACCTGGGCATCGGCCTGCCCACCGAGGTGGCCAATTACCTCAATCCCGACTCGGGCGTGACGTTGCACTCCGAAAACGGCCTACTCGGAATGGGACCCTTCCCGACCGAAGACGAGATCGACGCGCGGCTCATCAACGCCGGCAAGCAGACCGTGACCGCGTTGCCCGGCGCCAGCATGTTCGATTCCGCGCTTTCCTTCGCCATGATCCGCGGCGGCCACATCGATCTGGCGATCCTCGGCGGGCTCGAAGTGGCCTGCAACGGCGATCTGGCCAACTGGACCGTCCCCGGCAAGCTCATCACCGGGATGGGAGGCGCCATGGATCTGGCCGCGGGCGCCCGCCGGGTGGTGGTCTTGCAGAGCCACGCCTCCAAGGACGGCAAGCCCAAGCTGGTCAACCGGCTCACATTGCCGCCCACCGCGCTCGGTTGCGCCCAGCGGGTCATCACCGAGCTCGGCATCTTCGACGTCGGCGGCGACTGTTTCGTGTGCATCGCCAAGGCCGAGGGCGTCCACCGCGACAGCATCGTGAAGGCCACCGGGGCCCCGCTGTTGTTCACCACCGCCACCTCCGGCGGCTGACGTCTCACGGGGGTGTGGCTGGCTGTCGCTCGCACGCCCCCCTCGCTACGCCCGGCAAAGCCGGGCTACGCCCGCGCCGGTCGACGGTCTGAGCATCGTCACTCTCCCTTGACGTTGGCGGTTCGTCGCATAGATTGCGGGCGAAACGTGATTCAGGAAACGGCGTAAGCAGACATGTGGATAGTTCGCCTCGCGCTGCGCCGTCCCTACACGGTGGCCGTTATGTGCGGTCTCATCTTGGTGATGGGGATCCTGTCGCTTACACGCATGGTGGTCGACATCTTCCCGGCCATCGACATTCCGGTGGTGGCGGTGGTCTGGAACTATCCCGGCCTCTCGGCACAGGACATGGAGCGCCGCGTGGTTCTCATCAGCGAACGCGGCTTCTCGACCACCGTCAACGGTATCGAGCGCATCGAGTCGGAGTCGATCCCGGGGATTGGGATGCTCAAGATCTACTTTCAACCAGGGGTGGAGATTGGCGCGGCCATGGCGCAAATCTCAGCTCTTACGAACACGATCTTGCGCATCGCGCCGCCCGGGATGACACCGCCGACGATCATTCAGTTCAACGCCTCCAACGTGCCGGTGGCCCAGCTCACCGCCAGCAGCGAGGTGCTCCCCGAGCAGAAGATCTTCGACTACGGCCTCAACTTCATTCGCGTCAAGCTGTTCACGATCCCCGGGCTCTCGACGCCGGCGCCGTTCGGCGGCAAGCAGCGCCAGATCAACGTCGACATCAATCCACAGCAGCTCACCGCCAAGGGCCTGTCACCGTACGATGTGGTGAACGCGCTCAACAGCTCGAACGTCATCTTGCCGGCGGGGACCGCGCGCATCGGCAGCCGCGAGTACAACGTCCTGCTGAACTCGAGCCCGCTGGAGGTGTCTGAGTTCGCCAACATCCCGGTCAAGATCGTCGACGGCGCGGTGGTCACGCTGGGTGACGTGGCGCGGGTCTCCGACGCTTTCGCCGATCAGACCAACATCGTGCGCGTCAACGGCCGTCGGGCGACGTACCTGGCCATCTTGAAGCACGCCGACGCCTCGACGCTGGCGGTGGTCGACGCCACCCGCGACGCGCTGCCGGCCATCGAGGCGGCGGCCCCCAACGGGCTCGAGCTCAAGCTGGACTTCGACCAGTCGGTCTTCGTGCGCGGCGCCATCGGCGGCGTCATCCGCGAGGCGATCGTGTCGTCGATCCTGGTCTCGCTGATGGTGGGCCTGTTCCTGGGGAGCTGGCGCAGCATGGTGATTGTCTGCACCTCGATCCCGCTGGCGATCTTCTCGGCCATCGTAGGCCTGAGCCTGACCGGCAACACCATCAACATCATGACGCTCGGGGGGCTGGCGCTGGCCATCGGCATGCTGGTCGACGACGCGACGGTCGAGGTGGAGAACATCCACCGCAACCGCCTCATGAACAAGCCGCTCACGCGCGCCATCCTCGACGGCGCGCACCAGATCGCGGTGCCGGCCATCGTCGCGACGTTGTCGATCTGCATCGTCTTCTCACCGGTGGTCTTGCTGGTCGGCCCGGCGCGCTTTCTGTTCACCCCGCTGGCGATCTCGGTCGTGCTCGCCATGTTGGCGTCGTATGTCCTCTCGCGAACGTTGGTGCCGGCGCTGGCCCGGATGCTGATGCGCAGCGAGGAGCACCACGGGCCCGGCTCGGCCGGCCCGTCGGGCGGTTGGAAGCGGGTGGCCTTTCGTTTCAACAGCTGGCGCGACGAAAAGTTCGAGCGCTTTCAAAATGGCTACGCCGCGCTGCTGCACACCGCGCTCGAGCACGGCCGGTTCACGATCGTTGCGGCCGGCGCGGTGGCGCTGGCCAGCTTCGGTCTGATCTTCGTCGTGGGCACCGACTTCTTTCCCTCGGTCGACGCGGGGCTGATGAAGCTGCACTTTCGGGCCCCGAGCGGCTCGCGGATCGAGAAGACGGAGCAACTGGTGACGCGGGTCGAGGACGGCATTCGCGCGATCGTTCCGCCGCGCGAGATCGAGACCATCAACTCGATGCTCGGAATTCCCGTCTCCTACAACCTGGCCTTCGTGCAGACCGACAACGTGAGTGCCATGGACGCCGAGATCCTGATCGCGCTCAAGCCGAACCACGCCCCCACCGCGCGCTACATGCAGGCGATCCGCAAGATGCTCGAGCGGGACTTCCCCGGTTCGAGCGCCTACTTCCAACCGGCGGACATCGTGAGCCAGGTGCTCAACTTTGGTCTTTCGGCCCCCATCGACGTGCAGGTCGAGTTCCCGGATCTGCAAAAGGGCTACGAGATCGCCCGCAGGCTGCGCGACGGCATCGCCCAGATCCCCGGCACCACCGACGCGCACATCGTGCAGGACATCGATTACCCAGCGCTCAAGGTCGACGTCGACCGCTTGCGCGCGGCGCAGGCCGGCCTCAGCGAGCGCGACGTGGCCAACAACCTGCTGGTCTCCCTGTCGTCGAGCGGCCTGGTGGCGCCCTCTTACTTCCTGAACCCGCACAACAACGTGAACTACACGGTGGTGGTCAAGACGCCGCTCCGCCAGTTGGCATCCGTCGAGAGCGTGATGTCGACGCCGCTGACGGCCGGTGCGCGGCTCGAGACGTCCGGCGGCACGAATTCGCCATCGGCCTTGCCGGAGGCCCCGACCCAGATCCTGAGCGGCATCGCCAGCATCCATCCGGGCGGGAGCCCCGAGCAGATCAACCACTACACGGTGCAGCGGGTGATCGACGTCGACGCCAACGTCGAGGACCGCGATCTGGGGTCGGTCGCCACCGAGATCCAACGCAAGATCGACGGCCTGGGTAAGCTGGCCCCGGGGATGAAGGTGACGTTGCGCGGCCAGAACCAGGTCATGCAGCAGTCGTTCCGAAGCCTGGGCCTGGGCCTCATCCTAGCCGCGCTGCTGGTCTACTGCCTGATGGTGATCCTATTTCAGTCCTGGCTCGACCCGTTCATCATCATGGTGGCCGTGCCGGGCGCGCTGGTGGGGATTCTCTGGATGCTGGCTTTCACCCACACCACCATCAACGTCGAATCGCTCATGGGATCGATCATGGCGGTCGGGATCGCGGTCTCGAACTCGATTCTGCTGGTCAGCTTCGCCAACGATCTGCGCGTCGAGAAGGAAGGCATCTCGCCCTTGGAGGCGGCGCTGGAGGCCGGCCGAACCCGGTTGCGGCCAGTCATCATGACCGCGCTGGCCATGATCATTGGCATGGTGCCGATGGCGCTGGGCCTGGGCGAGGCGGGCGAGCAGAACGCGCCGCTCGGCCGGGCCGTCATCGGCGGCCTGGCGCTGGCCACCATCACGACCCTGTTCTTGGTGCCCGTGGTATATGCCAGGCTTCGCGTCGAGTTGCCCAACAAGCACGTGATGGAACAGAAGTTCCTCGACGAGGAAAAGGAGGGGGAAGCCTCCCACGCCCAACCAACCGGGAGCCCGGCCTGATGTCGTCCCGAACCCGTTCGATCCTGGTCTATCTGGCGGGCGCCGGTGCGCTGGCCGCCACCGCGCTCGGCGTGATCGGCCTGGGCGCCCACCGCAAGACGCAGGCGCGCGAAGAGGGAGAGACCCGGCAGACCGATCTGCGGCGCGGCCCGCGCGTCCGGGTGGCCTCCGTCAAGCGGGCGCCTGGGGTGCGGCACCTGGTGCTGCAGGGTGAGGCGCGGCCCTTCTTCGAGGTCACGCTCTACGCCAAGGTGGCCGGCTTCCTGCACGATCTCAAAGTCGACAAGGGCGATCGGGTGCGCAAAAACCAGCTCATCGCGACGGTCACCGCCCCCGAGCTCGATCAGCAGTACGACGCCGCTCTGGCCGATGCGCGCAACAAGCGGATCAACGCCAAGCGCCTCTCGGCCCTGGCGCCTTCGGGCGTGGTCTCGGCGCAAGAGCTGGAACTGGGACAGGCCTCGGCGGATGTCGCCGACGCCAACCAGGGCGCCCTGCAGACCGAGCGTGGCTACCGGGTCATCCGCGCGCCCTTCGAGGGCGTCGTGACGGCCCGTTTCGCCGATCCGGGGACCCTCATCCAGAACGCCGCCAACGGACAGGCCGGCGCCGTCCCCATCGTCGCCATTTCGAAGGGCGACCAACTCCGCGTGTACGTCTACGTCGATCAAGCCAGTGCGCCGTTCGTGCGCGACGGCGACGCCGTGGTGGTGCGGGTCCCCGAACGGCCCGGCTGGTCGCGCACGGCCAAGGTCACCCGCACCAGCGGCGAGCTGTCGCCCAAGACCCGCACCATGCAAACCGAGGTCGACATCGACAACGCCGATGGCGCCATCCTCCCCGGCAGCTACCTGGAGGTGACCCTATCGGTCAAGGTGCCCCCGCTCTTGGAGATGCCGGCCGAGGCGCTGGTGATGCGGGGCGACAAGACGCAGGCCGCGCTGGTCGACGGCGATCAGCACGTCCACTTCATGCCGGTGGTGGTCGCCAACGACGACGGCCAGATCGTGTATCTGGTGAGCGGGCTCAACGATGGCGATCGGGTGGCGCTCAACCTGGGCGACGACGTGGAGGATGGAAGCCCGCTGCAGATTATCGAGACGCCTGCCAAGGCCGGCGCGCCTGGGGCGACCTCGGCGAACAAGTAAGTCGACCCGACGCCGCCTCGGGTACCACCCATCGTGGCGACTCTCGCTTTCGCGGCGCGGCGGCGGTTGGTCCGCTACCGCGCCACCAGCTCGAGAGTCGGACGGGCGGGGGCGTCCCCCTCACCCTCTTCGGCGTAGGCGCGGATCTCGATGGTGACCGGGGTGTGCGCGACGCTGTCGAAGGGCCAAGCCTTGCGGACGTGCGAGCGGGCGCAGCGGACGCCGCCGCCGGCCTTGCAATCGTGCACCATCTCGACCGTCACCACATGCTCGCCGGTGGCGACCGAGCCCCCGTAGATGCGGTGAAACTCGGGGGTGTGAAACTCGCTGGCGTCCTTGTCCTTGTTGAGGATGGTCTCTTGGTCGAGAGAAATCGTCACCGAGCGGGGATTGTACTCGTCGGTGACCTCGTCGCGATAGCGCACGATCACGGGCGAGCGCGCGGTGGCCTTCTGCTGGTCGTCGGCCAGCAGCTGGCGGCTGCGGTCCACGTCGACCTGCACCGCCACGTCGTCGTCGTGGGGCGGAAATCCCAGCGCCGATTCGTAAGCGGCCCAGGCGCGGCCCGGGGCGCGACGCCCCTCATAGATCGCGCCCAGGGTCAGATAGGCTTTGCGACAATGCGCGCCGCCGCCCGTCGGACCGCACCCTTTTTCGGTGAAGGCGGAGAGATCCTTGGCGGCCGCGTCGGGCCGCTTCTGCCCGTAGGAGGCCATCCCGCGCTCATAGAACTCGCCGGCCGAAGCGCCGCAGCCGAGCGACAGGACGCTCAGTCCGAGCCAGCAGATCCCGAAGAGACCGACCGAGCCACGGAACCCTGAGACGGCGCGGGGGGCGAGCGCGGACATGCGCGAGATGCTACACGATCAGGTCGCCGGCGGGTTGGGCGGGGTGACGCCCACCCGGGCCAACGCGGCGTTGACCGACTTGAGGTCCTCCCAGGCCGGCTTCTTCTTGCTCGGATCGCGCAGCAGATAGGCCGGGTGGAAGGTCGGCATGAGCGGGATGCCTTCGTAGCTGCGGAAGTTCCCGCGCAGGCGGCTGATCGGCGAGTCGTCGCGCAAGAGGCACTGCACCGCGAACTTTCCCAAAGCCACGATCATGCGGGGGCGGATCGCGGCCAGCTGGCGCTTCAAGAACGGCTCGCAGCTCTGCACCTCGTCGGGCTCCGGGTTGCGGTTGCCGGGCGGGCGGCACTTGAGGACGTTGCAGATGTAGACGTCCTCGCGCCGGTAGCCCATCGCCTCGATCATCTTGGTGAGGAGCTGGCCCGCCTTGCCGACGAACGGCTCGCCGCGCGCGTCTTCGTCGGCGCCGGGCGCTTCGCCGACGAACACCAGATCGGCGTTCGGGTTGCCGACGCCATAGACGATGTTGGTGCGCGTTCCCGCCAGCTTGCAGCGCTGGCAATCGCCGATGTCGTCGCGCAGGATCTCGAGCCCGGCCGCGCCGTGGGGCGGTCCCGAGGGGTCCGTCTCGGCCAGCGTGCCAGGCTCGGCCGCGACCGGCCCCGGCGCCGGGGTGTGGCCGGCAGCCGTCGACAGAGGCTCGACCGCGGTTGGAGGCTTGGCCGACGCCGCCGGTTGGCCCGACGCCGGGCCTTCGGGGGCGGGCGGCGCTCCGCCCGCTGCGCGCGGTTTCGGTGCGGCGCCTGCGCCGACGTTCACGCCGAGCAGGCCCGAACGCCCGCGCGTCGCCAAGTTGGTCTTGAGCTGGCCAACCAGCGCGCGCAGCGCCTCGCGGTCGTCGCTCTCAGTCGCCACGCGCCCCCGCCTCGGCCGCACCCACGCCCGTATTTTCAGCGCTGAGCAGCGCATCGACGGCCAGCGCGTAATAGAAGGTCGGGGCTACTTCCGCCGCGCGCACCGTGCCGTCGCGGCCGAGCGCCCCGTCGCGATCGTGGTCGCGCCGCTCCAGCTCGTCGACGATTTGGGTGTAGGCCTGCAGGAAGATCGGATCGGTGGAGACCACATAGGCGCGGCCGAGCGCCCAGGCGGCGCAAGCGTTCCAGCTGTTTTCGTCGAGCCGCCTCGGCTGAAATCCCCGCGGCGCGGTGGCCGCGATCCGCTCGCGCAACCAGGCCCCCACGAACGGAGTGTTCCCCTCGGCGGCCATCACGGCCAGGATGCGGGTCGCGGTCGTGCAGGTGAAGTCGAAGAGCCCGGAGGTGGCCGCCACTTCGCTGGCAAACGGGGGCGGCGCCTTCATCCCGAAGGCGCGCTCGACGAACTTGCGCGCGCCGGCCAGGAGCCCGCGGTCGTCAACCGCGCGCGCATATTCGACCAGCGCCAGCGCCAGGAAGCCCGGGTCGCGAAACTCACGCCCGCTCAGATCGTCGAGCGCGGCGAGGTGCATGGCCAGCACGCGCGCGGCCCGCTCGGCGACGGCCTGCCGCCGGGCTTCGGCGCGCTCGAGCCCCCGCTCGGCCACCGCCGCCCAGAGCACCATCGCGCAGTCGTAGGCCGCCTCGTCGTCGGTGGCGCTGTCGATGGCGTCGGGGACGAAGCGCCGGGCGGCCTCGATGAGGAACGACCAGGCGGCGGCCCGCGCAGCCGCGAAACGTTCGACGCCCGATAGCCGCTGGTGTCGCGCCCAGATCCAGACCGCGCCCAGCGTGGCGTGAAAATCGGGATCGGGTGCCCCCGGCCAGGGCGGGACGTTGCCCGGATGCGAGCCAGCGGTGGCCTGGCGCGCGACCAGCACGCCGCCGGCGGCCGCCAAATGACGAATGGCCTGCGGCGCGTAGGTCTTGAGACGGGGATCAGGCATCGCCCGACTGGTGGACCTCGAGGGGAAGTCGCGGCGCAAAGAGCTCCCACAGGCGGTCGGCGATCTCGCGCTTGGGGGCGCGCGCGATCTCTGCCCGCGCGCCGTCGGCGAAGAAGACCGACACGGCGTTGTCATCGGCGCCGAAGCCGAGGCCGGGGGCGGCCACGTCGTTGGCCACGATGACGTCGCAGCCCTTTTCGCGCAGCTTGTCGGCGGCGCGCCCATTCAGCGCCGCACCGCCGCCGATCTCGGCCGCAAACCCGATCAAGAACGGACGCGGTCCGCGGCGGGCCCGCGCCAAACCCGCCAGCAGATCGGGCACCGGTGTCAGGTCGAGCGCGAAGTCGCCGCCGCCGGCCCGCCGAGAGAGCTTGCCGGGCGCGCGAAGCTTGGGGCGAAAGTCGGCCACCGCCGCGGTCATGACCACCACATCGGCGTCGGGCGCCGCCGCGGCCAGCGCGCGCTGAAGATCGTCGGCGGTCTCGATCTCGATCCGCTCGACGCCCAGCCGGCCGCCGGCCACGGCCGGTGTTCCCGGGCCGGCCAGCAGCGTCACCCGCGCGCCCCGGGCGGCCGCCGACGCCGCCAGCGCCGCGCCCATCTTCCCCGACGATCGGTTGCCCAGGAATCGCACCTCGTCGACCGGCTCGTGGGTCGGACCGGCGGTGACCACCACCCGGCGCCCCTCCAGATCGCGCGGCGCCAGCAGCCGGGCCGCCGCCGCGACGATCTCGACCGGCTCGATGAGGCGCCCGGCCCCGATCCAGCCGCAGGCCAGCGGTCCCTGGTCGGGACCCACGCTGGTGATGCGACCGATGCCCAAAAGGCGCGCCAGGTTGGCCTGCGTGAGCGGATTCTCCCACATGTTGACGTTCATGGCCGGCGCCAGCAGCACCGGCGCGCGGGTCGCCAGCACCACCGCCGTCAGCAGATCGTTGGCCATCCCGGCCGCCAGCCGCGCGATGGCATCGGCGGTGGCGGGGGCGACGATCAGAAGGTCGGCCTCGTCGGCCAGCCGGATGTGCCCGATCTCGGCCTCGCTGGCCGAGTCGAACAGATCGTGCGAGACGGCCGCGCCCGACAGCGTCTGCAAGGTGAGCGGCGTGATGAAGCGGGTGGCCGACTCGGTCATCACCACCCGCACCGTCGCCCCGGCCTTGACCAGCAGGCGGCAGAGCTCGGCGGCCTTGTAGGCGGCGATACCGCCGGTGATGCCGAGGACGATTCGCCGGCCGTCGAACCGATCTTGCCGATCTTGCCGATCTTGCCGATCTTGCCGCGCGCCGAGCGAAGCCGGGCTGGTCGCGCTGGTCGCGGTCTCGCTCATGCCCGTTCGCTCATCGCCGTTGCAGCCCGAGATTACCTCAAATTCCGGAACGGCATATCTCGCGGAAACCGTGGAGCCAGGTAAAATCCGCGGCCGTGACGAGCCACGCGGGTTTTCCGCGCCGATTCGATTCTTACGTACTCCTCAAACCGCTGGCGCGGGGGGGGATGGGACAGCTCTACCTGGCGCTCACCGGCACGCCCGGTCTGGAGAAGGCCTGCGTGATCAAACAGGTGCTGCCCGACCTGGTGGCCTCCGAGAACACCCGGCGCTTTCGCGACGAGGTGATGGTCGCGCTGCGTCTGGCGCACGGCAACCTGGTCTCGGTCTTCGATGCCGGCATGCAGGACGGACAGATCTTCTTGGCCATGGAGCACATCGAGGGGAAGGATCTGCTGGCCACCTGGAACCGCTGCGCCGATCGCCGCATCCCCTTCCCCGTCGACGTGGCGGTCTACGTCATCAAGGAGATCACGCGGGCGCTGGCCTACGCGCACGCCTTCGAAGACCTCGAGCTGGTCCACCGAGACGTCTCGCCGGCCAACGTGCTGCTGTCGTACAGCGGCGAGGTCAAGCTGACCGACTTCGGCCTGGCGATGTCGATCCTCAAGATCGAGCGCACCACCCCGGGGATCGTCTTCGGCAAGCTCAGCTATCTGTCGCCCGAGCAGGCGCGGCGCGGGGCGCTCGACGGCCGGGTCGACATCTACGCGGCGGGCATTTTGCTGTGGGAGCTCCTCACCGGGCGGCAGCTCTTCCCGGTCGATGAGGGCCTCGAGCCGGGCGAGCGCAACATCGACGCGCTGGCGCGGGCCCGCGATCCGCAGATCGTGGCGCCGTCGACCATCACCAGCCGGGTGCCGCCCGAGCTGGATCGCATCGTGCTCAAGGCGCTGGCGACCGAGCGCGAGGATCGCTACCCGAACGCCGAGATCTTCCGGGCCGATCTGGCGGGTTTCCTGGCGGAGACTGCCCCCAAGACCGACGCCGAGCGGCTGGCCGGGTTCATGCGGCCGCTCTTCGCCGACGACGCGCGCGAAGAGCGCCGCGAGCGCGAACGCATGATCGCCGCCGCCCGCGCCCTGCTCTCGGGCGGCATCGGCGGGCCGCCGCCGATCCTGACCGGCGTCCCGGCCCCCAGCGACGCGCACGTGGCTCGACCGGGCGAGGATCCGCGCATCGGCAGCACGCTGGGCGGCCGCTACCACGTCCGCCGCCTCTGCGGCGAAGGCGCCATGGGCCGGGTCTACGAGGCCCACCACATCGACATCGGCCGACGGGTCGCCATCAAGGTGCTGCACGCCAGCTTTCACCACAGCGCCGATCTCGTCGAACGCTTTCGCCGCGAGGCGCGCGCCGCCTCGAAGATCGGGCACCCCAACATCGTCGACGTGACCGACTCCGGGACCACGACCGACGGCGCGTTCTACTTCGTCATGGAGTACCTCGAGGGGACCAACCTCGAAGAGCTCATCATCCGCAACGGCCCGTTGGCGGTCGATCGGGCCCTGCTGGTGGCCGCGCAGATCACGCGCGCGCTCGAGGCGGCGCACACCGCCGACGTCATCCACCGCGATCTGAAGCCGGCCAACGTCATGCTGGTCAACCGACAGGACGAGGAGGACTTCGTCAAGGTGCTGGACTTCGGCATCTCCAAGGATCTCGATCCGGCGGTCGGCTCGTCGCTCACGCGACCCAACGTCGCCATCGGCACGCCGGTCTACATGGCGCCCGAGCAGGCTGCCGGCAAGGAGGCCAACGCGCTCACCGACGTCTACGGCGTGGGCGGGCTGCTCTACGAGATGCTCACGGGCGCGCCCCCTTGTGCGGGCGAGGACGCCATCGAGGTGTTGCACCGGAAGGCGCGCGAGGATCCGCCGGCCGTCGGAAGCGTGCGCCCCAGCCTGCCCCGCGACGTGCAGGCGCTGGTGACGCGCGCCCTGGCCCGCTCGCCGGGCGATCGACAGCCGTCGATGGGCGCGCTCAAGGAGCAGGTGCTGGCTTGCCTGGCGGCCTTCGAGGATGCGCCGGCGCCGGTGCACCTCCCCGGCTCCAGCTCGAACACGCCGCGGCTGGCCATGGGGGCCGTCGAGACCTCGGGCGCGGGGATAGCCCCGCCCCGGCGCAGCCGAATGCGGTCGCGCGTGACCATCGCGGCCGCCTCGGCTTTGGCGGGCGCGCTGGTGGCGGTGCGGCTGTCGCGACAAGGCTCGCCGACGCCGGGCGCGGCGACGGCCGCTCCCGTGGCTGGAGCGGTGCTGCCGCGGGCCCCGGCGCTGGGGTCTCCGGCCGCCGCGCAGCCGGGCGCGACGGGTACGGGCGTCGTCGCGTTGGCCGCGTCGCCAGCCCCAGTCGCGCCCGCGGCGCTGGCCGATCCGGAGCTACCCAAAGTCCCACCCGAGCATCGGGCGGCGCCCGAGTCGGCGCTGGTCGTCGCGCGAGATTCCGCCGGGGCTCGTAAGGGGGCGGCCGCTCGGCCCACCGAGGCGGCGCGTCCCAATCCGATCGAAAAACCTGTCGAGCCGGCGAACCCCGCCCGTGGACCGGCCAGCGACACCACCGCGATCTTGAACCGGGGTCAGCAGGCCTTCGATCGCGGCGACTATCCCGAAGCGGTCCGCCGCGGCCGCGAGGCGATCTCGGCCGGCGGCGAGCTGGCCGGTCACCTACTGATCGGGGATGCCTACTTTCGTCTCGAGCGCTTTCGCGACGCCCTGCGGGAGTACGACGCCGCGTTGGCGCTCGATCCCACCAACGCGGGCGCCCGCCGGCGCCGAGACCTGGCCGAGAAACGCTCATCCGCGAGCCCGCCATAGCGCTCTTCGCGGGGGGATCTAGAGGACCCTCCGAGAATCCTTTTTCTTAGGAGCCGTCGCGGCTACTCGATGTAGCCCTTTTGGGTCAGGTACTCGGCCACCAAGATCGCGCCGCGCGCCGCGCCCATCCGGGTGTTGTGCGAGACCAGCAAATATTTGATCCCATTGGGGAGTGCCGGATCGGCCCGCAGCCGACCGACTACTGTCGACATCCCGCCTTCCGCGTCGCGATCGAGGCGCACTTGGGGACGGAATGGATCGTCGTGGACGGTGATCAGGTTGCGCGGCGCCGACGGCAGGTTCATCGCGCGGGTCTCGGCGCCGAAGGCGCGCCAGGCCGACTTGACCGCTTCGAGATCGGCCTTCTTCGCGAGCTCGACGAAGACCGACTCGGTGTGCCCTTCCAGCACGTTGACGCGCGTGCAGGTGCAGGAGACGGCCAGCGGCGCCGGTACGATCTCGTCGCCCACGATGCGGCCCAGAATCTTGCCGGTCTCGCGCTCGACCTTCTCTTCTTCCTTGGGGATGTAGGGGATGATGTTGTCGAGCACGTCCATGGCGGCCACGCCCGGCGAGCGCCCGGCGCCCGAGAGCGCCTGCATCGACGTCATGATCACCCGTGAGACGCCGAAGGCGTCCTGCAGTGGTTTGAGCGTCATGGCCAGGCCCACGGTGGTGCAGTTCGGGCCCGGCGAAACGAACCCCTTCCAGCCGCGCCGCTTGCGTTGAATGTCGATCAGCGCAACGTGATCCCAGTTCACGCCGGGCAGGAAAACCGGAACGTCGGGCTCGTATCGGAAGGCGCTGGCGGTCGAGATGACCGGGATCTCGGCGGCGCAGCGGGGCTCGAGCTCGCGCGCGACATCGGCCTCGACGGCCGAGAACACCAGCCGCACCCCGTCCGTCGTCATCTTGGCCGAGTCCTCGACCACGATTCCGGCGTGCTCGGCCGACAGCGGCTCGGTGCAGTGCCAGCGCGAGGCGCCCTTGTCGTCCTTGACGGCATCGGCCAGCTTCTTACCGGCGGAGCGGCTGGAAGCGGCCAGCTTGCGAATCTCGAACAGCGGGTGAGCGGCGAGGGAAGCCAGAAACTGCTGACCGGCCAGGCCGGTCGCGCCTACGACGGCGACGGGGATGCGTGACATGACGGTGCGAACCTCCTAAAGGCCGCGGACTTTACCAGCACCCCGCCCCGACGGCCACGATCGCGCGCGGGCCAGTCGCGTGAGCGACGACGGGCTTCGCCGGCCGCGCTCTTCGCGGGGATTCAAAGGACCCTCTCAGGGTCCTTTTCTAGTCGCTGGCGGGCCGCTTCGTAAAGCGCGACCGCCGCCGCGACCGAGGCGTTGAGCGACGCGACCACCCCGCGCTGTGGGATGTGAAAGAGCGCGTCGCAGCGGCGCGCGACCGCCTCGCGCATCCCGCGCCCTTCGGCCCCGACCACCAGCGCCGTCGCCACGGTCAGATCCGCCGCCGCCAGGCGCTCCCCTTCGCCGGCCCCGGCGCCGAGCACGCGCACCCCGGCCTCGCGGAGCGTGTCGATGGACTTGAGCAGGTTGCCGACCTCGGCGATGGGCACCCGCTCGGTCGCGCCGGCCGAGGCCTTCACCGCCCCCGGCGTCACCGAAGCGGAGTTGCGGGACGGGATCACCACCCCGTGCGCACCCAACACCTCGGCGCTGCGGACGATGGCACCCAGATTGTGGGGATCGGTGATCCCGTCGAGCAGTACCAGCAGCGGCGCCTCGCCGGCCAGCCTCGCGGCGTTCAGCAAATCTTCCAGCGACGCGTACCGAAACCGGCCGGTGATCGCGACCAGGCCCTGGTGGACCCCGTCCTTGGCCAACTCGGCGATGAGGCGCCGCGGGCGGATCTCGACCGACACCCCGCGCTCCTTGGCGACCTGGACCACCCGCTCGGTCTCGGGCGAGCGCGTCCCCTCGGCCAGATAAACCACACTCACCTCGCGCGGCCGCGCGCGGCAGAGCTCCTCGACCGGTCGAACGCCGAAGACGATGCGTCCGCCGTCCATCAAATCGCCGCTTCGATCTCCTTGACCAGGCTGTCGAAGGCGGCCGCCGGATCGGCGGCGTCGCGCACCGGGCGCCCAACCACCAGATAGTCGGCCCCGTTGGCGATAGCCTGGCCCGCGGTGGCGACCCGCTTCTGGTCGCCGTGGCCAGAGCCGGCGCCGCTGGCCGGTCTTATCCCCGGCACGACGATCAACAGACCGGGGGCCGCGCCGCGCGCCGCCTCGATCTCGTGCGGCGAGCAGACCAGTCCGGCTATCCCCGCCCGCGCCGCGATCCGCGCCCGCGCCCGCACCATCTCGGGGATGGTCTGCTCGATCCCTTCGGCACGCAGATCGTCCTCGGCCAGGCTGGTGAGGACCGTGACGCCCAAGATCTTGACCCGCCCCGCCGCCGCCTCGGCCGCGCGCGAGAGCATCTCGTAACCGCCCGAGGTGTGCACCGTCAGCAGCTCGGCCTGCACGCGCGCGGCGGACGCCACCGCGCGGGCCACGGTCTCCGGGATGTCGTGTAGCTTGAGATCGAGGAACACCCGGCCGCCACGCGCCTGCACCATCTCGATGGCGCGCTCGCCTTCGGCCACGAACAGCTCGAGCCCGACTTTGTAGAAGGCCGGCCGCCCGTCGAGGCGATCGAGCAGCGTGCCGAGCGCGCCGCAATCGGCGACGTCGAGCGCGACGATCACCCGCTCCCGGGCGGCAATTCGATGGGCGGGAATCGTCATCAGCGCCGCTCCGCGCGAACTTCGGCCGCCACCAGGGCCGCCGCATCGGCGATCCGAATCTTGCGCACTTCGGTTCCGTTGCGACGCTTGAGCTCCACGACCCCCTCGGCAACGCCTTTGCGACCGATGGCGATCCGAAAGGGGATGCCAATCAAATCGGCATCCTTGAACTTCACACCGGCGCGCTCGTCGCGATCGTCGTAGAGCACGTCGATGCCGGCCGACAGCAGCTCTTCGTACAGGCGCTTGGAGGTGGCAATGACGTTGTCGTCGTCCTGCTGCAGCTCCAACAGGGCGACCTCGTAAGGCGCCAGCGGCACCGGCCAGATGATGCCGTCCTTGTCGTGGTTCTGCTCGATGGCGGCCGCCACGATGCGCGTGACGCCGATGCCGTAGCAGCCCATCTGGGCGGCTTTCTCCTGGCCATCGACGTCCAGGAAGGTCACGCCCATCGGCTTCGAATACTTGGTCCCCAAGAAGAAGACCTGGCCGACCTCGATGCCGCGGTAGGCCTGTAGACGGCCGTCGGCGCAGCGCGCGCAGGCATCGCCCCCGGCCGCCATCCGGTAGTCGCCGAAGGCGGTCGCTTTGAAGTCGACGTCGACGTTGACACCGGTGAGGTGGAAGTCGACGGCGTTGGCGCCGACCACGAAGTCGGTCAGCGCCTGGACTTCGACGTCGCAATAGATCGGCACCGGCATCTTCAGCGCCACCGGGCCGGCGAACCCGACCGGTGCGCCGGTGACCTCGCGGACGGTGGCGTCGGTGGCCAGCAGGATCTCGTCGGCCTCCAGCGCCCGACGCAGCTTGATCTCGTTGACCTCGCGGTCGCCGCGCACCAGCACCGCCACCGGTTGGCCGCCCACCAGATAGATGAGCGTCTTGACCAGCCTTTCGGCCGGTTGCCTCAGGAAGGCCGAGACCTCGGCGATGGTGTGCTGGCCGGGGGTCGACACTTTTTTGCACTGTTCGGCGGCCTTGGGGGCCGCGCCGGGCGCCCGCGCCACCGCCTGCTCGACGTTGGCGGCGTAGTCGCAGGCGTCGCAGGCCACGATGGCGTCCTCGCCGGTCTCGGTCAGCACCTGGAACTCGTGCGAGAGCGAGCCGCCGATGTTGCCGGTGTCGGCCTCGACCGCGCGAAACGCCAGGCTGCAGCGGGTGAAGATCCGCTGGTAGGCGTCGTACATCTTCTTGTACTCGCGCTGGGCGTCGCTCTCGTCGACGTGGAACGAGTAGGCGTCCTTCATGATGAATTCGCGCCCACGCATGAGGCCGGCGCGGGGCCGCAGCTCGTCGCGAAACTTGGTCTGGATCTGGTACAGGTTGAGCGGAAGCTGCCGCCAGCTTCGCACGTCGCTGCGGACCAGCGCGCAGATCACCTCTTCGTGGGTCGGCCCGATCACGAAGTCGCCGCCCTTGCGATCCTTGAACCGCAGGAGCTGCGCGCCGTATTGATCCCAGCGCCCAGATTCCTGCCAGAGCTCGGCTGGGATGACGGCCGGCAGAAAGACCTCCGAGGCACCTGCGCGGTCCATCTCCTCGCGAATGATCTTCTCGGCCTTCCTGATCACCTTCCAGCCGAGCGGCAGGAACGAGTAGATACCGGCGGCGACCTTACGCAGATAGCCACCGCGCAGCATGAATACGTGCGACGGAACCTCCGCCTCGGCTGGCGCCTCTTTCAGCGTCGGAATCAGGGTCTGTGACATCCGCATGCGGGACAGGTCATAACATCCATATTGGGAACCCTCAAAGGGTTCCCAATCCCTCCCGCGACGGGTCCCGCCGGGCAAAGCCCATCGGTACCCACGCGATATACCTGGGAACCCTCAAAGGGTTCCCAATTCCTCCCGCGACGGGTCCCGCCGGGCAAAGCCCATCGGTACCCACGCGACACACGGGCACCCCGTCACCCGTTTCGGGATTAACTTGGAGTGCTATGGGCCTCGCCGAGTACAACCGGAAGCGGAACTTCGCGGTGACCAGCGAGCCGTCGGGTGAGGCGCCGGTGGCGCCGCGTGCGGAGGGCGGCCGGCAGTTCGTGATTCAGAAGCACGCCGCCACACGGCTGCACTACGACTTCCGCCTCGAATTGGAGGGGGTGCTCAAGAGCTGGTCGGTGCCCAAGGGGCCCAGCCTCGACACCAAGGTGAAGCGGTTGGCCATGCACGTCGAGGATCACCCCCTGGCCTACGCCACCTTCGAGGGAATCATTCCCAAGGGAGAGTACGGCGGTGGAACCGTCCTACTGTGGGACCACGGTACCTGGGAGCCGATCGAGGATCCGCACCAGGGTTACGCGGCGGGAAACCTCAAGTTCATCTTGAAGGGTACGAAGCTGCACGGCGGATTTGCGCTGGTAAAGATCCGCGACCGCAGCGCGCGTGGCGGCCACGACGGGGGGCGGTCTTGGCTGCTCATCAAGGAGCGCGACGGGTACGTCGTGCCCGAAGCGACCAGCGAGATCACCAAGGCCCGGCCCGAGAGCGTGACCACCGGTCGCACGCTCGATGAGATCGCCGTCGACCGCTCGCGCGTCTGGCACTCCAATCGGGCGCAGATCGAGGTCGGCGCGGCGCCGGGCGCAGAGGCGGCGCCCCTGCCGGGTAAGATTCGCCCCCCACGCTTCGCGCCGCGCAAGGCGCCTCCGCCGGGGCCCGGGTGGCTACACGAGCTGGCCATCGCGGGCGAGCGGCTGGTGGCCCGCAACGACGGCCAGTCGGTTCAACTCCTGGACGGCGGCGGCCGGCCGCTCTCGACAGCGGCGGAGCGACCGCGGCGGTCGGTCGCCGACGCGGTCCGCATGCTCCCCGCGCAGACCCTGGTGGTCGACGGCGTGCTGGCGGCGATGACGATGGACGGACACAGCGACGCCGCCGCGCTATCGAGGACCATCGAGGGACAGTCTGGAGCCACCCTCGCCTATTTCGTCTTCGACCTGCCATACCTCGACGGTCGCGACCTGACGCGCGTCCCGCTCGAACGCCGCAAGGCGCTGCTGGCGGCGCTGGTCCGCGGCAGCTCTGCGCCGGGGCCGCTGCACTATCTGGATCACGTCGCCGGCTCGGGCGCCGCCTTCCGGCGCGAGGCGAAGCGCCTCGGGATCGTCGCCATGGTCTCGCGGCGGGCGGACTCCCTCTACGGCGGCCGCGCCGGCTGGCTGGAGATCCCCTGCGGGATCAGCGCGCCACGTTGATCTGATCGCCCTCGACCAGGTAGATGCGCGGTTCGTCGGCGCGCGCGTGGTCGGGGCCGAAGCGCAGCGCACCGGTCAGCCCTTCGAAGGTGCCGTCGTAGAGCGCCCTGAGGACGTCGGCGCGGGTGCGCGCGCCGGCGCCCGTCACGGCCCGCAGCAGGTTGACACCGTCGAACGCGTAGGCTTCCGTGGCGTGCGGATCCCGCCCGTAGGTGGCGCGATAGGCGTCGACGAAGGCGATCGCCCGCGCGTCGCCCGCGGCCGGGAAGAACCCCGGCGACAGCAGCGCCCCTTGGACGTAGCGCCCGGCGCTGGTCAGCAGGCGCGGCGACAGGCCGTTGGCGGTCGACAGCAAAAGCAGGTTGCGTGCATGGGGGCGACCGGGCGCGGCGGCCGGCGGTTTCTTGCCCCAGGGCGCCGGCCACAGATCGGCGGCCGCCAACGCCGGCGCGATCAGCTCCAGGCGGTCCGCGTTGTCGGCGACGAAGATGGCTTGGGCGCGGGTCTTCTTGATGGCGGCTACCACCGACGTGAAAGAGGTCGATCCGGGCGGATAGCTGACGTCGGCGACGAGATGCCCCTCCCCCTTGGCCAGCTCGGACTTGAAGGCACGACGCAGCGCCTGGCCGGCCTGGGTGTCGGGGCCGATGGTCGCGAATTCCCGCACGCCCAGCTTCAGCGCGGCGTGCACCAGGGCCGCCGCTCGGGAGGCCGGGGTATGGACGAGCTGGAACGTGGGCGAGCCGGGGACACCCGGCCCGTCGTCCAGATCCAGCGTCGGCACCTGATTCTCGGCGGCGGCGGCCGCGGCGGCGGCCAGGCTGGGCTGGTCGCTGGCCGCTAGGATCCCGATGACCGACTCGTCGCGGGCCAGCTCCGAGACGCCGCGGATGGCGCGTTCGGGACCGGCGCCTGTGTCGCGCACGAAGAGCTCGTTGGCCTTGCCAGCCGGCGCGCCGGTCGCCAGCAACGCCGCCCTCAATGCCGCCTCGCCCACCGGCTGGAACTTTCCCGACAACGCCAGCGCCAGCCCGAACCGTCCCGGATCGCCGGCGCCCGTACCCCGCGCGCTATCACCCGGCTGCTCGAGCCCCAACGCACGGCGCGCGATCGCCGACTCGGACTCGACCGTCGCCGCCCCCGCGGCGTCGCCCCGCGCGCGTAGGTATGCCGCGGCCGAAGGTCCGAGCAGCGCGCGGGCCAGCCCCTTTTCGGGCGAGGCGGCAAACGCCTGCGCCGCCGCGTCCGGCGTCAGCTTGGCGACGATCTCCGTCACGCGCTCGCGCGCATAAGCCTTCTCGGGCTCCCGGCCGCCGCGCGCGTAGGCGTCCCACAGCTCCAGTGCAGGGGACAGCTCGCCGACGCCCGCCGTCGCCTCGGCCAGCGCGCCACGCAGCTCCACCAACGCCCCGTCGTCCGGCGCCGACGCACCGGCCGGTGGCAGGTACGGCAACAGAAGCCGACGCCCTTCCGCGAAGTGCCCCAGCCGCGTCTCGGCCAACCCCAAGTAGTAGCGCGCGCCCGAGCCGGTCCCCGGATCGGGCGGCGTCGCCACCAGGGGATCGAGCAGCGTCTTGGCCGCGCTGGGATCGCCGCGCAGGAGCGCCAGCCGCGCCAACATCAAGTCGACCGCGGAGCGCGCCGAGTTCTGCGGGTAATGATTCTCGAAGGCCTCCAGCGCTGTCCGGGCGCCTTCGCGATCGCCGGCGTCGAAGCGGCCCTTGGCTTCCCGGAAATCGGCGTCGGCGCCCGGATCGGGAGCGGCCAGATCGGGAGCGGCCAGATCGGGAGTCCCCGGCCCGCCGGGTCCGGTTGGTGGGGGCGTCGTCGCCGGAGCGATGGCCGTCGGCGCGGTCGTCATCGGGGCGGCCATGGTCGGCGCGGCCATGGTCGGCGCGCCCGGCTCGGGCGCCACCGGCGGGGGAAGCGGCTCGCCGCTGCCGAAGGTTCCCGGCAGGCTGGGCGCGCTCTGGCCCGCCGCGCAGGCGGCGAACAGCAGGACCACGTAGAGACCGAGCCGCACCATTCCCCCTTTTAAGTCCGAAGCCCCGCCCTGTCCTGTTTTGTGGGGCCCACGCCGAGCGCGAGGGTCTTGCGCGCGAACGTCGACACGCCCACGGCGGCCAAGCCCACGGCAGCTACCCAGCGGCGATCGCCGCCCGATCGGCCGCGCGCCGGAACCTGCACCCGAAACACGTCGGCGGTCACGTCGCGGTGGGTGAAGACGTGGCGAACCGCCCCGCGGTATTCGAGCGCTGCGCCGCGCGCTCCGGACCGGGCCGCGACCTGGCGCGCGATCTCCAGCGATGGTCCTTCGGTGGCAGGCGACGGGCCGTCGGGCAAGGCCCAGGTGCCGGCCAATAGCCCCGTCGGCCGCTTGACCATCAGCACCCGCGCGCCGTCGGTGACATAGACGCAGGCCACCCGCACGGAGGGTCGGGCCGGCCGCGGGCGCTTGCGCGGCAGCGCCTCGGTCAGCTCGGCTGCGCGGGCGGCACAGCCCAGGCGCAGCGGACAGATCCCGCAGCTCGGCTGGCGCGGCGTACAGACCGTCGCCCCCAGCTCCATGACCGATTGATTGAAGTCGCCCGCCCGCCCGCTCGGCACCTGTTCGAGGCCGAGCCGGTGCAGCCGCGCGCGTGTGGCCGGCAGATCGATCCGCGCCTGCACGCCGAAGAAGCGCGCCAGGACGCGCATGCCATTGCCGTCCAGCGCGAAGGCCCGCGCCTCGAAGGCGATCGCCGCCACCGCGGCCGCCGTGTAAGGGCCGATCCCCGGCAACCGGCGCAAGCCCGCTTCCGTGCGGGGCAGCTCGCCCCCGAGCTCGTCGACCACCACCGCGGCCGCCCGGCGTAGGTTTCGCGCGCGGGCGTAGTAGCCGAGGCCCGACCAGAGCGCCGTGACCTGATCGTCGGTGGCCACCGCCAAGCTCTCCAGCGTGGGAAACCGAAGCAGGAAGCGCTCGAAGTACGGCCCGACGGTGGCGACGCCGGTCTGCTGCGCCATCACCTCCGAAACCAGGGTCCGATAAGGCGTGGGCGCGCGGCGCCAGGGCAGATCCCGCTTGGCGCGGTCATACCAGCGCAAGAGTTGGCCTTCGATGCGCATGGGCGGTTTCGCCATCCTCGTCTCCGCGGACAAGTGTAGTACAACCGACGGGTGGCTCCGCCGCCTCCGCCCGACATCTTGGCCGCCGTCGCCCGCGGCGAGATTGATCCGATCTACTGCCTGTCGGGTGAACGCTATCTGGTCGATGAGGCCGCCGCCGCGATCCGTGCCGCAGTCCTGAAGGAGGCTGGCGCCGGCGCGGCTTTCAACCAGGACGTCTTCGATCTCAAGGAGCGCGGGGTCGGCGGCGCGATCGCCACCGCGCGGACGCTGCCCATGATGGCCAAGCGCCGGCTGGTGGTGGGCAAGGCCATCGACGAGGTGAAGGCGGCCGATCTCGAACCGCTGGCCGCCTACGCCGAGGATCCCAACCCGTCGACCTGCCTGATCCTGCTTGCCGACAAGGTCGACGTGCGGTTCCGGGCTTTTCAGCTGCTGCGCAAACGCGGCTACCTGCACGTCTTCGCGCCGCTGCGCGAGCAGGCGCTGGCCGGTTGGTTGCGCAACGAGGCGCGCGTCCGAAAGATCGGCATCGCACCCGACGCGGCCACCGCGTTGGCGCTGTCGGCCGGCCCCGATCTGGGGCGCCTCGGCCAGGCGCTCGAGCAGCTGGCGCTCTACGCGGACGGCCGGCCCATCACCGTCGACGATGTCGAGGACCTGATCGCCGAGACCCGCGAGCGCGGCATCTTCGAGCTGACCAAGGCCATCGGTGGCGGCGACGTGGGCGCCGCGCTGTCGCTGCTGACCAACATGCTGCGCAATCGTGAACCGGCGCTCCGGATCCAGTTCATGCTGGCGCGCCAGTTTCGGCAGATCTGGCGCGCCAAGGAGTTGGCGACGGCCGGCGCCTCGCGCGGCGACATCGCGGCGGGGGTCGGAATCAGCCCCTACTTCCTCGACGACGTGCTGGTCCCGGCGCGCCGCATCTCGCGCGCGGCGTTGGTGCGCGCCTTCGAACGGCTGTTCCAGGCCGATCTGGGGCTCAAGACCTCACGTCTCGATCCCGAGATCGCCCTGTCGCGCCTGGTGCAGGCGCTGGCCGAGGACGCGGGGGGCCGCCCAGAGGGGGGCCGCGTGGCCCGCGCCTAAGCCTTGACGCCCGCGGCGGCTACGGTCAGCCGCGAGACCGACCGCGAGGCGGTGCCTCTCTTGATGACCCCCTTCGAGGCCGCCTGATCGATCGCCCGTACGGCGCTGGCGAGCAGCTCCTTGACGCCCTTGGCATTCTTCTGCCCGATCGCCGCGCGCAGCTTCTTGATCGCCGTTCGCATGGCGGTCTTGTGTGTGATGTTGCGCGCCGTGCGCTTGACGCGCTGGCGGTTCGCCTTCTGGGATGACTTGATGTTGGCCACGTATTTTCCTCGGTTCGTTCGGCCGCGCATCATGATGACCGGGCCCCGCGTTGTCAAGGAACGCGGCCCGGGGCCGGTTCCACCATCGCCTGCGCCGATTTCAGTCCAGGCCCAGCTCTTCCAGATCGGCGTCTTCCAGTCCGAAGAAGTGACCGGTCTCGTGGAGCAAGGTGGTGCGGATCTCCTCGCGCAGCTCGTCTTCGCTGCCCGCGACCCGCTCCAGGTTGCGCCGGAAGAGCACGATCTGCGTCAAGCCCGGTTGCCCTTCGCTTAAGCTCGAATTTTCGGGATAGGCGGTCCCGCTGAACAGGCCCAGCGCGCGTGGATCGAAGCCCGCCTCGACGTCCGCTTCCGCCGGCTGCTCCGCGATGACGATGGGGATACCCTGCAAGAGCTCGCGCGCCCGCGCCGGCAGCTCCTCGAGCCCAGCCTCGGCCACCGCCGCGACCTCCTCCTCCGACAAGCGATCGCCCGCGCCCTGCGTCTCACCCGGCGCGGTGTCGAGCGTCCAGGCGCGCTTCCAGGCCGAGCGCATCTCCCCCGCGTCCTCCAGATCGGCCGCGGCCGACCCGAGCGCGTGCCAGGCGTCCGCCGATTCGGGGTGCGCCGCGGTCAGCGTGCGCATCCGCGCCCGCGCCGCCTCCGGCTCCCCCAACGCCAAGTGTAAGTCGGCGATCTCCAGCGCCAGCGAAAGATCTTCCACCGGCACCTCCGGCGGCGGCAGGTCCGCCAAGGTCTTCCGCGCCTCGGCCGCTTGCCCCAGCTCCAGCTCGATTCCGGCCTTCAGCGTCAACGCCGACAGATAGTCGCTCTCGTCCTCCGCCAGATCGAGCGCCCGCCGCGCATGCGTCAGCGCCTCGTCCAGTCGCTCCGGCAATCCGTCGGGATGACTGGCCAAGATCTCCGCCAGCCAAAGCTCTGGCACGGCCCATTGCGGATCGGCCGCGGCGGCCTGCCGGAGTAACACCATGGCGCCATCGGGCTGGTCCTCTTCGCGGCAGCAGGCCGCCAGCAGGAGCAGCACGTCCGGCGAATCTTGGGGCAGCTGTGCCACCGCGCGCCGCGCGCCGGCGACGTTGCCTTCGTCCACAAAACGCCAGGCTGCCTCGACCCGCGGATCGCCCTCTTCGCCGTCTTCTGACTCTTGCGTTTCGTGGCTTGTCAGGTCGTCGTCGGTCATTTGATCATCTCCGGGGCACCGGCCAGCGCGGCCAGCGATGCCAACATAT
>DASRLC010000481.1:0-10237 GCA_035648655.1 Polyangia bacterium
GCGGTCTCACGTACCATGGCACTCAGGTGGCGATTGGACCCAACAGCGTGGCGATAGCGGGGAGCTTCTAGATGCAGATGCGATTTTTGATGGTGGCGGCGGCGGTGTTGGGTTTGGTGGTTTCGTGCAACTCGAAGAACCTGAAGACGGGCTACTGCAACACGAACGCGGACTGCCCGGGGTCGAGCTGCGATACGAAGGACGGTGGGACCTTTAAGTGTCTTCCGATCGACGGCGGTGCGGGCGGCGCGGCCGGGAAGTCCGACGGAGGCGGCGGCAAAGGCGGCAGCGGCGGCGGTGGCGGCAGCGGCGGTCATCCGTTCCGGTGCGACGCGTCCACGCAGTGCTCCGGACGAGACGACGGCGCTGCTCCGGTTTGCGAGCTAGACGCCGCCAGCTGCGTCGGCTGCGTGGTGGATGGCGACTGCACGGAGGACATGACGAAGCCCGTATGCGGCTCGGATCATACCTGCGGTCCATGCGTCATGGGCACGACCAACCAGTGTGCGGGCCACACCGGCAAGACCGTATGCTCGAGGAGCGGGGCCTGCGTGGAGTGCGTGACCAGCAGCGACTGCACGGCGGATAAGACCAAGCCGATCTGCGGAACCACCAACCAGTGCCAACCCTGCGTGGCGGATTCCGACTGCACCGCTGCCCCCGGCGTCTGCATGACCGACGGCCACTGCGCGACGCCCACTGAGGTGCTCTACGTGCAATTCAACAGCAGCGGATGTCCCACTCCCGACGGGTCGTTGGGCAATCCCTACTGCGCGCCAAACGATGCCGTTGGCCACCTAGCACCGGGTATCGACGTGATCATTATCGTAGGCGCCGCCAACAATCAGATGATGCTGAACACGAACGAGGTCTCGCCAGTCGTCATCGGTCGGAAGGACTCTGGGGGTAACGCTGGAAGTATCCTAGCGGGTGCGGCCACCGCTTTGACCGCGTCTGCGGGCACGGTTCTGATCCGTGACCTCACAGTGAACGCGGGAACGATCTCCACAAGCAAGGGCATCCTCGTGACCGGAAGCTCGGCCAAGGTCAGCCTCCTCCGCGTGACGGCCTCGCTCGGAACAGGCCTCGGCATCGACGCTGAGAACGGGGCGAGCCTAGGCATGGATCGCTGCTTAGTTCAGGGCAATTCGGTCGGCGGCGTACTAGTCAGCGCCGCGACTTACAGTATCCAGAACAGCATCATCGCCGGGAACGGGTACGGCGTGAAGTTCGCTGCGTCGGCCACGTCGACAGGTTCCCAGTTTTCGTTCAATACGATCGTCGGAAACCTCGGAGATGCCGATACGTGCGACTCCAACAACATGCTGACGTTGAACAATTCGGTCATTCTCGGCCTGAACGACTCCTGCAACCTGGTCAACGTCTTTACGACCGCTCCTACCGGTCTCGAAACGGTGGCGCCATACCATCTGACGGCTCCCATCGGATGCCCGAGCAATCAGCCGACGGTCTTCCCATCCGACGATTTCGACGGCGTGCCGCGCACCTCGCCAATCGACTGCGACGCCGATCAGTACGCAGCTCCGTAAAGGGGGAAGGACCATCCGGACACAGGTCCTTCCGGTCTGTTCAAAAGTCGCCGCGGAGAAGTAGCGACGTTGGGCCTATTCCGAGCGCGAGGTTCGAACCCGGCGACGAATGGCCCGTGAAGAAGACCACGGCGCCCGAAGCAATAGCCGCCGCTCCCACGCCGGCCAAGATCCAGCCGGGCGTCTTCGTGTTGTAGGCGGTGCCGCAGGCGGCGCCCTGGGTCGAGCCGCAGGCGTCGTGGTTGTCGATGGCGATCCAAACGATTCCCCAGGTGAGGCCGCCGGCGCCGGCGACCGCCAGTGATGCGCCGGCCCAGGTGTGCCAAGTGTTGCGGCTGGAGATCGGTGACGGAGCTAGCGTCGTCGGCGAGGCTCCATTGGTCTCGACGGAGCTGGCGACCGGCGCGGCTTGTTCCACGGCGATAGGACGGAGGGTAATCGCGATCTGAACGCGAACGCCGACGCGAATCAATACCATTTGATCGAACGGCTTGAACCCCGGCGCTGTTGCGCTCACATGGACCTGCCCTTCACCCAGGTGGATGGGCGGAATCGCGGGGAGGGTGCCGACCGACTTGCCGTCGACGAAGACCTCGACGTCGGCCGGTCCGCTCACCACGAGATCGCCGATGTGCTGCTTGGTCGTGGCGAGGGCTTGCTCGAGGAAGGCTCGGTTCTTCACGACCCAGCCGTCGTCCGGACTGGTCAGAGACACCGTGAGGTGCAAGTTCGCGTCGACCCAACGTTTGAGGGAGGTTTCCACGAGGCCCATCTGGCCGAAGGTTCGTGGCGATGGCGCCATGGCGTGCGCGCGCTGAAAAAGCGCGAGCGCTTGTTCAGGTTTGGCGTCGCGCCGCAGCTCGAGTCCCTGCTGGATGAGAGCATCGGTGGCTGACTGATCCGCCGCGTACAGACGACCCGACAGGAGACCAAGGGCGATCGCCGAGATCGCCAGGATATTTCGCAGCATCTGAGAGGAGCTCACTCTAGTAGTTCGACATGATGACGACGACCTGGCTGGGATTGCCGCCCATCATCCACACAGTTCCGCGGGAATCGACCGCAAGGTCGAAGAGTTGCACATTATTCCCATTGCCGAAAATGCCGGCGCGCGAATCCCAGGCAGAACCCGTCCATCTGGCATAACTAAACTGCGCGGAGTCAATCCAGCCCACCACCGGGTTGTGGTCGGGGTCGGTCCTCAGCTTCGGAGACTGAGCGCCGCTGTCAACTTGGATCGGGGTTGGGACTGCCGTCTGCCAAGCTCCAGCCGAAAACGCGGAGACGCTGAAAGCGGTCGTTCCTTCGACGAGAAGCGGATCCGACATCTTGTCCAATCCCAAGGTCGGATCGCCCGTGGCCGCCGTCATCGGGCTACTCAGCTTGACGGTGCCCCTGAAAATATCTAGGCCGGCCATGTTGGCGGCGCGCCACGCGACGGTGGGAACACCTTGTGAGTCGACGATCAAATCGAACGCGGTAATCCCAACCAGACCGAGCTCGCCCGGCGTCGAGGTCCACCCTCCACCCGTCCAGCTGGTTAGGAAGACGTCTTGATTCGAGCTGGGGGCGGGGAACTTTTGCAGCCACGCCAGGACGGGCGACCCGGACGGATCCAATCTAACCACCGGAGAAGAGGCGAGCGTCGTCGCAGGGGCTCCGCTATCGACCGCTGTCATGGCCGCGCTCCAACCGGTTCCGGTCCAGTTCGAAACGTAGACTTGATTGCCCTTTTCGGCCCACGCGATGACCGGATGGTCACTGGCGTCGAGAGCCAACGAAAGCCCATAGCTCTCGTCACCGTTCGGTGACGGGCGTCCGAGATCTGTCCAGGCTTGTCCATCCGACCGTTCGACATGCAGCGTATTTCGTTCCTGACTACCGCTGCTGCTGACGAAGAGGTCAGCGAAGGCCACGACGGGTTGAAACGTCTTGTCGATAGCTAAGGCCGGGCTCGAGACCATGAATCCTGTGGTTGGAATGTTCGCGTAGCTTATGAAATCCGGCACCGTCCACGACCAGGATGGTGCCGGCTTAGCCAACGGGTTGCCCGCCAGATCGGTCATGGTGGATGCAAAGCTCACCGCGAAGACTCCGGGGAGCGCGAAAGAGGTCGGATCGCCGATCACGATTGAAGCGGTCGTTCCATCCGGGCTCAGCGTCGCGGTGCTGGCGACGGCGGTCCCGCCGATCGTCAATCCGATAGCGCCCGAACCGACCGATGACGATGCCATCGCCTCCGAAAAGGTCACGGTGATGGGGGCGCGAAGCACGACATTGGTCGCGCCTGTCGTAGGTATCGTCGAAACGACGTTGGGCGCGGTGCGGTCCACGTTTACGGTGACGGGGGCAGACGCGATCGGCGGAGAGCCGGACGTGCTTTTGGCCACGAGGGTGTGGGGTCCCTCGGCAACCTTGGTTGTGTCCCAGGTATACGTGTAAGGCGAGGGCGCGCTGAGAGTGGCGATCGCTGCCCCGCCGTCCAGAAAGAGTGAAACGGTTCCGGGCGCGACGCCGCCGCTCGCCGTCACCGTGACCGCGAGGGTGCTGTTCGTGTGGACGTCACTGGTCGGCGACGTAATTTGAAGCGTCGTTGTCGTAGTCTGCGACCCATCGCCCGTCGGCCCGTCGATCTTCGATCCGTCCGAGTTGGATCCGTCGGTGTTGGATCCGTCGCCCGCCGATCCGTCACTCTTCGCGTTTCCGTCCGAAGGGATATTGGCGTCGAGAATTGGCTTTGCCTTGGTCGGGCATCCGGTGAGCAGGAGCAGTGGTAACAGAGTCAATCCGTACGAACGCTGCATGGAGCCTCTTAGTTGGAGGGAATGCCTATGCCGTTTTGGTCCAGGCCCATCTTCGGAGACTTGCCCGAAGGAGGTGCGTGCTTTTTTCGCGCACCGGCTGCTTTTGTCGTTGGTGTCGTCGACGTTGGCGTCGAAGACGCACGCTTGGTGGGTACGGTCGTGGGCTCGGCGACGACCGTTGCAGGGGATGAGGCCCTCGTTCGAGCGCGCGCCGCCGTCGATGGTCGAATCGACGCGGCGGGAATGCTCTCCGGTGAATGTTTCGAAACCGCGCGTGATATGGGCGCAATGGGTTTCGAAACCACAGATGAGGGGGGATTCGAAACCGTCGCGGAACGCGGAGCAGAGTTTCGAAACCGCGCGGCCCGCAGCATCAATCCGACCCCCGTGCCGGCCAGTCCCAGAACGACGACCGTCAGCAGGATCAACCGACCACGGCGCCCCGGAGCGGCGGCAAGCCCATCGCGGTCGGCGGACGGAGCTCGTTCACCCGGCCCGTGCGCAGCCCCCCCGTCCGCGGCCGCCGCCTTGGCGGTCGGTCGTGCCAGTTTGGTCGAAATCAGGAGCTGAGGGCTAACCGCCGGCGGAGCGGCTTCGGACTTGGCCAGGATCTCGGTCGGGCCGATCGGCGGCCCGGGTGCGGCCAGCTGGGAGTCCTCGGGCGAGTCGGGTACCAACGGCACGCCGCGCAGCGTGGACTTGGACGGCATCGCGACCGGAGGCGAATGGAAGTAGTAGTTCTTCCATTCGACTTGGCCGCGGGGGCTGGCGAAGTCCCACAGCTTCTGCCCGAGGACGTGCACGGATTCGAAGCGCTGGGTGGGATCGGCGTGCATCGCGCGCAGGATGATGGCCTCCAGCGCCTCGGGGATGTCCGAGCGGTGCGCGCGTGGACCGCGAAATCGGCCGACCTCGATCGCGCGCAGGAGGCTCAGGTTTTGGTGCTCTTCGAACGGCAGTCGTTTGGTCAGACAGACATAAAGCAACACGCCGAGCGCGTACTGGTCGCTCTCGGGTCCCACCTTGCCGTTCACCTGCTCGGGAGACAGATACTGCGGCGTCCCGAGAATTTGCCCTTCTTGGGTCAGATCCGTGGCCATCGGTGCCTTCGAAACACCGAAGTCCAGGACCTTGATCTCGTGACCGGTGTCGGTGTCGGCCAGGAAGATATTGCTGGGTTTGAGATCGCGGTGAACGATGCCCAATTGGTGACACGCCCGGAGGGCCGCGCAGACGCCCAACATCAGATCGGCGACGTACTCCACCGCCAGTGGTCCGCGCGACCTGCGGAGCAAAACGCCCAGGTCTTGGCCGCGCAGATACTCCATCACCAGATACGGCGTTCCGTCGGCGGTGACGCCGAAGTCCAGAACCTGGACGACGTTGCGGTGTTCCACCTTCGACGCGGCCAGGGCCTCTCGCATGAACCGTTGGCGCAGCTCGTCGGTGAGGCCAGCGCCGGTCCGTTCCGGCACCACGGTCTTGAGCGCAACGGTGCGGCCGAGTCGACTGTCGACCGCGCGATAGACCGCGCCCATTCCGCCCTCGCCAATCAGCTCGTGTAAATCGTAGCGGTCGATTCGCCGCCCTTTGATTGCCTCCCTCTCGGATGTCATTGGCTTGCCGCGCCCATCTTGCGTATTTCTCGCACCAGCGCCAACAAACGATCCGCGCGCGGATCCGTGGGGGTGCAAAGGGTGGCTTGGGTGAAGGCGCGCTCGGCTTCGTCGTCGCGGTGTTCGTTCATCATGATGGTCCCGATGAGGACGTAGGCCGGTGCGCCGGCGCCGTCGTGAGCGGCTTGGCGGGCCAGCGCCAGCGAAAGCGCCAGGTCCCCGCGATCGAAGTCGAGCTGTGCCTCGGCGAGCAGCTTGCGTGGATCGGCGGCCGTCGTTTGGACCGCCGGGTGCTCACCACCGGCCCGCGTTCGCTCTCGGGTGGGCCGGGCAGAGGCCGCCTTGCGTGAGAACGTCGCGGCTGGTTGCGGCGGGGGCGCGGCGGGCGTGTCCGCAGCCTGGGTGATCGCGGCGGGCGGCGGTTGCGTTTTCCCGGACGGGGAGTCCGACGGCGTGGCGAAGGCGACCTTCGCGGCGGCGACGGGCGGCGTTGGAGGCACCGGTGAAGATCGGGTGCCGACCACCGGCGCTGGCGGCGCGGCCGAGCGTCTATACTTGATCCGGCTCGCCTTCCAGAGCGCGCCGTCGAACAAGACCAGCGCGACCGCCGTCCATAACAAGAGCCGGTTGCGGCTGGCGGACCGGCCCGATTTCGGCGACGCGGGCGGAGTCTTCCCGGCGGCGAGCAGCGGGATGGCGTGCGCGACATCTTCCGCCAGCATCCGTTGCTCGCGCGGGACGTCGAAATGTCGGGCCAGGAGCGCGGCCAGCTGCGCGCGTACCTCGGCCGCGTTCGGCAGATAGGGCGCCAGGGACCGCTGGAGCGCACCGGCAAACTGGAAGCGATGGGCGGGGTCGGCGTCGAAGGCCCGTAAGTTGATCGCGGCCAGCGCCGTGGGAACGGCGGGATTGATTTGCGCGGGACTGGTGGTGACGTCGGCCAGCTCGAGTGGACGTCCGGCCAAGAGCTGCCAAAGGACGACACCCAACGAGTAAATGTCCGAGCGCCGATCGGCGCGCGCCCCGTTCCAGACTTCTGGAGCCGTATAGACCGGTCGGCCAACTACGAAGCCAGCCTGGGTCAAGGTGCCGTCGGCGTTCGAGCGCGCGATGCCGAAGTCGACCAGCTTCACGGCGCCCGAGAAGGCCAACATGATGTTGTCGGGGGTGACGTCGCGGTGAACGATGCCCAAGCGCCGAAAGGCGTGGGCGTAGTCTAGCGCGCGGGCCACCTCGGAAACGACGTAAACCGCCAACGCCACCGGTAGAGGTTCTCCCACCGCGGTGACGCGCGCGGCGAGGCGCCGCAGATCCACGCCCATCACCAACTCTTGAAGAAGCAGGATCTCGCCGTCGATCTCGTCGATGTCGAGGGTTCGCGCGATGGCGTCGTGCGAGAGCCGGCGGGCGATCGCCGCCTCGCGCCTGAAGCGGGCCTCCTGCTCGGGAGAGCGGTAATCGGCGTGCAGGCGCTTGAGCACGCAGACGTCCGCGGTGCTCGGATCGCCCCGCAACGCGAGATCGATGCGCGCCATTCCGCCGGCCCCAGATGCCCGCAAGAGCACGTAAGGTCCAAGCCGCCTGAATTCGGTTTCGACGTCCGTCACGCCCATCTCCGACAGTCACCCCGTCGAGATGGCTCTCATATCCCCATCGGCAACGATGCTCAAGCTTCTTGGCGTCAAAACCGCCCCTCGAGTTGCAGGGACTTCGGGCCGAGCGCGACCGTGAGGTCCGCATTGGAAACGTGCAACGAAGAGAACAGCAACCCACCTCCGACCAGGGCCGCCGCGGTTCCACCGGCGGTCAGGAACCAACCGGTCGGGCGGGTGTCGTAGACGGTGCCGCAGGAACCCGTCTGTACCGATCCACAAGTATTGTGGTTGTCGAGCTCGATCCAAACGACGCCCCAGGTGAGCGTGAAGAGGCCGGCCGCGGCCAAGGTCAGGCCGGCCCATCGTTTGGTCGAGCCTTGGGAGGCCCCGGCCACGGCGAACCGATCGTTCGCCGGATCAGGCACCGCCGAGGCCTCGAGCGGATCGAGAACGATCGCGAAGGCCGTGCGCGCCCCGCCCTTGATCAGGACAATCGCCGAAAAGGGCTTGAAGCCCTCGGCACTGGCCGTGAGCGAGACGTTGCCCTCCAAAGAGCGCACGGCGGAAAGTGGCAGCACGCCGAGCGCTCTTCCGGCCAACCAGACCGCCGCACCTGGGCGTCCGCTGATGACCAGTTCCCCGATGTGCATCCGCGCGCGGTCGAGCGCCTGCTCGAGGAATGGTCGATTTTTCCGTACCCACGCATCGTCGGGCGTGGCGAGCGACGCCGAGAGGTGCCCGTCGGCGTCCAGCCAATGGGTCAACGAAGCCTCGACCAGGCCCATCTGTCCCAGCGTCCGGGGCGACGGCGCTTGCCGATGCGCCCTGCGGAAAAGCTCCAGAGCTTCGGCCGATTTTCCCGCCCGCCGCAGCTCGAGGCCTTGTGCGATCAGGGTGTCCGGGTCGACGTCCCGGGTGCGCGCTCCCGCTGAAAATGCCGTGAGCGCAACGAAAACAGCGAGGGCGGCGCGCGACATGATGTCCTCCGTCGTGGATGGTGGCGCTAGTAGTTCGACATCCAGACGTTGGCTGCGGCGCCCTCACGCCAGAAGACCCAGACGCTTCCGCGCCCGTCGACCAATACACCGGGCGCCTCCGATGTGACGACGCCATTGGCACTAAACAGGCCGGCCCGGGCACTCCATTCGGTACCCGTCCATCGAGCGAGGCCGACCTTGGAGGTGGCGGCCGTGTTGGTCCAAGCGACGACCGGCTGGTGATCCGCCCCTGCGGTGATGCGCTGGTTGCCGCTGCCATCGCCCGCCGGTATCACCGTCGATATTGCCGCCAGCCAAGATCCATTCGAATACTGCTCGACATTCCACTCTGCGATCATCGTCGGGTTCGAAGCCGGGTCGATGGCAACAAAAGGTTGACCCAGAAGCAAGCTGGCGCTCGAGGTCCAAGTCGTTCCGTTCCAGGCGCGAAATGAGCTCGATGGAAGGGAAACGAGCGTGCCAATCGTGTTGAATCCCACCACCGGATTCCCGGCATCGTCGAGGATTAGGTCGTAGAGATTCGCGTTCGTCAGTCCGAACTTGCCGAACGACCTGTCCCACGCGGTCCCAGTCCAGCGTGCGACGCCGATATCGGCTTCGGTCGCCGTCACGGCATCCTTCCAGGCCACGACCGGCCGACCGGCGGAATCGAGGCGAACGCTGGGGCTGGCGGTGAAGGCGTAGGTGCTATCGATTCCCAGGGGGGAGATGGAGTTGTCCCAAGATGAGCCATTCCAAGTCGCCAGTAGGACCGACTCCAAAATAGAGCTGCCCGCGACCCCGACGCCCGCTACGATTGGCTGGCCCTGAGCGTTCAGGTCCAGCGATCCCGGGCCGGTGAGCGCGGGGACCTGACCGAGGCTGTTCCAGGCTTGGCCATCGCTGGTGGCCACGAACAGATCATCCGTGCAGCTCGAGGCGCCCGCTGCCGTGAGGCAGCGGGTGTACGCCAAGGTCGGCTGAAAGGTTGGTCCCACCGCCAACGCGGGCGCGGTCGTGCTGGCGACGGACGCATATTTGATCCAATCCGGAACCATCCAACTCCAGGCGGCGGCTGGCGCTCTGATGGCGTTTCCGACCAGATCCGTGAGCGTCGGGGCGAGCACGACCGAGAAGCTGGCCGGCAGAGCAAACGACGAGAAGTCGCTGATCGCGATGGTTGCGCTCAGGCCGTCACCGGCGAGTGTCGCAACGATCGGGACGACCGCGCCGCCAGCACGCAGCGACAGCGACGAGACCGTGAACGACGAAGCCAAAATCGGTTCCGAGAACCTGACGGTTATCGGCGCGCGCAGGACCACGTTGATGGCGCCGGTTGCCGGGACGGTCGACAGGATCGTGGGCGGGGTGTGATCGACGACCACCGTGACCGGCGGCGACGCGATCAAGTCGCCGTCCACCGTGGTCTGCGCCACGAGCGAATGCGGCCCGTCGGCGACGCCGGTGGTGTCCCAGGAATACTGGTATGGCGCGGGGGCGCTCAGGGTGGTCAGCGCGGTTCCGTCGACCGTCAGCTGGATCGTGGTGGGCGCGGCGCCGCTGTCTACCCCGACGGCGATCGCGACCGTTCCGTTGGTCGAAACGTTCGATGCCGGCGAGGTGATTCGGAGAATCGCCACCGCGCCTTTGGTCGTGCCGGTATCTGCGCCGGCGTCGGCAGCGGCCGCGGTCCCC
>DASRLC010000482.1:0-12534 GCA_035648655.1 Polyangia bacterium
TTCGCGCTGAAGCCTCGACCGTCGCTGTACTGCTCCGACGTCAATCCGCTCTCGCGCCAGCTCTCGACCCGCTCAGCCCACTTCTGCTCGGTCGCTGTCATGCCTCCCGGTATGCATCAGCCCGTCGCTCCACGAAAGCGGCGGGTCCGTGCAGCGCGTACGAGTACCTGCGCGCCCGCGCACCCGGCAACGACCGCGCGGCGTCGAGGCTCTGTTTCTCATCCGCCACCGACGCCACGCGTCACAAGATGGGACCGCCCAATTCTCATTGTCAAAAAGATGCTTAGTGTGAATACGTTATCAACCTCGCGGTAGTCGGGCAGTAGAGCCGCCGCGGTTGAACGAGAAGACCGTCCTGATCGTCGACGATGACAATGACTTGCGAGATTCGGTGTCCGACGCCTTCCATCAATCGAATCGCAACATGTCGTGGTGATGATGGCCCTGACGATCCAGCTCGAAGCGGCGCGGGCCGCGCCTGACATCGCGCTGTTCTGCGGTCGCGCGACGCTCGTGGTCGACCAGTCTGCAGGTGAGACGCTGGGTTCAGCGGCAGGAAGACGATCGTAGCGGGAATGCTAACCATTTTACTCATAGACGACGAGCCTGACCTCCTCGCGGTGCTCGGTCAGGTGCTACGCGACGAGGGGCACACCGTCGACCTCGCGCCCGACGCTGAAATAGCCATTGAGCGTCTTGCGGCTTGCTCATTCGATCTGGTCGTGACTGACGTCCGGTTGCCGAAGGTCGACGGCCTCACACTGTGTCACCGAATTCGGCGGGAGTTTCCCTTGACTGAAGTGCTGCTCATGACGGCCTATGGCTCCTCGATCGCTGACGTCGTCACGGCGATGAACGACAGCGCAGTTGCCTACCTGAAGAAGCCCTTTGAGTTCGAGCATCTTGTCTCCGCTATCACGCGGATCGAGGAGCGCCGACGTTCCAAGCACGAGCAAGCCGGGTCGCTCGTTTTGGGGGCGCCAGTTCACTCCGATTGTCCGGCGCTGACAGTACTCACAGGTGTGATCACTCCCTCGGAGATCGAGAGGACCACTTGACCCAACTCAAGCAGGCAGAGGAGGTGCTGCTGAAGGCGGGGGCGCTGCAAAGCGCGATCTTCAACAGCGCCAATTTCTCGAGCATCGCCACCGACGCGAAGGGCGTAATCCAGATCTTCAACGTCGGCGCGGAACGCATGCTCGGGTACGCGGCAGCCGAGGTGATGAACAAGATCACTCCGGCCGACATCTCCGACCCGCAGGAAGTGATCGCGCGGGCCGAGGCGCTGAGCGTCGAGCTGGGAACTACGATCGCGCCGGGCTTTGAGGCGTTGGTGTTTAAAGCCTCGCGCGGCATCGAGGACATTTACGAGCTGACGTACATTCGCAAAGACGGCAGCCGTTTTCCGGCGGTCGTGTCCGTCACGGCCCTCCGTGACGCCGAAGACACGATCATTGGATACTTGTTGATCGGGACAGACAACACTGCGCGCAAGCTGGCGGAAGAGGCCCTTCTCAAAGCGGGGGCGCTCCAGAGCGCGATTTTCAACAGTGCGAATTTCTCGAGCATCGCCACGGATGCGAAAGGCGTCATCCAGATCTTCAACGTCGGGGCCGAGCGAATGCTCCGCTATACGGCTGCCGAGGTGATGAACAAGATCACGCCGGCGGACATTTCTGACCCGCAGGAATTGATCGCGCGCGCCGAGGCGCTGAGCATCGAGCTCGGAGCCGCGATTACTCCAGGGTTTGAGGCATTGGTATTCAAGGCCTCACGTGGAATCGAGGACATCTACGAGCTGACGTACATTCGCAAGGATGGCAGCCGTTTTCCGGCGGTGGTGTCCGTCACTGCGTTGCGCGACTTTCAGGACGCAATCATCGGCTACTTGTTGATCGGCACGGACAACACAGCGCGCAAGCAGGCGGAAGATGCGCTGTTCAAGGCCGGCGCCTTGCAGAGCGCGATTTTCAACAGCGCCAACTTCTCGAGCATCGCCACGGATGCAAAGGGTGTCATTCAAATCTTCAACGTCGGGGCCGAACGAATGCTCGGCTATACGGCTGCCGAAGTGATGAACAAGATTACGCCGGCCGATATCTCTGATCCGCAGGAATTGATCGCGCGAGCCAAGGCGCTGAGCGTCGAGCTGGATGCCCCCATAACACCCGGCTTCGAGGCCCTGGTCTTCAAGGCCTCGCGCGGGATCGAAGACATCTACGAGCTGACCTACATCCGCAAGGATGGGAGTCGTTTCCCGGCGGTGGTCTCCGTCACCGCGCTGCGTGATGCGCAGAACGCCATCATCGGCTATCTGCTGATTGGCACCGAACTGAAGGCAGGGGCTCTGCAGAGCGCGATCTTCAACAGCGCCAACTTCTCGAGCATTGCCACGGACGCAAAGGGCGTCATCCAGATCTTCAATGTTGGGGCCGAGCGAATGCTCGGCTACACGGCTGCCGAGGTGATGAACAAGATCACGCCGGCCGATATCTCTGATCCGCAGGAACTGGTTGCGCGCGCAACGGCACTTAGCGTCGAGCTCGGAGCCCCGATCACTCCCGGCTTCGAAGCCTTGGTGTTCAAGGCCTCGCGCGGGATCGAGGACATCTACGAACTGACCTATATTCGCAAAGATGGAAGTCGGTTCCCAGCGGTAGTTTCCGTCACGGCGCTGCGTGACGCGCAGAAATCCATCATCGGCTATCTGCTCATCGGAACGGAGCTAAAGGCAGGAGCACTGCAGAGCGCGATCTTCAACAGCGCCAACTTTTCGAGCATTGCAACCGACGCGAAGGGCGTCATTCAGATCTTCAACGTCGGAGCCGAGCGGATGCTCGGCTATACCGCCGCCGAGGTAATGAACAAAATCACTCCGGCCGATATCTCCGATCCGCAGGAAGTGATTGCGCGCGCAAAAGCGCTTAGCGTCGAGCTGGCAACCCCGATCACGCCGGGCTTCGAAGCCTTGGTGTTCAAGGCCTCGCGCGGCATCGAGGACATCTACGAGCTGACCTATATCCGCAAGGATGGAAGCCGATTTGGCGCGGTCGTGTCGGTCACCGCCCTACGGGACGCACAAGGCGCGATCATCGGATATCTGCTGATCGGCACCGAGAACACCGCACGCCAGCTGGTCGAGGCCGAAAAGAAAAAGCTCGATCAGCGCCTTCGCGACCAGCAATTCTACACACGCTCGCTGATCGAAGCCAACATCGATGCGATCATGACCACCGACCCGTCCGGCATCATCACGGACGTCAACAAGCAGATGGAAGCGCTCACCGGCTGCACCCGCGATGAGCTGATCGGCGCGCCGTTCAAGTCGTTTTTCACCGAACCTGAGCGGGCCGAAGCCGCGATCAACCTTGTGCTGAGCGAAAAGAAGGTCACCGACTATGAGCTGACAGCACGTGCCCGCGACGGAAAACAGACGGTGGTGTCCTACAACGCGACCACCTTTTACGACCGGGACCGCACCCTCCAGGGCGTCTTCGCGGCCGCGCGCGATGTCACGGAACGCAAGCTAGTCGAAGCGGAGCTGAAGCAGGCCAAGGCCGTCGCCGAGAGCGCGAGCCAGACCAAGTCAGATTTTCTGGCGAGCATGAGTCACGAGATCAGAACACCAATGAATGCGATCATGGGTATCGCGGACCTGCTCGCGAAAACCCCGCTGTCCCCGGAGCAAGACAAGTATGTACAGATCTTTCGCCGTAACGGCGACAACCTTCTGAATCTCATCAATGACATTCTCGATCTCTCCAAGGTCGAAGCCTCGCAGCTCGAACTCGAACGAACAGGCTTTTCGTTGAATGACTTGCTAGAAAAAGTGACGGAGATGGTGGCCGTCCGGGCCCATGAAAAGGGCTTGGCCATCGTGAGCTACATAGCGCCGAACGTGCCCACTAACCTGGTCGGCGACCCGACGCGTCTGCGGCAGGTGCTGCTCAATTTGATCGGCAACGCCATCAAGTTTACCGAATCCGGCGAAGTCTCTCTGCGGGTGACAGCGGATGGAAACTCCGCCGCCCCGACCGCATTGCAGTTCACGATCGCGGATACCGGCGTCGGAATCCCGGACTCCAAAGTGAGCAGGGTTTTTGAGCGATTCACGCAAGCTGATTCGTCCACGACTCGTAGGTTCGGAGGCTCTGGTCTGGGGCTTACGATTTCGAAACGCCTGGTTGAGCTGATGGGCGGACGCATCTGGGTGGAGAGTGTCGTCGGGGAGGGCAGTGTGTTTTCTTTCGCCCTCCCGTTTGAGTTTTGGGCTGGGACGCCGGCGCGGGTGACCGTCTTGGGCGAAACGGATCGGGAGCCGCCGCTGCCAGCGCTGCGGATTCTTCTGGCGGAGGACTCCCCCGACAACTGCACGATCACCGTAGCCTACCTGGCGGACACGCCATACCGGGTCGAGATCGCGGAGACCGGAGCCAGCGCTTGTGAAATGTTCGCGACGGGACACTACGACCTTGTCCTGATGGACCGCCAAATGCCGGTTATGGATGGACTGACCGCTACACGGGCGATAAGAACGTGGGAACAGGCGCACGACCGCCTGCCCACGCCGATTATCGCGCTGACTGCCTCCGCATTGAAGGGGGATCGAGAACAGTGCCTGGCGGCGGGTTGTACAGCGTTTTTGACGAAGCCAATCAAACAAGAGGTGCTACTGCAAGCCATCAGGGAGCATTCAGCAGTCGCACCTCCCTCACCGAAGGCGGAGACCAGTCGGCAGGACACACCCTCTGCGGCTTTGGATCCGAGGATCGCACGCAGGGTTCCGATGTTTCTGGTTCACAGCAGACAGAATGTCATCTTGATGCGGGATGCCTTGGATCGTGGTGATTTTGAGATTGTGGGGCGGCTGGGGCATTCGATGAGGGGCTCCGGTACCAGCTTTGGATTCCCGACCATCACTGATTTCGGTTTCGCTCTGGAGCAGTCGGCGGGGAACGGCGACACCGATGCGTCGCGCAGGTCGGTAAGCGAATTGTCTGCGTACCTGGATCGCGTCGACGCCGACCGTCTCCGGCTATCCTGATCCGCTCGGGACGTACGGATTTGAGGAAAGTTCCTGTCCTATTGGATATCCTCCTCCCCGAGGATTGGGCGTCGGAGGAATACAGGCAACGGCGCTCGCCATCCGGATCGAAACGCTGCTGATCACGTCGTATGGGCACGCGCTCCGTCCGCCGCGGGTCGTGGCCCTGGCGCTCGCCGCGTATCTCGCCTCCCTCGCGAACGAGCTGCCATCCGTGAGCGCGGCTGAATCGGCAGCGCCTCACGGTGCGCGGCTGTTCGTCGATCGGTGCGGGAGGTGCCACGTCTCGCCGTCGTTCACTGGCCGTCCAATTCCTCTGGTGATCGTCGGCACGGAACCAAGCCCCGATCAGGCCGCCCGCTGCCGCCCAATCAGCGTGTCTGCCGGGATCCCCAGCCTCTCGCGAATCCGCGCGATCATGGCGATGGTCAGGTCGCGGCGTCGGTTGAGCACCTCGGACACCCGGGAACGGCTCCCAAGGATTGGCACGAGATCGGAGCGGGTGAGGCCCAGCTGTTCCATGCGAAAGAGAATCGCGTCGATTGGATCGGGCGGGCCGATCGGGTGACGCTTGGCCTCGTACGAATCGATCAGCGTCGCCAGGACCTCCAACTCCTCGGCCGCAGGGGTCCCGGGACGCGCGCCCCACAGCTTCTCCACACGCTTCAGCGCTCGGGCGTGGTCGCGCTCATTCTTGATGGGATGGATGTCCATGTTCCGTCTCCTCTTTCATAGCTTCTTGACGTCGATCCGATCGTAACTGCCATGCGCTCCGATGAACTTGACCCAGACGACCTCCTCCGGGAACCACAGCTTGACCACCATTCGGTACTTGTTGCCACCGACGTTGAAGACGACCCTCTCGTTGTCGACGACGCTGACGGTCACGTACTGCCTCTTGATGTCGATCATCGTCTTCCACTCTGACTTGCTCACCTCCGCGAACCAGGCCCGGAGCGGCCCCTCGGCGTCCGGATGCTTCCGCCAGAACTCTCGCAGGGTGCCCCGGCTCAGGATGCGCATCCAGTTCCTCAGAAGAGTCTAGCCTGTTCCCATTTTGGGATCAAGGTCCGTTGGTCCCATCTTGGGATCATGCTGGGCAGCCAGGCAAGCCGATGCCGTATTTCCGGCGCCGATCCAAGATCGGCCACTAGCGGATGCGGGCGTTGTTCGGGGCGCCGTCCAGGAGGTCCCCACCGCCGGCGCCTGGTAGCTGTACCAGCTCACGCAGCGACTTAGCCCGTATCCTTCCGTGGCTGCCGCTGCGGCGGAGCAATTTTCCGGCGGCGTTTTCGTCGTTTGGCTCGGCTCCCTGCTATCGGCGGAGCTGGTCGTGGCGGAGGTGGCCGCCCAGGTGGGGCTCGCGAGATCGAGTGGTCACTCCTACGAGGGCGCGCTCACCGAGTGGCTGACCGATCGGGACGTCTTGCTCGTGCTCGACAACTGCGAGCACGTGGTAGCGGCCGTCGCCGACCCTGGTCGGCGCCCTCACCGCGCGCCTGCCGCGGCTTCGCGTGCTGGCGACGAGCCGAGAGCCGCTGTGGGTGGAGGACGAGCTCAGCTACCGACTCGCGCCGCTGTCGGGGGTGGGGCAGGGCGCGAGCCTCGAAGAAGTCGCGGCGAGCCCCGCGGTGCGTCTGTTCCGAGAACCCGCCGGTGCGCGGGCGCAGGGAGCGCTCGGCACGGAACGTGCCAGTCGTCTGGTGGGAGAGATCTGCCGCCGCGTCGATGGCCTCCCGCTCGCGATCGAGCTAGCGGCAGCGCGGGTGGCGGGCCTCGATCTCGAGGACATTTCGCTGCACCTGGACGATCTGTTCGCTCTATTGCCCCAAGCCGCGCGCCGCGCCGACGGAGCGCAGCGTTCACTGAGCTCCACCGTGGAATGGAGCGACGCTCTGCTCAGTGAGGAAGAGCGGCGTCTCCTCCGCAGGACGGGTGTGTTCGCCGGGACGTTCGAGCTCGCGGCGATCAAAGGGATCTGCGCCGACGCGGAGCAGACCGCCGCGCAGGTCGCGAATCTCACGGCCCGGTTGGTCGAAAAGTCTCTGTTGATGAAGCTGGGCGAAGGCGGTCGCTATCAGCTGCTGGAGACGATTCGCCAGTACGCGGTCGAGCAGCTCAGCGCCGACGGCGAAATCGACGGCGTCCGTGATCGCCACGCGCGCTTCTATCTCGGTATCGCTCTCCTCGAAGGCAATGCCATGCTGACCGGCCCGCAGCGGGCCCCCATCGAGGCGCTCGCGCGCATCGAGGACAACACACGCATCGCGCTCGAACGCCTGCTGCAAATCGAGCCGGGAGCCGCGCTGCAGCTGTCGGCCACGCTGACCGATTTCTGGTGGGTGCAGGGCCAGCTGAAAGAGGGCATCGGTTGGCTCGAGCGGGCGCGTCGAGCAACGCCCGACGCGCCGCCCGAGCTGCGCGCGACAGGCCTTTTCTGTGAAGGATTTCTGGTCACGCACGACACGGGCGATTGGTCCGCAGCCGCCGAGCTGATCGACCGAGGGCTCGAGAGCCTGGAGAGCGACGGCCGCTCGCCGCCTGTCTCGCCGCCCATACTCGGCATGCTGCTCTGAGCTACCGTGCGTCGGAGAACCCCCGTAGCCGTGATCCCCGACGGCTGAGCAGTTGCCAACGGCGCGGGCCCGAACGATGCAACTCGATTTTCTAGGAACGCTTGCCCCGAGCAAACCCATGGCCACCATCAACATATGCCTACCGAACGCGACGACGACGGATTTGAGAAAGCCAACTCCCAAGAGCCGCGGATCGCTTCTCCAGAAGAGGACACCAAGCGGGCGGGGCTCCGGGTCAGGCAGCAAGATCGGGAGATCTCGCGGCACTGGCCCTGGCCGAAAGATCCGCTGCGCCAGCCCGGCGAATCGGCGCCGGCTCCGGATAAGCGGGGCTGACGATCCTCCATGCGGAGATCAAAATACTCCATCTGACGCATTGGCTCGGGGATGTCACGGTGATGCCGCCGAAGCGCGTCGCTCAATCGTTGCGGAGAGCGACCTTGAGCTTGTCGTCGTGCACGGGTGCCTGCAACGGGAGGGTGAAGATGCACTCGCCGGCGCAGATTGGAATCGACGACTTTCAGGCCAATCGCTTCCGGACAAGCGATACGCACGACGCCGTTTGGGGCCTGTTCTCACGCCAGAAGGACGGTCTCTATGACGATGGGAGGTTCGCGACGCTCAGGGACGTCCGACGACAGAAGCAGCCGCATCGCGTTATCCTCACCGTGTGATTGCGTCGGACCGATAAGTCGATGCGGCCGATGGGTGGTCACGATTCCCCGGTCGGGTGCGCGCGGCCTCATTCGGTGACGCGAAACCGTTGAAGGAAGTCGTCTCGAGCGGTCCATGCCGGGACATCGATCCCGGCATCATCTACTCTTTCGCTCACGAGAGGTGCTACAGGCCAATATTCAGCCTTCGAGAATGCCTTTCGACGACGCTAAGTAGCTCGTCCATTTCGTACGGCTTGGTCAGAATCTGCTCGGTGACGTCGGTTCGTTCGGAAGGTTGAAGGCCCGTCAGAAAGACAAACGGAGGCGTCGATGACCCAAGTAACTCTCGCGTGCAGGTGAGTAGTTTCCGGCCGTCCATATCGCGCATCGTGAGGTCACTGAGGACCAGCCAAGGCGCTCCTTCTCCGATCATGCGTAGGGCGGCGACGCCTCCTTGTGCGGCCATAGCCAAGTACCCGGCGCCCTGGATGACATCGAGGGTGGCGGCACAGATGTCTTCGTCATCATCGACGACCAACACCCATTTGGACCTCTTACTCACCGCCGCAGAGGATACTCGACCGCACGGCGCCGAGGTAACACCCTTTAGAGATATTGCGGCCGCGCCGGTAACCGACTTGAATGGCTACGATTTGTCGTTCCCCAGGAGGGGACACCGACGAACGGTTTGGGCTTCGTGTCGAGTCGCAGGAATCCTGTAAGATCCTTACGTGGGCATCTCGATCAATCCGGAGATGATCGTGCGAGCCGTGATCTTCGGCGGTGCGTCAGCCGGCGGGATCCGAGCGGTCATCGAGGTTCTCTCGACTTCCGGCAGACCCGGCGGGAATTCCACTTCGGCCAAAATTCACGCCTTTTTGTGCGGAGCGAGTATGCTCCGACCGTGCTCCACGAGTTCCTCATCGCGAGCCGCGGCGATATTCTCGCTCTGTCGCGCCACAAGCTCGCGGCGCGGCAAATTCCGACCCCGACCGAGTCGGAACTGGCGGAAGGACTACCGCTTTTTCTGGACCAGCTGATCTCAATCCTGGGCGCCAAGAAGGGCGATCGGGTTGCTTGGCACGAGAGCGTCTCCGTAAGCGGGGCGGTACACGGCGGGGAGCTCTTGCGGATCGGACTGACCGTGGGTCAGGTCGTCCAAGACTACGGGAGCATCTGCCAAAGCGTCACGGAGCTGGCCGATGAACGTGGTGCTCAGATCACAGCCGACGAGTTCCAGACGTTCAACCGCTGCCTCGACGATGCGACCGCGCAGGCCGTGACCGAGTACGAACACCAGCGTGATCGGAAGGCGGGCGGTTCGGGCGGAACGGAGCTTGGTTTTCTCGCGCACGAGATGCGCAACCTGCTCGCCACCTCCATACTGACGTTCGAGGCAATCGTGAGAGGCACCGTGGGAATCCACGGGAGCACCAGCAACTTGCATGGGCGTAGTCTGCGCCGGATGCGCGTCTTGATTGATCGAACGCTTGCCGGCGTCCGCCTCGACGCGGGGATGGAAAAGGCGGAACGGGTGTCCATCGCGGAGTTGATCGAGGAGATCGAGATCGTCGCGATAATAGAGGCGAAGGAGCGCGACATCCAACTCTCGATCGACGCGGGCCCGCGCGACGTGGCCGTCGATGCCGACCAGCAAATCCTCGCGTCCGTCGTCGCGAACCTCGTTCAAAACGCCTTCAAGTTCACGCGGCCTCATGGCCACATTACGGTCCGCGCTCGTTTGGCAGGGGAGCGGGTGCTGATCGAGGTGGAAGACGAGTGCGGCGGGCTACCGCCGGGCAACGCCGAGGATCTGTTCAGGCCGTTCGAGCAGCGTGGCACGGATCAGACCGGGCTGGGGCTCGGCCTTGCGATCAGCCTAAAGGGTGTTCAGGCGAGCGGCGGTGGGATCCACATTCGCGACCTACCCGGATCGGGGTGCATGTTCACGGTCGATCTGCCGAGAGCGGCGCCAGTGCCCTGAAAAGCACGCGGAGCATCCGCCCGTACCGCGCGTGACGGTCGCGCCCGACGGCGCCGTTCTTTACACAGAAGCCGACGTGTTTTCCGGCCAGTTGGTGTTCGAGAAGTATGGCCTCATGGAATACGGAACGATCTTTGGCCATGGCGCCTATCTTGGCCCCGACTTCACGGCCGACTACATCGAACGAGCCCGTGAGGCCATGCGCGAACTCCCCGACGTGCTGGAGACGCCGCCAGCGCGGACCGATATGCCCCGGATAAGCCGCGTAGCCGGTCGTGCGTCGCCTGGTTGCCGTCGCTCGAGACGCTGGTGCTCCGCAAACCGGCTTCGGCGCCGGCGCGCGCGAGCTCAGCGGTGACGCAACGCCGCGACCGCCGGTCGTCATCGAGCATCGCATGCCGGCGTCGCGGATGGCGCGTACGACGACTTCGCCGCGTAGAGGTTACCCCACGCTCGTGAAAGAGGTAATTGCCCGGGTTCGGGTCCGCATTGAAGAGACCATGGCGGAAGATGGACTCGTAAGCGAACCGGTACATGATGTCGCCGGCGCGGTCCTTCTCTGCTTGCGAGGCGCGACCCGCGAAGGTCTCGAAGTCGTCCCCAGACGCGAGCTCGGTCACGAGGATGCGCGTGGTCGTCAACTCTTCGAAGACGCGCGGGATGAGGACTTCGTCGCGTCCGGCCCACAATCGCCGGAGCTCCTGCTGGTTCGCCGCTTCGTGCCTGTAGTCGCACTCTTCGAGGAAGCGTTCGCGCAGCTCGCCCGAAAATACCCCGGGCTCGCCCCCGCGGAAGATGAGCGCGATGGCTCGCTCGGCCAGAAGGGAATTCTTCAAGTCGGCGTCGATCGCCTCGACGATTCGCGGGTATTGCACCTTCACGGCCACCAGCTCGCCGGACTTGAGGCGGGCCCGATGCACCTGCCCGATGCTGGCGGCCGCGAACGGCTCCGGCGACCACTCGGCGAATAGCCGGCGCGGGCTCGCCCCCAGCTCTCGAATGAAGATCTCCGCCACGACCGAAGGAGCCATGGGCCGGCTGCGCGTACACAAGGACGCCAACGCCGCGCGCGCCTCCTCGGGAATGGCGAAATCGAGGTAGCTCGCGCTCTGCCCGATCTTCATGGCGAGGCCCTTCATCTCACCCAACGTGTCGGTGACCCGCGCCGCGTGTCTCGCGCACGCACGGCGCCGCTTCTTCGACGCCCTGTCATATGCGCCCGAGGCCCGGACCGTGCTCGAAATGATCCGCGACGTGTACGTGGTGGAGCACGACGCGAAGACCGAGGGCATCGCCCGCACCGACGAGCACACGAACCTGCGCCGAGCACGGGCCCGTCCGATCATGGACCGCCTGCACGCCTGGATCGTCGAGCGAAAGGATCAACACGCGCCGAAGAGCCCCATGGGCAGCGCCCTCCGGTACGCCCTCAACAACTGGACCGAGCTCACCCGCTTCATCGACGACGCCCGCATCCCCCCGGACAACAATCGCAGCGAGTCGGCGCTCCGAGTGGTGGCTCTCGGCCGTAAGAACTTTCTCTTCGTGGGGCACGAGCAAGCCGGCGCGAACATCGCCGGTCTCTACTCCCTCACCGCCACCTGCGAGGCCAACGGCGTCGAGCCCATCGCCTATCTGACCGACGTCCTCGGCCGCGTCGGCTCCCATCCCGCCGCCGCCCTCGACGATCTCCTGCCCCACAAGTGGCGCCCCTCCGGCTGACCGCGGCCTGGGCCTCACGCTACCTCAGTACCTCGTCCTCCCCGCGCCGTCACGACGTCGCCGGTCGGACGGTTACACGACAACGATGTCGCGTGCGACCGAATCGCTGACGACCTCGACGGGGGTAAAGCCCGGCGCCGCCTCGCAAAGCCGCCGCACCGTCTCCGCGGGCAGTCCAATCTCGCGCCCGATTCTGAACCAGCTCTTGCCCTCGTCACGCAGCCGGCGACCGACTACCGAGATCTGATGTCGAAGCTCCGGCGCAAACCGCCGTCCTCGTCCGCTCTCGCGCCGCGCCAGCGCGGCGCCCAGCCTTCGAACCTCGTCTTCCATCGAGCCCTCCTATGCAAAGGGCCCGAGTCTCGCGCGAAGGTGCGCGGGCGTCAGGACGGGCCACGGCGAGGCGGTACCACTTAGAGGGTGTCCTACAGGAGGATCGCGTGAAATCAACACGGAGCGAGGCGCCGGAGCATAAGGCGAGTCATACAAAGCTTGATGTCACTTTCACTCGACGCAATCGTTCGCTCGAATTCCTTTGCCAGAAGTCTGAAC
>DASRLC010000483.1:0-2119 GCA_035648655.1 Polyangia bacterium
GCTCGGATTGGGCTGGGCGGGCTTGGTCGCGGGAACCTTGGTCGGAGTCGTCGTCGGATTCGCTCTGGGAGCCGCCGTCGGAGCCATCGTGCGCGGCCTTCGGGAGATCCCGCTCGATCGCTGCGCGCGCTTGGCGGACGCGGCGCTCGACGGACAGGACCGGGTGCTCTCCGCCCTCCATCTCGAGCGCGAGTCGCCCCCGCCGCTCTTGGCCGCGCTGGTCGCGGACGCGGTGGCCCGCGCCCAGCGGCTCGCTCCCGGGCGCGTGGTGCCGGCGCGACGGCCGCGCGGGTTGGCGACGCTGTGCGCCGCCGCCATTGCGTTGGGTGTCGCTTGGCTGCTTCCGATGCGGTCGCGGGCCGCCCGCGAATTGCCTGAAACGGCGACGGCGCCGCGTCGCGCGGGGCTGGCGCCCGACGCGCTCGATGTCGAACGCGAGGCGGCGCGGGCCGCGCTCATCGAGGCCGCGCGACGGAACGATCGGCACCTGGCCGCGCTGGCGGAGGACTTCGCGCGCACCGTGCGCGGACTGTCAAGCGGCGAGGTCACGGACGGCGAAGCACTGGAGGCGCTGCGAGCGCTGGGGGCGCGTGCGGCGGAGGCGGCCCGCGACGCCGAACGCGCCCGACGGGCAGCCGAGACAGCAACCCGCGCGCTGGATGAAAATCCAGAGACGCGGGCCGCCGGTCGCGCCCTGTCGGCGGACGAAGCGGGTTCGGCCGAACGGGCGCGCGCCGCGCTGGGGGCCAGCGCCGAGGGCCAGCCGACAGCAACCGCCCGTGCGCTCGCCGCGGCCGCCCAGGGTCTGGCGGCCTCTTCGAACACAATGGACCAGTCGCAGTCCCAGGCTGGACCGCGACGCCTGTCCCGCGGGGCGACGGCCGGCGGTACCGATCGCGCGCCGATGACCGGCGGCGATCCGGGTGCCCGTCGCCTGGAACAGCTCCGGCGCGATCTCGACCAGACGTCCGCCGCTTGCCGCGGCGGCGATCCCGGCTGCCGCGCCCGGGCCGAGAGCCGCGCCGACGATCTCTCCCGCCTGGCGCAGCAAGGGGCGGCGGCCGACGGCCTGCGGCGGCTGGAGCGCGCCGCCGACCAACTGCGGGCGCGCCTCGGACGCGGCGAGCTGCGCGGGGGCGACGCGCAGGCGGCCCGCCGGTTTGCGCGTGCAGCCGACGGACAGAGCCCGTCCGAGCGTGCGCCCGCGCAAGACGAGCACGAAAATCGAGGCGCCGGTTCCGGCGGCAGCGGCGATCGATCGAAGGCCGAAGCGCCGCCGTCGGCAATGGCGGTCGACCAGGACGGTGACGATGGCATCGGCGGCGGGGACACCGGAGCGTCGGCCGCGCAGGCCGAGGCCGACGGCTCGCGGGCCGTCCAGAGCACCTCGACCCGGCCGAACGACGGTATTGGTCAACTCGCTGGCGAGGGAATCGGAAAGCAGGCCGGCGGCGCTCCCCTCGGAGCGCCCGACGACGGGCCGAGCCGCGGCCTGGCGACCGAAACCAGTCTGGCCACCGGCGAAGGTCCGAACCGGGCCGAAGTGATCGGCTCCGCAGCGGGCCGCGGCTTCGTCGCCCGCGGTTACGCGCGGGTTTATTCCGAATACGCGGCCGCCGTCGAGGATGCGCTCGGCACCACCGCCGTGCCGGAAGGGAAGCGCTTCATCGTGCGACGCTACTTCGATCTGATTCGCCCCCGGAGCGGCCGGTGAGCGCCGCCCGCCCCGCCGCGCCCGAGGGTCTGGCGGCAGACGCCACCGCGGCGGTGGCCGCCTTCCGCGCCGATCTCGATGGCCTGCTGGCGGCGATCGCGCGACGGATGGTCGGCCAGACCGAGATCGCGGCCGCGGTTGTCTCGTCGCTGCTCGCGGGCGGCCACGTGCTCATCGAGGGTGTACCCGGGCTCGGTAAGACGCTGCTGGTGCGCACGCTCGCCGAGGCGCTCGAGCTGACCTTCGCACGCGTGCAATTCACGCCCGATCTGATGCCCGCCGACGTGATCGGCACCAACCTGATCGTGGACGATCCGTCCGGACGGCGGTTCGAGTTCCAGCGCGGGCCCATCTTCGCGCACGTCGTGCTGGCCGACGAGATCAACCGGGCCACGCCCAAGACGC
>DASRLC010000484.1:0-3410 GCA_035648655.1 Polyangia bacterium
CGGCAGACGGCGGTCGAACGGACGGCGCACGCTTCGTAGATATCGACAAGGTCTCCAATGAGGGCGGCGTTAGCTTTGGAGAGGCTGTAGCTCAGCCGATTCTCGCGAAAGCGGCGGGGTCAGGGCTCAGGAAAGCAAGAGAATGTTGCACACTACCACTTTTGTATGAGATGCAGATCAACTTCAAGCGGCCGGCGCACACCGGGGACATCTTTGGCGCGCCGACACAGGCACTCTACTACATTACGTCGGCTCGGCGTGGCACGATCCACGCTGCACCGAACGCTGGCTCAAAGAGTTCTCAAACCGACGATCTAATTGCTTCGCGAAAACGGGTGTGTTGGTCTCCAGGAGGATTCCTCCGGCTCCTCGATACCAGGCCGTAAGAACGAGCAGCTAGTCCCCTGGATCGGTGATTCCTAACAAAAGTCCGATCATTGTGCGTGGACCTGCCGTGTGCGGAGGCCGAAGCGTCGCATTTTGTCGAGAATCTCATCGGCGGTCTTCGTCCACCGAAACGGCTTGCCGTTCTGGTTGTGCGCGTCGACGTAGCCGAGGATCGCCTCCCGCAACTGAGGGATGCTCGTGTGCGAGCCGCGCTTGAGGGCCTTCTCGGTGAGCAACCCAAAGAATCGCTCCACCAGATTCAGCCACGACGCGTACGTCGGCGTGAAATGAAACTGGACGCGCGGATGCCGGAGCAACCACCGATGGACCGCCGGCGCTCGATGAGCCGAGAGGTTGTCCAACACGACGTGGACCTCCAGCGCCGGGGCGACGCTCGCCTCGATCTCCCGGAGGAACGCCACGAAATCCTGGGCGCGATGCTGGTGTTTGCACCGCGCCAGGACTTCACCGGTCGCGACGTTGAGCGCGGCGAACAGATCGAGCGTGCCATTCCGGATGTAGTTGTGGGTCCGCCGTTCGGGCTGGCCGATGTCCATGGGCAAGATCGGTTGGGCGCGCTCGAGCGCCTGAATTTGCGACTTCTCGTCGAAGGAAAACACCACCGCATTGTTCGGCGGATTCATATACAGGCCGACGACATCCCGGATCTTGTCGACGAGCTGGGGGTCGGGCGACATCTTGAACGACTGCGTGATGTGCGGTTTGAGCCCAAACGTCCGCCAGATGCGGCCGATCATCGTGTGACTCATCCCGGCCTTCGCCGCCATCGTGCGCGTGCTCCAGTGGGTCTCGCCCGTCGGGGTCGCTTCGAGCGTCTGGACGACCACCGCTTCGACGTCCGCGTCGGAGATGGTCCGTGGCCCGCCGACCCGGGGCTCATCCAGCAAGCCCTCGAGCCGGCGCTCGATAAATCGCTTGCGCCATTTCCCAACGGTGGTATTGGTTGTGCGACATCGACGCGCCACCACCGTATCGGTGGGCGCGTCGGCGCACGCGAGCACCAGGCGAGCCCGAAACGCCAAGAGCCGATTCACGTGGGCTCGCTTCGTCAACCGCACCAATTCCGTGCGCTCGACGTCTGTGACCGTCAGGGCAACCTTGGGACGACCGATCTTTGCCATGTCCCCAATAAGATCACACGTCGGATCGTTTTCCTAGAAAATCCGTTTCCAGGGGACTAGCATCCGGCTTTTACCGGGGGAGCGATGCCGAAGTCCAAGCACCAAGTCCCTGGAAGAGTCCGATCGACCTACGCGTTCATTAAGGCCCATCGAGATCAGTCCCTTAGGGCGAGCATAAGACCAGCATAAGACTTAGCAGCCGAAAACGCCCTTTCTTGGACTTTCAGCACCGACCATCACCGACACGAAATCAGGCCTGATTATTAGGAATTGTTGGGTTTGCGCGGCGAAAATATCGACAATCGCCAATAAAAAAGGCCCTCGACCGACCATAAAGGTCAATCGAGGGCCGCATTCATTGAAGTTTTTGGTCGGGGCGAGAGGATTCGAACCTCCGACCCCTCGGTCCCGAACCGAGTGCTCTACCAGGCTGAGCCACGCCCCGACCGAGGCGAACTCGTCATCTTACCTTAGCGGCCGCATCGAAGGATAGCCGTTCAACCGCGGCAAGCGACTGGTGCGCGGTCAGATCCGGGTGCAGCGGCGTCACCGACACGTAGCCGTCGCGCACTGCCTGATAGTCGGAGCGATCGTGCGGCTCCCACTCGTCCTGCCCCACTTCGATCCAGTAGTACGGATGGCCCTTCGGATCGTGGCGCTCGGCGACCGACGTCACGTGATTGCGCTTCGCCTGCACGGTGACGCGATAGCCTTTCGGCTCGCCCTTCGGCACGTTGATGTTGAGAAATGTTCGCGACGGCAGCGGACGCTCGAGCAGCGACTCCGCCATCGTTGCGGCGGCGCGCGCCGCGTGGCTGAAGTCGAACGCGCGCGAGAACTGCAGCGACACGCTGATCGCCTGTACGCCCAGCAGCGCGCCTTCGAGCGCGCCCGCCACCGTGCCCGAGTACGTCACGTCGTCTCCGATGTTCCAGCCCGTGTTGATGCCGGAGACGACCAGATCGGGAAGGCCGCGAAAGATCTGCGTGACGGCGATATTGACGCAGTCGGTCGGCGTCCCGTCCACGGCGAAGAGACGATCGGACATCTGCTCGAGGCGCAGCGGACGGCGCAGCGTAAGCGCGTGGCCGACCGCGCTCGCTTCGCTCATCGGCGCGACGATCGTGACCTCGCCAAGCGGCCCCAGTGCGTCCGCCAGCGCGACGAGACCGGCAGAGCGATAGCCGTCATCATTGGTAACAAGAATCCGACGCATGAGCGGCGTTAATTATAAGGCCCCTCGGCATTTGTCATAAACTCTAGGTCATGCTCGCCGACGTCCTGGGCCGTCCGCTGCGCAATCTCCGGTTGTCGGTCACCGACCGCTGCAACCTGCGCTGCGAGTACTGCATGCCCGAGGAAGAATATGGCTGGCTGCCGCGCGAAGACCTCCTCCACTTCGAGGAAATCTCGTCGCTCGTCGACATCTTCATCGCCCAGGGCGTCGATCGCATCCGCCTGACCGGCGGCGAACCGCTGCTGCGCCGCGACCTCGCGACGCTTGTCGGCATGGTGGCCGCCAAACCTGGCCTCAACGATCTCGCGCTGACGACCAACGGCGTACTGCTCGCCGAACAGATCGACGCGCTGGCCGCCGCCGGCCTGCGCCGGATCACGGTGAGCCTCGACACGCTGCATGCGGACCGGTTCAAGGCGCTGACACGCGCCGACGAACTCGCACGTGTGCACGAAGGCATGGCCGCGGCCAGGCGCGTGTTTCCCGCGCACTTCAAGATCGACACCGTCGTCATCAAGGGCGTCAACGACGATGAACTGGCCGATTTGATTGAGTACGGAAAAACGATGGGCGCCGAAGTCCGGTTCATCGAATACATGGATGTCGGCGGCGCGACGATCGTGACCTCGCCAAGCGGCCCCAGT
>DASRLC010000485.1:0-11917 GCA_035648655.1 Polyangia bacterium
GATGCGCAGGACCTTGCCGGAGGGCTGCACCGTGAGGCCGACCGAATCGAGCGCGCCCAAGAACAGCCGATAGGCCTCCTCGGGCGTGATCAGCTCCGGCGCGACGATGGTCACCTTCTTGCTGTTGGAGGGGATCGTCCCGGGCAAGAGAAATTGCTTGCAGGTGATCGACGAAATCCACGAGATCAGATCGCCGAGCTCGGTGTCGGGTTTGAGGTTCAGCTTGACCACCCGCTTCCCCGCCGGCAGCGCCTGGCAGCTGTTGAAAGTCCGATCGCCCATCTGGGTCGGATCGTTCGAAGCGGGCGTCGAGCTGGAAGGCGTCGGCCAGGTGGGTGTGGCGCGTGGCGCGCGCACCGCTGCACCGGCCGGAAGGGCGGCGCCGGGCGCGTTGGGGATCCCGGGAACGTTGGCCGCGTCCCGTCGCCCGCGTCGTCGGGCCGGGCCCACGGCAGGGGCCGAAGGGGCCGAGACGCCCACCGGATAAGGATCGGCGCCTCTCGCGCCGCCGGCGTGCAGGGTTACGGCCACCCCGACAAGCGCGAGCGCGACCGTTCGTCCGAGCCTGGTCAGCCAGCCGTGGGGTTCGATGGCCAAGTCACGAAGCAATGCTGGGACCAGCCCAAGCGGGTCAGGGGCCCTTTGATATTCCGGCCTTATGCGCATGGATCGGCCGAGCCCGCTGCCAAAATGGCACAGCCGAACCCTGCCGGCGCGCCGAAAATGGACAAAGGGGCCTCCGGTCCAACCGAAGGCCCCTCGGGTGCAACGACTCGGCGGGAACAGCCCGCCAGGGTCGAACGAGCCTGTCTGTCAGTGCGCGAAGTCGAAAAGGTCGTACAGATCCCCGATGGCCGGTCCGTTGACCGGGGCGTAGGGGTTCTCGCGGCGGGTGACCGGGTTCGGCAGGTTGTCGCGGCTGCGTTTGGTGAGTGGCGCCAGCTGCCAGTTGCGCTCGATGAACTTCAGCAGCGACACGTGGTCGCCGTACTCGTGCGAGATGCGGCCACCGGTGGCGTGCGGCGAGACGACGATCAGCGGGATGCGCGTGCCGTCGCCGAAGAAGTCGAGCGGCTGAACGTAGCCGGAGTCGTAGTAACCGCCGCCCTCATCGAAGGTGATGAAGATGGCCGTGTCGCGCCACAGCTCGGGCTGCGAACGGATCTGCTCGATGATCTTCTTGGTGAAGCCCTCGAAGAGATCCAGCTTCGACGACGCCGGGTGACCGTCCACCAAACCGCTCGGTTTGATGATCGAGACCGCCGGCAGCCAGCCGTTCTGGATGTCGCTATATAGGTCGATGGTGTCTTTGATGTGCGTCGTGCGGACGGCGGCGTTGGCCATGATCGAGGTCGAGTACTGGAACGGGTTGCAGATGTCGCAGTATTCGTTCTCGGGATCGAGGTAGTCCGGATCGGCCAGGTAGCGATTCCAGTGATCGCCGTAGTAGCGCCAGGAGATGTCGTGCTCGAGCAGCTCGTCGCCGATGTTGCGGGTCGACGAGGGCGGGATGGCGAACTGGTCGGTGTTCACGCTGCCGTCGCCGAAGTAGCCGGGCGCGTAGTTGTTGAGCAGGTAGTAGTGGCCGCGCTCGCAGTTCGGATCGACGTGCATGGCACGCAGGTACCCGTTGACGGCGGAGACGCCCGGGTTGGAGGCGTCGGCGCAGTCGCTGTACGTGCCGCCCGAGTAGCCGTCCTGGGTGTACCAGTTGTTGGTGCCCGGCTGCGGGTTCGGGTTCTCGGTGTTGAGCGTCGGCGGGACCAACGGATGGCCCTGGCCGTCGCTGTACCAATCCTCGTCACCGGTGCCCAGGAAGACGTGGTTGGCGCCGGTGCCGCCTTCAATCGACTGGTGGAAGTTGTCGCTCATGGCGTACTCATCGGCCAGGAGCTTGAAGTACGGCGCGTCGCCGCGCAGCACGTTGTAGAAGCCCATGGCGGTCGAGCCCTCACCGGTCGACCTGTCGTTGAAGCCGGCGGGCTGCGCGATGCCGTTGTTCCCGGCGCCGATGGTGGTCTCGACCCAGGGGAAGAGATCGGCCGCACACCCCGAGGGGTTCGAAGGCGTGATGTGGCGAACGTTGCAATCGAGCTGCTGCCACATCTGATAAAAGCGGTGGACCGGGCTGGCGGCGTAGTCGTCGTACCCGATACCCGGCGTGAGCTGGAACGGGCCGGGCGGCAGCGCGGCCGCGTTCGGCAGGCGCGTGTCGAGCGCGCCGACGGTCAAGCCGGTGCCGCCGGTGGTGAGGAATTGGACGTAGCCGGCGGGAAGGCCATTTTCGGCCTGCTGCGCTTCGGCGATGGTGCTGACGAACGGCGCGGTGGGACCACCGGCCAGCGCCGGCGGCAGCTTGTTGTAGGGCGCCTTGCCACCAGGGCTCAGCTCGAAGGGGCTGGGACCCTCGTCGACCGCGGTCTTCTGGAGCGCGGCGCGGAAGTTCGGTCCCGCCGTGCCGTCCTCGTTGATGATGTGCTTGGCCAGCAGGTTGTCGGCGTATTGGCCGTGCTTGGGCTTGTACGTCGCGAACACGTGATCGAAGGTTCTGTTTTCGCCGACGATGACAACGACGTGCTTGATGGGCGTGCGCGTGTCGCTATCGTGGCCTTCCGGAGCGGACGGCAGCTTGGCGCTAACCACGGCGGCAACGACCGTTTCGGGCGTAGTGCCCGCCGAGGGGCTGTTGCAAGCCCCCACTCCGAACGCCGAGCCCGCGAGGGCCAATCGCAATACTGTTCGACTTCTCATTGGTCATATCTCCTGTGGGCGGGTTGTCTCCCGCCGCGCGCTCCTCTCGCACTCTTCATGCCAGCGCGGGTTGTTGGGAGCGGCGGCGCGATCGCGGCGCGGCGCGCGGGGTTGCGGGGCGCGCTCAGCGCTCGGGCGCGGGCGGGGTATTCGACCTTCGGAGTGCGGCCTCCGTTTTTCGGTCGACGGCCATCTCGGCGGCCGCCAGCGTGGCGTACGGCGCGTCGGTGAGCGTTCGCAGAAATGCCACGATGGCGTCGATCTCCTCGTCGTCGAGGCGCGGGCGCTCTCCCTCATGCCGGTCGTAGGGCACCAAGCGTTCGTTCACGTGACCGCGATAGCGCGGCGGAACGTCGTCGAACTTCACGCCCGACGGATACCAGCGTTTGGGATCGGTCGACCGCGTCGCGTAGAAGGCCACCGCATCGCGCAGTTGTGAAAAGACGCCGTTGTGCATGAGGTCCGAGCGCACCGCCACGTTTCGCAGCGATGGGGTGCGGAAGCTGGCGCACAATCGGGGATCGTTGGTGTGCGAACGGGCCTCATTCCGCTCGCACAGGCCCAGATCGACGCGCGCGGGATCCCGATTGGCCGGGATTCGCGTATTGCGCGGCACCGCCGGCGCTTCGTAACCGTAGTCGGTGAACAGCGATCGCACTGGGCTCGGCGAGGTGGGGTTGAACCGGTGGCAGGAGCCACAATTCCCCTTGTCGGGATCTCGAAACAGCGCCATCCCGCGCAGCTCGAGCGGCGTCAGCGTGGCGCGCCCACGCAGATAATCGTCGTAGCGCGACGAGAACGGCGCCATCTGGTCGCTGGTCAGGAACGCCTCCAAAGCCTGGCCGAAGACGGCCATCGCGCCGCCGGGGGTCGATAGCGAGGCCTCGCCGAACTCTTGGCGCAGGTCGCCGGCATACGCGCTGGCTTGCAACCGTCGCGAAAGCTCGGCGCGATCGTCGAGGTTCATTTCATCGGGATTGGTCAGCGGTTGCTCGACCAGCGCCGCCAGCGAATCGGATCGCCCATCCCAGAAGAATCCGCCAAAGGCATCGGGGAGCGGCGCGTCTTCTTCCCAGTGGTAGTGAAACTTTCGAACGTATCTCAGGTAGAGCAGCGACGGGGTGCTCCGGCGCGCGAAGTGACCGGGACGGCTTCCGCGCGGAACGCCCACGGTGGATCCGTGGTTGCCTGCAAACGCCCGGTCGGCGTCGTGGCAGCTCGCGCAGCTGGTGCCGGGCGGCTCGGACAGGCTCGCGTCGGAGAAGATCCGACGGCCCAGCTCGACCCGCGCCGAAAGATCGGGCGCCCGCCGGCGCCGTGGCACCCAGGCGGGACTACGCCATCGGACCACGATGGCCACCGCCACCGCCAATCCGAACGCGAGCGCCAGCCAACGTTTGGTTGCGGACATCGAGCGCCGATGTACCAGGTCGGGCGAGTCGGCGCGGTTTCAGTTGCGCAACGCCTTGGGTGATTGGCCCGCCGCGGGCGATTCGCGCGCATACGGCGGTACCGCGATCGCATGGTACGCGCCGCCTGCGGCAGGTCAAGCGATCGCGCGCCAACCATTGGCCAACGAATCTGCGATGGATTACGGCGCCTTGATTGGCTTGGGCGTCCTTTGTGACAAACGTGCGAATCAGTCGGCGAACGGGTCGACCCATTTCTTGGCGGGCGCCGCGCTCACATCGGCGGACTCGGGCTGGGGCAGCGGACCGCCGGTCCCCGCCTCGGCCGGACGCTTGGCATGCACGGAGCGCACGATACGCGCGCGCGGCGCCCGGGCCAGCTTGGAAGTCGCCGCCGCGGCCGCGCCCGAACCGGCCGCCGGCGCAACTGCCGTCTCGGGTGCGGCGACGGCCACCACGATTGGCCCGGCCAGGGGCGCGATCACCGGTGCGATTACAGGCGCAGGCGCCACCGACGTTACGGCGACGGGCGTCGCGATGGGCGTCGACACAACCTGCGCCGGCGGACGGTCGATTCGCAGCCAGGAGTGCGCGGCCGGCGAAGTCACCAGCATCCCGAGCACGAACATCAGCCCACCGAGGCCAATGAGCGCGCCTTTGGAAGCCGAGCGCCAAGGGTCGACCACCGCCGGCGCCGGCAACGGCATCGAAAGAAAAGCGCTGTCACCTTTGGCGCGGAAGATGCGCTCGGTGGGAATGTCCGAGGCCCGGTTCGGGATTGCCAATTCGTTGAGCCCGGGGGCGCCCACTGCCTCCATTCGAAACGATCCACGCCCCATGAACACCACACTCGCCTGCTCTCTGCTGGATGATTCGGTCACGTCGCTGTCTCCTCTCACGCGGAAACTGTACGACGGGAGTTGTCAGCGTCGCGTATCGGTTCGGAGGATGTTTCGTTAAAGTTGCGGGCCTTTTGGCGCCAACTCGTCAATGGTTTGGCGGCCCTATGGGGTTTGGCGGCCCTACGGGCGTCTGTCCATGGCACACCCGTGACCGTTTAGCTGGCGTCCGCCGCCTTACCTTCGCGCCGACTTGGCTTCGCGCCGACTTGGCTTCGCGCCGACTTGGCTTCCGCAGACTTGGCTTCCGCAGACTTGGCTTCGCGGCGTCCGTGACTAAGCTGGCAACGTGGACCGACCTGGACCGGCGGACGAGTTCGGTGATCGCGTGGCCATCCGCGGGCCGCGCTCGGCGATCCCGATCCGCGCGGGATCTAAAGGATCTGCTCAGGGTCTTTCTCTGGGTAGAGCCGCCAGAATCTGGGGCACTGGTCTGGCGATCTGTCTGGTCGGCGCCGTAGTCTTCGCGCAGCCGACTGCGCTGCCCCGCGTCCCGCAACCGCGCTACCTGGGACCGGGCGTGACGCTCAGCATGGGGGCTCTCAAGAATCCGCCCCACGGCTCCAACATCGTCGCGCTCGACGTGACCGTCGAAAACCGCGGCAGCATCGCCATCAAGCTGAAGTACGACGACTTCTCGCTCTCCGACAGCGCCGGTGAGCGCTCGATGGCACTCCTTCCGGTCGAGCTGGCCTACGAGCACGTTACAAACGGCATCTTCAAAGAGGGCTACTTGCCGAGCGGGCAGAGTCGCTCCGGCACGCTGTATTTCCGCACCCCCTACGACTTTCCAAGACCCTTCAACCTGCGGGTCGACCTCGAGACCGCTGGGAACGCGGACCTGTCCCGCACATTTTGGCCACTGTGAGACACGCGCCCAACCCTCACGAGCAGGGCAAAAGATCTCTGCGCGCCCTGGGCAGCCTGAACGAGCGCCGCCTCGATCGCGTGTGACCCTCTTTCAAGGGACGTGGACCGACGCGGGTCCGATCATCGCCCGCCGGATGGGTGCCAGCGGCGCCCCATCGTCGAGCGTCACCTCGCCACCCGTCAGCGAGATCCCGAGCTGCCGCCACAGCGCCGGGAGATCGATCTTGCCGGGCTGAAGCGCCAGTCGTTGGTAGAGGCCGCGCAAGATGGGCCGCTCGATCGACGCGTCGAAGGTCGCGATGAACCGCTCGACCGACCAGAAGCTTCTGGCGTCTCCGCCCGCCGCCAGCACGCCGCGCAGCCCGGTGGCCAACGACTGGCGGCCCTGGGTCGCGCGGTGGATCTCCAAATCTGCCAAAAACGCGAAGAGCGCGCCGCCCCAGTAGGTCCGACCCCAGGTGTGCGTCCGATCGAGGCCGCGATCGCCCGGACCAGGGAGGCCCTTGGGCAAGCCGAGCATCAGGTCCCGCCAAACGGACGCCGGCCGGAGCTCCCCTGTCAGGCTGCGCGCCAACGGCTCGACATAGGTCGCCACCCCCTCGGTTAGCCAGATCTGCGCACGCGGCATCTCGGGGACGGCCAAATGAACCATCTCATGCGCCGCCTGCCAATCGACCGACGGATCGCCGAGATTCGCGCCCGGCGCAATTTGGAGCAGAACCGCCGCGCCACCGCCGCCCATCGCCTTGCCGTGAACGCCGGCCGGCTGTGGCACGGCGAGGATCAGCGCCCACGCGACCGGAAAGCGGCCGAAGTAGGCCGTCACGGCGCGTGCGGCCGACAAGACCCACGCGCGCAGGCGGACCCGATCTCCGTCGAGCGCGGGCGAGGCAATGGCCAGATCGAGCGTCGCGCCGCCGATCCGAATCTTCTCGTCGTCGAAGCGCCCGAACGCGGAGTACGGTGAGACGAACCCCGGCAGCAGCGCCACCCAATAGGTGTCCGCGGCGCCGGGCACCGGGGCCAGGCCGGTCACGAACGCCAACGGCGGCGGCGCCACGACGTGGACCCGCCCGCGCAGTCCGCTGTCTGGTAAATGCTCGGGGCGCAGCGCCCAGGTCGAGACCGGCGCCACCAGCGCGCCGCCCCGGTCGGCCGCGGTGTCCGGATCGTCGATGGCGGCGGCGGCCCGCGCCAGGTGAAAGCGGTACTTGATTCGACAGCCGGTACGGCGGCAGTCGGCGCGCGGCGCGCCGGCGACGCTGAGAACCGGCGTCCAGCCTGCGCCGTCCCAACGCTGGACGTCCTCGACGAAACCGATCGCCGCCGGATCGACGATCAGGCGGGGATCGAGGCCGGGCGGCAGCGCCATCTCGATCTCCAGATCCGCCGCGCCCGGGGAGGCCGCGACGTCATATTGAATGGCGGGCGACTCGGCGGAGCCCGCGTGTGCCGACAGGACCGCGGCCAAGACCTGCGCCAACGGGAGGGTCACCCTATATACATCCCGGTCTTAGCAAGCCCAGCGCCCAGGCAATCCGCGATCGCGCGCCGGCGGCGGCGCGGGGGCAATTGGCCCGCTCACTGAATCGCGGGGGGCGCGTCGACCGCGGCTCGGCTGGCCACCCGCGGGGCGATCCATTGCTCGACGCCGGCCGAGCGATCGATCGACTGCTCGAGCATCGCCACCGCGGGGGGCGCCGACCAGCAGCCGCTGTCGTGTACGACCGTCTTCTGCGCCGACCCGGGGCGGTAGTCGAGGGTCACCATCTGCTGCCCGGTCGCGGCCGCGCAGACGCAGCCCTCGGGCGGCAGATCGAGAAAGTCCATGCTGTCGAGCGCCGAGATCAGCTGGTTGAGCTGGTCGGGGGAGATTTTCCCCTTGCGGGTTCCGACCACGCCCACGTTCAAGCGGCCATCGTAGGCGACCGTGCCGTCGCCGAAGATCGACACGCTGTAGACCGGGCACTTGTCGAAGGCGCAACCCGCCCGGCGCATCTGAATCAGCGCATCGGGGACGTCCGGCATGGTCGCCAACGCAGTCGAGCCGAGCGCCCCGGTGGCAACCCCGCTGGTTCCACAACCAGCGATCGCCAGCACGACCAACCCCGCCATTCCCCTTTCGAAGCTCCATCTCACACGTTTCATCGTTGCCCCTCGTTCAAGCAACCTAGACACGACTGGCGAATTGCCTACTGCGGTGGCGCCGATCGACCGAGGTGCCGTCACCCGCGTGTCCGCCAGATCGTGTCGCGCATCGAGCGCAACCTCCGAACCTATTTACACGAGGAGCTCGGCTAAAGCGTCGGGATCTAGACACGATCAGAAGCGGCTGCCGCCCGCGCCGCCGGTGTTGCGGAAGGCCCCCGGGGCCCCACCCATCGACGACCCGTTACCACCCGGCCTGCTCGGGCCAGAGGTTCCAGGGAGGCCGCTGTTGGGCGCCCCCGCCGCCGGCGGCGTTCCCGTTCCGGGGCTTCCGCTGCCCGGCATCGGTGAACCGGGACCGGTCGCCCCCGGGCTGGTCGGTGCGCCCGCGCCCGGCGTCCCGGAGCCCGGCGCTTGCGCCAGAACCACCGCGGGGGTGAACAACAATGCACCCAGAAGAGCCAACGTCGTCTTTTTCATGTCCTACGACACTTCAAACCCCGTACCAAACGTGATCATGGGCGTCCGACACGCGGGGCGTCACCGCTGGGTGACACCCGGGTCCTCTAGGTAGCGCTGGCGGTTCTTCTTGGCGCGGCTCAGCTCGCCGACGCCTCGACCACGGCCAGCTCGGACGGCGACTCGGGCAGCCGCGCGCCCAGACTCTCCCGCAGCTTGTTGAAGTGGCCCAGCGCGGTCCGCTCGAGCTCATCGACGCGCTTGGCAGGCGGCAAGGCCGCCGAGCGCGCCAACGCCGCCAGCGCGCGCAGATCGGCCGTCGCGCGCTCGATCGCCCGATTGGCCTGCTCCAGCGAATCCGCCAAGGATTTTTCCACGGCGGCCACGCGCAGCTCGCGCCGCCGTCGCCGAACCGATATTTCGTTGTCCTTCATGTTCCGTCGTTTCCGTGCCCGCTATCGATGGTGTTCGTCATCGGCAGAAAACTAAGACGCACTCGGCCGGCGACAAGCTAAAAAGAGGCGACAGAAGCGAAGCGGATTACTTCTCGGTCTTGGTGTCGCCGAGCCGCTGGCGAGCCGATGCCGGCTCCGAAGATCTCCCAAGTCGTACGGGATGTCGGCGATTTTGTGGCATTGCCATTCCCGCGCGCGGCCGCATCTTCACTGCGGCACCGACACTGAATATTCAAGGAGATTCGATGATCAAGACGATGGCGGGCAAGCTCGGGATCGCGCTGGCGGGCATGTTACTAGTCGTGGGTACGGCGGCGGCTGCAACCCCGCCCGCCACGGCCGACGTTCTCGGAAAGCTGCACCTGGCGAATCAGAGAGAGATCGAGATGGGGAAGCAGGCCCAAAAGAACGGGCAATCCAAGGAGGTCAAAGCCTTCGGTAGGACGCTGGTCAAAGACCACACCGCCGCCGACAAGAAGGTCGTCGCGCTGGCCAAGAAAGAAAAGATCGATCTGGCCGCCTCGACGCCCTCCGCCAAGGACGACATGCCGGCGCCGGCCGCTGGCCCCGACTTCGACGCCAAGTTCGGGCAGATGATGCTCGACGATCACAAGAAAGCCATCGCCGATGCCACCGATGCGCAGAGCGCCACCACCGACGATCAGCTCAAGAAGCTGATCGCGGAGATTCTCCCCACCCTAAAGAAGCATGAAGAGCTGGCCCAGAAGATCGTTGATGCCCCGGGGAAAAAGTAGCCGGCGCGATCCCCCCCGCGGAGGCCCCGGGCGAAGTCCAACCATGGTCTCAATTTCGCGTGAGCGTCGATGGGCTTCGGCCGCCGACGCTCGCCGCGGGCTATCTAAGAGGACCCGTCTCGGGGTCCTTTCTCACTCGACGGGCGAGCCGGCGAGCCCAGGCCGCAACCCGCGCGTCTCCAGGTATCGTTCCAGCTCCCGCGGGCTCGCCGCGGCGTCCACCCACGCCAGGTACCCATCCGGGCGGACCAAATAGGCCGCGTTGCGCGCCAGCCCCGCCGTCTCGACGTTCGGCTGCCAGGGGAAGGCGTGCAGGGGAAGCCCCTGGCGCGCGCACACTTGCTGCAACGATGTCGAGGCCTCGCCGTAGACGTGAACCTGCCAGCCGCGTGAGCTGAGCGGCGCGAAGTTGTCGGGCTGATCCGCCCGAGTCGGCGCCACCCAGGGCAGGCGATCGCCGGCATGGACGGCGCCCGCCCGACCGCAGCTGAGCGGCTGGTCGCGGTAGTTGACCCGGATCTGCGAGATGGTCTCGAACATGAAGCGACGCACGGCTGGGCGCTCCATCAGCTTGGGCAGAATCCGCGGGATGGCCTGCAGCCGGACCGCCCGCGCCAGCGCGCCGTCGCGGGTGGCGAACGTGAACAGCCGATCGGTGGTGGCGACCAGGCGCTCGGCGAAGGCCCTCCGCTCAGGCCCATAGCTGTCGAGTAGGTCGGCGCCGGCCCGACCGCGCAGCACATCGGCCAACTTCCAGCTCAGGTTGAAGGCGTCTCCTATCCCGGTGTTCATCCCCTGCCCGCCCACGGGACTGTGAACGTGGGCCGCGTCGCCCAACAAGAAGGCCCGCCCGCGCCCGAACTGCTTGGCCACCCGGTGGTGTACGCGGTAGGTCGAAAACCAGTTCATCCGCTCGATCTGCAGCTTCAACCGTTCGACCACGCTCTGGCCGACATCGCGCCAGGTCAGCTCCTGCCGCGCGGCCTCGGAGTCCCGTCTGACGGTGCCGATCAGGCGGGCTGCGTGCTCCCCCTTCATCGGGAACACCACCAGCAGATCGGCCTGGTCGAGCGCGATGTGGAGCTCGTGGTTGGCGAGCGGGCCGCGGATCTCGACGTCGGCGACGTAGTAGACACGTTCGTAGGTGCCTCCGGGGAAGCCGAACTCCAGCGTCTGCCGGACCTGCGAATGGCCGCCGTCGCAGCCGGCCAGATAGGCGGCCCGACAGGTGGTCGAGATGCCGTCGCGTTCCATCTGCACGACCACCTGATCGCCGCGCTCTTCGAAGCCGGTGAGGCGGGTGCGGCGCTCGACCTCCACCCCCGCGCGCCGCAGGTGCTCGATGAGCAGCTTTTCGTGCTGGTCCTGGGGAAAGATCAGGATGAAAGGAAACGGGCTCAGCCCCCGTCCGAGATCTGAGAAGACGACCCGCGCCGCGTGCTCGCCGCGCGCCCACAGGTTGACCGCCGCGAACTCCAGGCCCCGCCCAACGACCTCGTCGTGGAGGCCGAGCTGGCGATAAAGCTCCAGCGTCCGCGCGTGAATCACCAAGGCCCGCGAGGTGGTGCCCGGCTCGGCCGCCTGGTCGATGATCCGCACGCCGATCCCCAGGCGCTTCAGCCCCAGCGCCAACACCAGACCGGTCGGTCCGGCGCCCACAATCAGAACCTCGGTCAGGGGGACGGCGTCGGGGGAAGAGCTGCCCTCGGGCGCACCAATCGAAGACATGTCGCGCGACATGGTAATCATCGCCGCGCCGGTGCCAAGCGCGTCGCGGCGGGGCCTAGAGCGCGCCGCTGCGGTATGCCGCCAGGTCGTCGATGGTGGCGGTCGGCGAGGTGAAGATCAGCGCCTCGCCCACCGCAGCGCCGGCCAGCGCGTTGATGACGCCGCCGCTCCAGTGGTGGTAGCCAAGGCCCAGGAACAGGCCCAGGCCGGCATTGAAGACCAAGTTGCCGGCGTGGATGTACCAGCGCCGTTGCCGCGCTTCGTCCTGGGCGTCGTGGACCAACCGCGCTTCGGCGCCGGCCAGCAGCGAACAGACGCCGGGGTCGGCGTCGGCGCGCGCCTCAGCCATATCGGCCCGCAACGCCGGCGCGTCGTGAAGGATGGCGGGCGGCGCGAACACGAAGGCCGCCACGCCGACCGCCGCGCTCACCGCGCCGGTATAC
>DASRLC010000486.1:0-12455 GCA_035648655.1 Polyangia bacterium
ACCGAACGCCGCGGAGGAGGCCGGCATCGCGCTCTGCCGTCAGCGCGCCGCCGCGCTCATCGATGGGGCGCGCCGCGCGCTCGACGAGGGTGACCTGACCGCCGCCGTGACCGCCGCCGAAGCGGCGCTCCAAGAATCCGATGATGCGCCGCCGCCCGGCATCGTCGAGGTGATCGAGCCCGCGCGCCCGCTCCTGGCGCGGGTCTTCGCGGCCTACGTTGGTCCGCTCGGCGGGGTGCCGGTTCTGGCGCCGCGCGCCGAGGAGATCGCGCGCGCCCGGCTCGGTGAGCGCGAACGCTCGCTGGTCGCGCGCATCGATGGGCAGCACACGCTCGAAGCGCTCTTCGACGGATCGGGGCTGGGATCGACCGACGCGTTGCGGATCGCGGCCCGCCTGATCCGCGCCGGCGCGATCCGCGTGATCTGAAACCCACGCCGGGCGAGACAGATAGTTAAAGAATGACCGTCGCGCAGCCGAGGAGTCAGGAGATGCAGGGCAAAGCCACCGCGGCCGCTTCGATGGGCCCCGGGATCGCAGCAGGTGAGAACGCCGCCGTTCCCTCGGAGGTCTTGGTCGTCGACGACGAACCGGTCACCGCCCGCGGGTACGCCCGTGCGCTCGCGGCCGCGGGATATAAAGTCAGCGTCGCGCACGACGGCCGCGAGGCCGCGGCGATGGCCAAGGCCACACCCTTTGACGTGATCGTGAGCGACATTGCGATGCCCGACATGGACGGCCTGGCGCTGCTGCGCACCGTGCGCGAGGGCGATCTCGACGTTCCGATGATCTTCATGACCGGCAGCCCGGCGCTGGAGAGCGCCCTGGCGGCCATCGAGTACGGCGCCTTTCGCTACCTACTCAAGCCGGTGGCGCCGGACGCCATGCTGGAAGTCGTGGGGCGCGCGGTGCGCGTGCACCGGCTGGCGCGCGTCCGCCGCGAGGCCGCCGCCGTGCACGAGCTGGAGGGAAAACCGATCGGCGATCGGGCCGGGCTCGAGGCGCGCTTCGCGTCGGCGGTCGAGAAGCTCTGGGTGGCCGCGCAGCCGATCATCTCGTGGTCGGGTCGCCGGATCTTCGCCTACGAGACGCTGCTGCGCACCGACGAGCCGACGCTGCGCAGCCCGATCGATTTCTTCGACGCCGCCGAGCGGCTGGGCAAGGCCGCCGAGCTGGGGCGCATCATTCGCCGCAAGGTGGCCGTGCTGCTCCGTGAGACGCCGCCGCCCGCGCTGCTGTTCGTCAACCTGCACCCGGCCGATCTGGAAGATCCCGAGCTCTACGCCGAGGACGGCGCGCTGACGCCCTTCGCGCCGCAGGTGGTCCTGGAGATCACCGAGCGCGCGGCCCTCGATCGCATCCACGAGCTGCAGTCGCGCGTCATGCGGCTGCGCGCGCTCGGCTACCGGATCGCCATCGACGATCTCGGCGCGGGCTATGCGGGGCTCACCAGCTTCGCCCAGCTCGAGCCCGAGGTGGTCAAGGTCGACATGTCGCTGGTGCGCGGGATCGACAGCTCGGCCGTGAAGCAGAAGCTGGTGCGGTCGATCATCGCGCTGTGCACCGAGCTCGGCATCCAGCTGGTGGCCGAAGGGATCGAGACCGTCGCCGAGCGCGACATGCTGATCGGCCTGGGCGGCGATCTCTGCCAGGGCTATCTGTTCGCCAAGCCCGGCCGTGGTTACCCCGAGCCGAACTTAGCCTGACGCTGGATCCGGTCGCAGGCGTCGCAACAGGTCCTCGACCGCGCATTGTGTGGCGTCGAGGCCGCCGTCGTTGTCGATGAGGTGGGTGGCCAGCCGGACTTTCTCGCTCGACGGGAGCTGGGCCCGCACCCGCGCCTCGGCGTCGGCTCGGCGGAGGCCGTCGCGCGCCCGAACCCGGGCGATCTGCGTCGCCTCGGAGGCGGTGACCACGATGAGCCCGTCGAGCTCCCGCCAGCGTCCGCTCTCGACCAGCAGCGCGGCCTCGTAGAGCGCCAGCCGATGGCCGGCTTCGGCGTAGGTCCCCAGACGTTCGGCCGCCAGCGCCTGGATGCGCGGGTGGGTGATTCCTTCCAGCCGTGCGCGCGCCGCCGGATCGGTGAACACGATGTCCCCCAGGCGCTGGCGATCGATGGCGCCGCCGGCCCCCAGCACCTCGGGCCAGGCGGCCGCGATGTCGGCGTGGGCGGGTAGGCCGGGTGCCACCACCTCGCGGGCCAGCGCGTCGGCGTCGACCACCGGCACCCCGCGCTCGGCGAACATCCGCGCCACCGTGGACTTGCCGGTGCCGATGCCCCCGGTGAGCCCCAGGACCTTGAGGCCGCGAATCACAGCGTCCGATGCTACCCTAGACGGACGTGACCCGCGAACGCCCCTCTGGATTCGTCCCCGACGTCGTCGACGCCATCTTCGTGGCGGAGGCGCGCGATCTGGGCGGGATGCCCGCGCCGGGCCCGCCGGAGATCGCCATCTCCGGCCGCTCCAACGTCGGCAAGTCGACGCTGCTCAACCGGCTGGCGGGTCGCAAAGGGCTGGCGCGCACCTCAAAGACCCCGGGGCGGACCCGGGGCCTGGTGATGTTCTCGCTGCGCCTCGGTCGCGCCGCGCCGCTCTCCGAGCTGCGGCTCATCGATCTGCCCGGGTACGGCTACGCCCAGGTGTCGCGCTCCGAGCGGCAGACCTGGCAGCCGCTCATCGAGGGCTACACACGGGTCCGGTCCTCGCTGGCGCTGTTCGTGATTCTGATCGACTCGCGGCGGGGCGTGGAGGACGAGGAGCGCCAGCTCTACGAGTGGCTGGGGACCGAGCACGTGCCGGCGCAGATCGTGCTCACCAAGGTCGACAAGCTCTCGGCGACCGAGCGCGGCCTCTTGCGCGAGCGCTGCCGCAAGACCTTCGGCGGCCGGGCGCCCATCATGATTTCGGGCGAGACCGGCGAGGGGGTGCCGGCGTTGTGGGCGGCCATCTTCGAGGCGGCGGCGGCCGCCGCCGCTGGCTCGCCTCCTGGCGATTCGACCTCCGCGCCACCGGAGGTCGAGGAGCCCTGATGGCGGTCAGCAAGGCCCAGTCCGCCTTCCAGATCGAGCCGATGCGGCTGGGCGATCTCGACGCGGTGGTGGAGATCGAGCGACTCTCCTTCCGCTCGCCCTGGTCGGGACAGATTTTTTTGGAGGAGATGGCGCGCGATTGGGCCCACGTCGACGTGGTGCGTGAAGCGGCCCGGGGCACGGTGCTCGGCTTCGGGAACTACTGGCTGGTCGCCGACGAGGTGCACCTGCTCAATGTGGCGACCGATCCGGTAGCCCGCCGGGCCGGGCACGCCTCGCGCATGCTGGCGCACATCATCGAGTTCGGACGCCGCCACGCCTGCCGGGTGGTGACGCTGGAGGTTCGGCGTTCGAACACGGCCGCGGCGCGTCTGTATCGCCGGTTCGGGTTTCGGGTGGTCGGCGTTCGCCCCAACTACTACGCAGAGGACCAGGAGGACGCCATCGTGATGCTCCTGGATCTGGAGTGATGGGCTTCGGGATCGCGCTGGCGTTCGCCTTCTTGTCTACTTCCCCGCCGGTTGGCGGGAGGCCCGCTGTGCCCGCGTCCGCCGCGCCGGTCCCGGCCGTCTCGCTGGCCACCCAGCGGCATCCGTTCACGCGCGGCGACCCAGGTATCCGGGAGGTGGCGATCACCTTCGACGCCTGCGCCACGCGCAAAGGATGGTACGGGTTCGATCGCGACGTCTTCGAGATCCTCGAGCGACAAAAAGTGCCCGCCACCATCTTCGTCTCGGGCCGCTGGGTCGACACCCACCCCGAGGCGATGGCCGACCTGACCAACGATCCGCTGATCGAGTTCGGCGACCACTCGTACGACCACCCGCACATGACCCAGCTCTCGGTGGCGCGGATGAACGACGAAATCGATCAGACCGAGGCCGCGCTCTCGCGATATGGACGCCACTCGGTGGCTTTTCGGCCGCCGTTCGGCGATTGGAACCGGCGCGTGCTCGAGACGGTCCAAGGGCGGCAGCTGCCGACGGTCACCTGGGACGTCGTCTCGGGCGATCCCAGCGCCAAGATCACCACCGCCCACATGATCCGCGCGGTGCTCGGCCAGGCCCGGGCGGGATCGGTCATCATCTTTCACATCAACGGGCGCGGTTGGAAGACCCACGAAGCGCTGCTGCCCATCTTGGAGGGGTTGCGCGCGCGCGGATTTCGTCTGGTGCCGCTCTCGACGCTGCTCAAGCCGGGCGCCGTCCCCACGGTGACGACGGTGGCTACGCCGACCGCGGTGGCCATTCCGGTGGCGCCGACCACCTCGGCGAGACCCTGAGGGTGGCCGGCGGCTTGCGCCTGTCACGGCCGCCCGCGGCCCTGGCCCGCGCCCAGGCCGGTTGGATCGCGGCCATGGATCCCTGGCGGACGCTCGGCTATCGACCCGAGGCGCTGGGACGCTACTTAGCGCGCAAGGCGGCCGCCAGGTGCGTCTGGATCGCCCAGAGCGAACGCGCGGCACCCCAGGCGGTCGTGGTGGCGGACGACGGTTTTCTGCTGGGCGGATTCATTGCGCTGCTGGCGGTGCGCCCCGAGGCGAGCGGGCAAGGGCTCGGCCGGGCGCTGGTCGAGCACGTGGCGGCCGAGGTCTTTTCGAAGCGGCGCTGGCTGTTCGTGTCGTGCGACGGGAACAATCGCGCCGCGCTGCGTTTCTACCGACGATTGGGGTTTGTCCGCGTGGGCCGCCTCCCGGATTTGGTCCGCGCGGGAAACGTCGAGATCTTGCTGCGAAAACCCGCTTCCCCGGCCGTGAGATCGACCGTGAAATCGGCCTCGAAACCGGCCCCGCCAACCCCCCGACGCTCGAAACCTCGGCAGGCTCTCGCCGCCCGCGCGCGTCCTGGCGGCACAAAAATTCCGGCCGTCGCAGGCCCGGTCGGTTACCATCGGGGGCGCTCATGATCGGAGAGCAGTTCGGCAACTATCGGGCGGTTTCGCTGCTCGGCGAAGGGGGGATGGGCGCCGTCTACCTGGCGGAGCATCCTGGTATCGGCCGCCGCGTCGCGGTCAAGGTTCTGCACAAGAACTACATCCGTGACGAAGGGCTGCTCACCCGCTTCTTGAACGAAGCGCGGGCGGCCAACGCGATCCGCCACCCGAACATCATCGAGATCCTCGACTCGGGGACCATCGCCGACGGGACGCCGTTCCTGGTGATGGAATTGCTCGAGGGGGAGAGCTTGGGGACGCGTCTGCGTCGGGTGGGCGCGCTGGCGATCCCGACCGCGGTCGAGTTCGCGTACCAGACCGCCTCGGCGCTGGGGGCGGCGCACAAGAAGGGGATCGTTCACCGCGACCTCAAGCCCGACAACCTGTTCGTCATCCCGGACCCGCACGAGCCGGAGCGCGAGCGGATCAAGGTGCTCGACTTCGGCATCGCCAAGCTGCAACAAGGATCGACCGGCGATTCGGTCAAGACCCGCACCGGCACCCTGATGGGGACGCCGATCTACATGTCGCCCGAGCAGTGCCGCGGCACGCGCGCTGTCGATCACCGCAGCGACATCTACTCGCTGGGGATCATCTTCTTCGAGATGCTGGTCGGCCAGCCGCCCTTCGTGTCGGAGGGGTTCGGCGAGCTGGTGAACATGCACCTCAACGTCGCGGCGCCGGCGCCGTCGTCGCAGCGGGCCGACATTTCGCCGGCCATCGACGCGGTGGTGGCCCGGATGCTGGCCAAGAATCCCGACGATCGCTTTCCGAACATGGCGCAGGTGCAGGCGGCGCTCAAGGCTTCGGGGGGGACGCAATTCGTGGTGCGCGGCGCGGTTCCTTCGTCGCCCGAGCTGGGCGGCAAGACGCCGGCGCCGACGGGACCGATCGCCGTCACCAGGCCCCGCGGATCCGCGCCGCCGAGCCCGAAGGTGCACGACACGACGTTCACGACGGGGGTCGGCGAGCGGGTGGGACCACCCGCCGGCGCCCCGCGCAAAGGCAAAGGCGTCCTGATCGTGCTGGGCGTGGCGGCGGCCGTGGCGGCGGCGGGCGTCTTCATCTTCCGCGATGGCGAGAAGGTCGGCGTGCGAGACGAGGCTTCCAAGGTCGCGCCGCCCCCCGTGGTGGCTGCCAAGCGCGTGGAGACACCCGTGGTGGTGCACCCGGCCGCGGTGTCGGCGCCACCGGCGGTGCCGAAGAAGGTCACCGTCCGGCTGGAGTCCGATCCGCCCGGCGCGAACGTCGTCGATGCGGTGGCCGGCGGGGTATTGGGCACGACGCCGCTGGTGCTCACGCGCCCGCGCGGCGGCACGCTCGAGATCCGGATGGAAAAGGACGGCTTTTCGCCCAATCTGCACGCGGTCTCGCTGGACGACGACCAGACCATCGAGCTGACCCTGGAGCACAAGGCGGCGCCCCGGCCGCACGTTCACAAGGCCTCCCACGCCGAGCCGGTCGACTCGGAGCCCGCCAAGCTCTGATGGAGACGGCGGTGGCGTCGAGGGGCGAGTCAGACGACGCCGTCCGGATTCTGAAGGACATCCGCGACGAGATTCGCAACGCGCGCAACGAATATTCCGCCCAGGCCAACGCGGCCAGGAACCAATCGTTGCTCCGTTAGCGCGCGCTGACCTCAGTCGCTCAGTCGCTCAGTCGCTCAGTCGTCGCGACGCACCAGCCGCTCGACCGGCAGGCCGCCGCGCATGTGGCTCTCGACGATCTCCGGCACGTCGGCCGGCGTGACGCCCACGTACCAGACGGCCTCGGGGTAGACGACGATGGTCGGCCCTTCGAAGCACGGGCCCAGGCAGCCCGAGGGGGTGATGGCGATTCGTCCCCACAGCTCCGGATGGCGGCCGAGCCCCTCTTGCAGCGCGGTCAGGATCTCTGCCGCGCCGTGCGCGCCGCAGGAGGGCTTGGCGCCCACCGGGCGGGCGTTGCCGCAAACGAAGAAATGCCGCTCGATTTTGGGCATGGCCACCACAGGGTCCCATATATGATCCCGTCATGTCCCGCCAAGGCGCACGGATTTCGTTGATTCCGGTGATCCTGGCGGTGGTCTTCCCAGCCATCATCGGGGCGGCGGTGGCGCTGGCCTACTACGGCTACCGGTACGCCGTCGCGGCCTCGGTGCGCAGCAAGGCCTCGCTCATGGAGGGGAACCAGCAGCTCGCCAACCTGCTGGTCGAGCAGGTGCAAGATCGCATCGACAAGGCCGACGGCGAGCTGTTCGAAGAGGTCGAGTGGGACGACGCCAGCGCCGATCCGCCCGCCAAGGTCGTCCTGCCGCCCGGCGTCGAGTCGGTGGCGCTGCTCGACGAGGGGCTCAAGATCCGGTCGCTCTATCCGCCCCCCGACGCCAGCCGGCGCGAGATGGACCGCTGGCAGAGCTACGTCAAGGGGCTCGAATGGAAGTCGCTTCAGCCCTGGACGCCGGATCAGCCCGGCAACTTTCGCCACCTGCACCAGCTCTTCGAGGGCAAGTCGGTGCTGATCGCCTACGCCGCCAAGAAGACCGAGGACGGGCACGACTACTACGTGGCGGCCAAGCTGGACCTGGCGCTCATCGCGAAGGGGTGGATCCCCGACGAGATGGACGTCGTGACCGGCAAGCGGCGGGTCGTGATCCTCGACGAGGTCGCGCGGGCGGTCTACGGCGAGCCGCAGCCGCCGACCCCTTTTCAATATGAGGCCTCGTTCGGCAAGACGCTCTACGCCTGGCGCATCCAGATCACGCCGCGCAACGTGGCCGAGCTGCGCGCCGAGGCCGAGACCGAACGCTTGCTGGGGGTTTTGCTGGTCCCCGTCTCGACGGTGATCATCGCCGTGGGGCTGGCCGTGGTGTGGCTGTCGGTGCGGGCCGAGCGGCGCGCCTCGCAGATGAAGAGCGACTTCATCGCCAACGTCTCGCACGAGCTCAAGACGCCGCTGTCGCTGATCCGGATGTTCGGCGAGCTGCTGGCGACCGGCAAGCACAAGGGTGAACCGATGGCGCGAGAGTACGGCGGCATCATCACGCGCGAATCGGAGCGGCTGGCGCACCTCATCGACAACGTGCTCGACTTCGCGCGGCTCGAGCGCGGCAAGGCCAGCTACAGCTTCACCGAGGGGCACCTGGAAGAGGTGGTCGACCGCGCGCTGGACGTGTTTCGCCACCGCCTCGAAAAGGAGAAGGTTCGTCTGCGGACCGAGATCGAGCCCAATCTGCCGCCGGTCCGGATGGACGAAGACGCCATGACGCTGGTGCTGCTGAATCTGGTCGACAACGCCGTCAAGTACGGCGGGGACGCTGGCGAGGTGTGGGTCCGGTTGCGGCGCGCGCCGGGCGCGGTGGCGCTGGTCGTCGCCGATCACGGCACCGGGATCGCGCCCGAGGAACAGCGGCGAATCTTCGAGCGCTTCTACCGCGCGACGAGCGCCCGGACCCGCAACGTCCGGGGCAGCGGCATCGGCCTGGCGCTGGTGAAATACATCGCCGAGGCGCACGGCGGGCGGGTCGAGGTCGAGAGCGCGACGGGGCGCGGCTCGACCTTCACCGTCTACGTGCCGGTCGCGCCGGTCATGACGCCGGCGCCCGAGGAACGGGGGGCGCCGTGAGCGGCGCGCCGTTTTCGATCGGGGGCGCCGCAGCGCGCCGCCGGATCCTGGTCATCGAGGACGAGCCCGATCTGGTGCGCGGCCTGCGCGACGCCCTGGAGTTCGAGGGGTTCGAGGTCCTGTCGTCCGGGCTCGGGCGCGAGGGGGTGCGCCTGCTGCGCGAGCGCCAGCCCGATCTGGTGCTGCTCGATCTCATGTTGCCCGACGCCAACGGGTTCTCAGTCTGCGAGGACATCCGTTCGACCCATCCGCTGTTGCCGGTCATCATGCTGACCGCGCGCTCGCAGGAGACCGACAAGATCCGCGGCCTCGACGTGGGGGCCGACGACTACGTGACCAAACCGTTCTCCGTCGGCGAGCTGGTGGCCCGCATCAACGCCATCTTCCGGCGTCTCCACCGGGTGGCGGTCCCCAACGAGGAGATCCAGATCGGCGCCGCGCAGATTGATCCGCGCAAGCACGAGCTGCGCCGCAAGGGGAAGACCTACCCGCTGTCGTTCTACGAGGTCGAGCTCTTGCGGCTGCTCTGGGAGCGCGTCGGGCAGCCGGTCACCCGCGAGGAGATCTTGGAGAAGATTTGGGGCGTCTCCGGCCACGCCACCACCCGCAGCGTCGACAACTTCGTGGTCAAGCTGCGTAAGAAGATCGAGGAGAACGCCGCCAAGCCCCACCACATCATCACGATCTACGGCACGGGCTACAAGCTGGTGCTCTGAGTGGCACGCCAACTTTGCGTCGGGCGGCGTCCGCGTCGGCGGGATCTCCTGCTGGGGGGCGCCGGCGCGGCGTCGCTGACCGGCCTGGGGCTGCCGGCGATGGGCGCGGCTCTGCCCCAAACGATGCCGATCCCGCCCGCGATCGCCATCGACGTCGATGTTCACTGTCACACCTTCTGCGCGGCCGATCTGCCCATCGTCGGCTTCGTCGCGCACTACATCCCGGGCCTCTCCGACCTGTCGCGCCTGCTGACCCGTTGGCCCGAGCTGATCGTGCGGACGCTGGTGGGGGTCGTGGCCAAGCTGCCCAACGCGGCGGCGCCGACCGGCGAAGAGGAGCTGGCGGAGCTGCGCGCGCGGTTGGCGCGCCCGGGGCGCGACGCCGTGGGTCCGGTGCCACCGCTGCCGCCGTCGTGGCTGGAGACGCTGCTGGGCGAGCTGACCCGTCACCTGCCGTTCACGGTCGGTCCCGAGCAGCGGCGGATCGTGGCGCGTTATATCGAGGCGCTGTACCTGGTCGCGCACCCGCGCGCGATGATCTCGGCCAGCCTGACCCAAACCTTTCCATCGGTGGCGCTGTTCACGCCGGCCCTGGTCGATTACGACGCCTGGTCGGAGGATCGGGCGCCCACGCCGCTCTGGACGCAGGTCCTGATCCAGGAGGCCATCGCGCGCTTGTCGATCGGCGGGCTCGTCGGACGGCCGGACGCGCGGTTTCACCCCTTCGTGGCTTTTGATCCGCGGCGCGACGTCGACGCGGGGCGCCCGACCCCGATGGCGACGACGGGTGCCGTGGCGCATGCGGGCGGAGCGGCGGGCGCGCCGCCGCTGCCGCCGCCCGCGCCGCCGAGCGCCGCCAGCCCGGCCTTGGAGCTGGTTCGTTACGCGGTGGAGGTCGGCGGCTTCCTGGGGGTCAAGCTCTACCCGCCGGTGGGCTTCGCGCCGTGGGACAACGTTCGCCTGCGGGCGCATCTGCCGTTCGCCGGACGGCTGGACGGTGCGTTGGCGGCGCTCTACGCCTACTGCGAGACGGCGGAGATCCCCATCATGACCCACGCCAGCGCCGCCAACGAATACGGCCTGGGCCTGCACACCTTGGTGGCGCCCGAGCATTGGCGGCCGGTGCTGGAGCGCCATCCCAAGCTGCGCCTCAACCTGGCACACTTCGGCCACGACTATGGGGTGGCGGCCCACGGCGCACCCAAGGAGACCGCCGGCGCGTGGATCTACCAGGCCGCGGCGCTCATCGAGCGCTACCCGAACGTCTACGCCGATCTCTCCAACTCGCCGTTGGTCTATGACGCCGCCTACGCGGTCCGCTTGGTGGCGTTGCTCTCGGACGTGATGGCGCGCTATCCGAAGGTGAAGCGCCGCCTGATGTACGGCAGCGACTGGTGGCTGTCCTCGTTGGATCAGGACTCCGAGGCGGCGGTCGCGAAATTCCGCAGCACTTTTGGCATTCTGCTGCCGCCCGACGGGGTCGCCGACGTGATGGGGCGCAACGCGCTGCGGTTTCTGGGCTTGCTGGACGACGCGGGACGGCCGCGGGCGGGCGCGGCGGCCGGCCGGCTGACGCGCTTTTACGGGGGGACGCCGGGGCCGGCGTGGTTGCCCAAGGTTTGAGCGTCCGCGGGCGGCGCCCGTTCCGATTTTCCGTCGCGCGGCGTGGCTAGAAAATGATCAGCCCGACCAGGATCGAGGCGGCGTTGGCGATGGCGGAGGTTCCGAGCGCGCGGGCCGACGAAAGACCGGGCAAGACCACGGCGTAGAACGCCGCTTCGGCCAGCCAGGCCCACAGCTCCGAGAGCGCCAGCGACGATCGGCCGGTCAAGCCGATCAGGCGCGGGAAGACGAACCAGACCAGGGGATGCGTGACGAGCTGCGCGAAGACCGCGATCAGCGCGCGGCGCCAGGCCGGCATCGGATGACCGCGCGTCAGCGCGACGACGATCGGCACCTCGACGGCGACCGTCGCCAGAAAAGCCATCAGCCAGGCGTGCGGCGTCGGCATCGAGAGCGTTAGCGGCCCCGGACGAACAGGAAGGCGCCGGCCGCCAGCTCGAGGTAGCCGTGGAACGACGAGAGCGACAGGTAGAGCTGGCGGGTTCGGTGCGCGTCGACGAAGGTCGCCGCCAGCACGGCGCCGGCGACCAGCGCGATGAGCCCCAACCAGACGGGGCCGAGATCGCGTTGCAGAGACCGCAGCGACATCCTGAATGAGAGCGTGCCTTGACCGCGCAAATCCTCCTGCGGAATCCAGGCCAGCCAGACGCTGTAGTGGACGGCCTGCAACATCACGAAGGCCAGTCCCAGTCCGAGCGCGGTGCGCTGGGGCATCCAGCTTGGCCAGGCGAACACCATCTCGTCGACAAAGCGGGCGGCACCGGGGCCGCCGAAGTGAACCGCCGGGAGCACCCGGCCCGAAACGCAGAGCGCAACCGCCAGCGCGAGAAGGGCCACCGCGGGGAGCGCGAAGCGCCGGCCACGGCGAAACAGCAGCAGCCAAAGACCGATCGCGACCAGGTTGTGCAGGTGCGCGAAGATCAGCCGCGCCAAGTGTGGCCGCGCCAGCGCGGCGAAGAGCGCCAACAGAATCACGGGGGCCACCAGCAGCCCGCGACGAATCGACCGCGGCGAAGGTGACGCGGCGAGGGCGGCGCACACTCCGCAGAGTGCCCAGCTCCAGCCGAGGCCGACCTCCGTCGCGGCGAAGGGCCAGCGATCGGGGAAGGTCGCTTCGAGCCCGCGTAAGACGAACAGCGCCAGACAGCCGGCGACCAGCGCCAGGATCCACCGGCGCGGCAGATCGCGCCGAAGTGCCAGGTAGCGCACGTCGCTCGCCACGTGTGCGACGCCAAACAGCGCCGGGCCGACGACGAACAACACGCCGGGCACCAGCAGCGTCAGCGCGAAGGCGACGCCAGCACCGACCACCGCTTGGACACGAATCCGTTGGTCGCGATCGATGACGAGCGGTCGTACGACCGCCGAGCGCGAAAGGCCGACCAGCAGCGCGCGCCGCACCCGATCGAGCGGAGCGAGCGCGCGGTCGATCGCGAGACCACCCGCGGGCGCGAGCGCACCGACGGTCCGCGTCGCGTCTGGGGGCGAGATGGCGCTGGCGGACATCGGCGGTCAGCGTCGGCGTTTGCGGCGTCGGTCGTAGAGGAGCGCG
>DASRLC010000487.1:0-2119 GCA_035648655.1 Polyangia bacterium
GTCCAAGTTCCAGAACACCTGCAACGCCGTCGACCACGGAACGACGGCAAACCAAGCCGGCAGCTCGTGCGGGCCCTAGCGCGCTGGTGCAGCTAGCCGTCCGTCAGGTCGGCAGCGCCTAGGCCGCCTTCGCGCCCAGCATGCCCGCGAGGCGGGCGGCCGATGCGTCCCACGTCCAATCTCGCTCGACCCACGCCCGCCCCGCTGCGCCCATTGCCGCCGCGGTACCAGGGTCGCGCAGGAGCGAACCGATCGACCCCGCCACGGCGGCAACATCACGACCGTCGGCCAGCTGCCCGGTCTCCCCGAGAATCACCGCGTCCGGCGCGCCCCCGGAGCGGCCGGCCACCACCGGGAGACCGGTCGCCGAGGCCTCGAGATAAACGATGCCCAGCCCCTCGACGTCCAGGCCCCTGCGTCTTGTCCGGCAAGGCATCGCGAACACCTGGCCCGCGTCGTAGTAGGCGGGCAGGTCAGCCCACGCGACAGGTCCGCTGAAACGGACCGCGGCCCGCAGCCCTTCGCGATCAGTGATCGCCTCGAGCCGCTTGCGATCAGGCCCGTCACCGACGATCAACAGTGCCGCGTCGGGTACCGACCGCAGCACCGCAGGCAGCGCGCGGAGCAACACATCCTGCCCCTTGCGGGGTACCAGGCGCGACACGCAGACGATGACCTGACGATCGGTGAGTCCGAGGTCGTGGCGGACAACGTCGCCGCCCGCACCCGGCTTGAAGAACGAGGTGTCCACGCCCGGCGCCAACCGTTCAAGCCGCGTCTGCGCGGACGTCGAGAGCGCACGCTCGAGACGGCCGCGGGTGTATTCACCGAGGTAGGTCACGACGTCGACCGCGTCGCCGATGCGGCGCAAGGTCTGCCGGGCCACCGGAAGTTGTGCCCAGCCCGCTTCGTGGCCGTGGGTCGTGGCCACGATCCGGCCAGCGCCGGCTCGCCGAAGCGCCGGCGCGAGCAAGCCCAAGGGAGCAGCCGCGCCGAACCAGACCGCCTCGCAGTGGTGGGCCTTCAGCAACGCGGCGGCTCGCCTCGAGACGGCGCGGGTAGGAAGCATGAGGGACGACGGGTGCCTGACGACCTCGAATCCCTGCGCGGCGTCGAAGGTGGCCGCGCCGTCCCAGGCCGGCGCGTACACCACCACGTCGTCGAGTCGAGCCACGAGCTCGTGGACGAAGGACTGGATGCCGCCGGCGCGCGGCGGGAAGTCGTTCGTCACGACGAGCGTGCGCGTCACGTCGTCATCGTAGGGCGGCCGATCTTGAAGCAGGTCGACAGAAGGCCGTTAGGGCCGCGACGCACCCGCGTAGTCGTGGCGAGCGCTGAGGTTGGAGATCCGGATCTTGGCGCCGGTATAGGGCGCCTCGATGAACTTGCCCCCGCCGATGTAGATGCCGACGTGATGGATCGGGCGGCCGAAGTACACCAGGTCGCCGGGTTGAAGGGCACTCTTCGCTACGTGCTTGGTCGAGTAGTACTGCGCCGCCGCGTTGTGACTGAGCGCGACGCCAGCCGCTGCCCAAGCCTTCATCGTGAGTCCCGAACAGTCGAATGTCCGTGCACCTGCCGCGCCATAGCGGTAGGCCTTGCCGAGCTGGGCGTAGGCGTACCGCAGCACCGCGGCGGCCTTGATACTTGCAACGGCGGGGACGGCGGGAGCCGCCACCTTCGCGACGGGAGCCGCCACCTTCGCGACGGGGGGCGCGACCTTGGCTACCGGTGCCGCGGCCTTCGCTTTCGCCGCCGGCAACGCGGTTCTCGGCTGGCTTCGGCTCACCTGTGTTGCTGCGACGACCTGAGCAGCCGCCTGAGCGGCAGCCTGTGCCTGCGTCGCGTCGAGTGCGGCCTGCTGCTTGCCAATCAGGGCGTTGATCGTCTTCTGCTCGGCCTGGAGCGACGCCTGGAGCGTCTGCACGCTCGCGAGTTCCTGGTTAGCCGCCGCCTGCGCTTGGACGAGCGCGTTGCGCGCGTTGGTGGCCTGCGCAAGCTGGCGGTCGCGGTTATCCGCAACCCGCTGCAAGTAGTCGGCGCCGCGCAGGGCGGCCTGCGGGTCCTGGGAGAGCAGCACGGTGGCGGCGCCACCAAGTGCGCCCGACTCGTAGGCGTC
>DASRLC010000488.1:0-5467 GCA_035648655.1 Polyangia bacterium
GTCCTGGGGCGTCGCGACGACCGAGGCCACGCAGCGGCCCGCGGTGGACTGCTCTCCGTAGAACGAGCAGTGCCCGGTCGTGCAGTCGCTGTCCTGCACGCAGCGCCCACCGGCGGTCTGCAGACAACCGAGCCCCCCGAACACACCGAGGAGCAGCAGTGAAAACCCGCAAAAAAGTGACCAGCGCATGCGAATTGGGTCAGTTACCACGCACCCACTCGACTGTCTATGGCCGATACCTTGAGGTACGTTTCCAACATGCGAGCTTCGATTCGATGGACCGGCTGTCTGGTTGCCTGCGCGCTGATCGCGACCGGCGCTGCGCGGGCCGTGGGAGGTTCCGCCAAGGCGAACGCCGCCGAGGCCCCGGCCCCCAAGACCGTCAACCCGACCATCAAGAAAAAGCCGGGCAAAGCGAACGCCGCCGAAAAAGAGGCGGAGGCCTTCATCACCGAAACGGTCGGGCTGCTGGCCCCGGTCGCCACCAGCGCCAATCTGGCGGATTGGGAGGCCGCCACCGACGTGACCCCCGAGCACACCGGCCAGCGGATCGGCGCCGACAAGGCCCTGGCGGCGCTGGACGGCGCCAAGCTCATCATCGAAAAGACCAAGGCGCTGCTCAAGAACGAGCGCCAGCTCGACGAAGTCACCGCGCGGCAACTTCGCAAGCTGCTCCTGGGCGCCGCCGAGAGCCCCGGCACCATTCCCGAAGTGGTCGGCAAGCGCGTCGAAGCCGAAGCGCGCCAATCGAGCATCCTCGACGGCTACACCTTTTGTTTGCAGCCGACCAAGGGCGGCGGCTGCGCGCGCCCGACGACCGCCAACGAGATCGACGACGTGCTTCGCAAGTCGCGCGATCTGAACGAGCGGCTGCGCGTCTGGAACGCCTCAAAGGAGATCGGCCGCGCGCTCAAGCCCGGCCTGGTCGAGCTGGTCAAGCTGCGCAACCAGGTGGCCCGTGAGATGGGCTACGGGTCGTACTTCGCGCTGCAGGTCGCCGACTACGGCATGACCGTCGACGAGATGATGTCGCTGCTCGACGACGCGCTCCGGACGACGCAACCGCTCTTCGACGCCCTGCACTGCTTCGCCAAGTACGACCTGGCCGAGCGCTTCAAGCGCCCGCCGCCGCGCCTGATCCCCGCGCACTGGATCGCCAACCGCTGGGCGCAGAGCTGGCCGGGGCTGGTCGAAGCGGCCAACCTCGATCCGCTCTTCAAGGGCGCGACGCCCGAGAGCATCGTCAAGAGCGCCGAGAACTTCTACGTCTCATTGGGCTTCCCCAAGCTGCCGCCGTCGTTCTGGGAGCGTTCGGATCTCTACCCGGTCCCGCCGGGCGTGGCCCGCAAGAAAAACGCCCACGCCTCCGCCTGGGACATCGACCGTGAGAAAGACGTCCGTTCGCTCATGAGCGTGGAGGCCGACGACCAGTGGTTTGGCACCGCCCACCACGAGCTTGGCCACATCTACTACTTCCTGTCCTACGCGCGCCCCGAGGTCCCCTACCTGCTGCGCGAGGGCGCCAACCGCGCCTTTCACGAAGGGATCGGCGAGTTGGCCAAGTTGGCCTCTCAGGAGACGCCGTACCTGGTGAAGGTGGGCGTGATGCCCGCCGACAAGCAGCCCGATCCGACCGGCTGGCTGCTGCAGTCGGCGCTGGACTCGATCGTGTTCCTGCCCTTCTCTGCCGGAACAATGAGCCACTTCGAGCGCGATCTCTACGAGACCGATCTGCCGCCCTCCGAGTGGCAGAGCAAGTGGTGGGAGTACGTCGCTACCTTCCAGGGTGTGGTCCCCCCGGGCGGGCGCGAGGGCGATCTGTGCGACGCCTGCACCAAGACCCACATCAACGACGACCCGGCGCAGTACTACGACTACGCGCTGGCGACGCTCATCAAGTTCCAGCTCCACGATCACATCTGCAACAAGATCCTCAAACAGGACGTCCGGTCCTGCGACTACTCGGGCCACAAAGAGGTGGGCGATTTCCTCAAAGGGATCCTCTCGCTGGGCGCGACGCGCGACTGGCGGGCGGTGATCAAAGAGGCCACCGGCGAGCCGATCTCGCCGCGCGCGATGATGGCTTTCTACGCGCCCCTGATGGACGAGCTCGCCAAGCGCAACGCTGGGCGGGACTGCGGGCGCTGACCGCTTTGCCGCGTCTCGCCGCCGCGGGCCTGGCCCTGCTCCTCACCGGCCTCGGGGTCTCGCCGAGCACGCCACCGCCCAAACTGCCGGGCACGGCGCCGGTGCCACCGCTGCCCGCACCGTCCCCCCTATTCGATCTTCGGCCGCCGCCGGCTCCCCCGGCCGAGCGCGAGCGAGGGGTCGCGCTGGGTATGTTCGCCGAGGACGTCAGCTTCTCGTACGGGCCGCTGCTGGCGGAGATCGTCGCGCTCGGCGCCACCCACGTCGCGCTGGTGGTTCCCCTCTATCAAACCGACGGCAGCAGCCACGACATCGGGCTGGATACCCGCTACTCGCCAACCTTGGAGGCGGTCGCCGACGCCGCCCGCTTGGCCCGACGCGACGGGCTGGAGGTGACCATCTTCCCCATCTTGCGGCTGGCCTCGCCCCGCGCGGGAGAATGGCGCGGCACGCTGGCCCCGAGCGATCTCGACGCCTGGTTCCGCCATTACGGAGACGCGCTCGGCGATCTGGCCGGCGTGGCCGCGCTGACCGGCGCCAAGCGCCTGGTAATCGGCAGCGAGCTGTCGACGCTGGATGGCGATCTCGATCATTGGCGGCCGCTCATCGAACAGGTGCGCGCCGTCTTCCCGGGCAAGCTGGTCTACTCCGCCAACTGGGACCACTACCAAAAGGCGCGCCTCTTCGAGCTGTGCGACGAGGAGGGGGTCTCCGCCTACTTCAACCTGCGCGACGCCAAGTTGCCCGCCGACGACGCCACACTGGAAGCCGGCTGGCAGCGCGTGCGCCGCGAGATCGAGGCCTGGCGCAGCGGACGGACCCGGCCCTTCGTCTTCACCGAGCTCGGCTACCGCTCGCGGGCGGGGTCCACCGCCGCGCCGTGGGACGAGCTTCCGGGTGGCACCCCCGATCTCGACGAACAGCGCCGGGCCTTCGCCGCCTTCCGCCGCGTCTGGACCGGAGCGCCATCGCTCGACGGCGTCTACATCTGGAACTGGTACGGCTACGGCGGCCCCGCTTCGACCGGCTACACGCCGCGGGGAAAGCCGGCCGAGGCCGAAGTCAGGGCGCTGCTCGAAAGTCTTTAGATCCCCGCGGTCGAGCGACTACGGGCCGCCGCCCGCGCCCATGCCGGCGGCGATGAGGGCGCCCACCGACTTGAACGCCACCACCGGCAACACCAGATCCATGCTCCAGATCTTCCCGACGCCGTCGCCGCCCGCCGTGTAGACGAGCGGGACCGGCCCGCTGCCAATCCGCGCCAGCGCCACCGCCCGCGGATCGGTGCTGAAGACCCCCAGCAGGCCCAAGATGGGGGATAGATCGGCGTAATAAAAGGCATCCCGGCCTTTGGCCGCCGTGCGGGCCTCCGCGAACGGGCCGGTGGTCTCGACGGGCGGCGCCTTGCCCGAAGCGATCGCGAGGAGCCGCGCGCGCGCGTCGCGTCCGAAGGTGCCGACCATCCGGGTTCCGAGCAGGCCCTGGTAGACGTCCAACCCGCCGCCGAAGATCCGCTTCCAGGTGTCGGAGAGCAGCCCCTTCTTGACGGTCATTCGGACGTGCATCGCCTTGACCTTGCCGACCGTCTCCCGTTTGGAGGTCATCTCGAAGAGCGAGGCCGCGCTGCCCACCTGCGCACGCATGAGCGCCGAGATCGCCGCCGCGTCCATGCGCCCGAGCGCGGCACCGATCTTGGCGGCGGTCGCCGCGTCCTTGAGCGACGTCGAAAACGCGCCGCTGAAGTACGGGGCCTCCTTCTGCAGCCAGATCGCGCCGGTTTGCTGGCCGGCTTGCCCCGCCAAGAACGCGTCGTAGTACGCGAGCGCCGCCCCGACGCCCTTGCCCTTGTCGCCCGCCAGCCGCTGCCGGTAGTGCCCAAGGATGTTCAGCCAGAGCGACCCCAGGCTCATGGCCCCGACCCCGAAGCGTGGTCCGGAGCCCCCCAATACCGCGGGGTCGAGCTCGAATGGCGTGACCTGCTTGGCGGTCGCCTCGAGCGCGCTGCCCGGCCGCGCGAACAACCGCCCGAGCAGCGTGAGGCCGCGCGCCGGATCGACCGACAGGCCGATCTCGATCCGATCGGCGTCACCGAGAAGTCCCATGATCTTGGCCGCCGTCTCGTAGAAATACCCGTCGCCCAAATCGACGCCGCCGGTGCTGCTGGCCCGCTGAGTCGCGCGGGCCTGCTCGATGAGCGCCCCAATGGCGGTCTTGACGTCGGTTCCGTGGGCGCGCGCGATTGATTCTGGGTAGATGGTGGTCGTCACGTCGTCGGGTCCGGCGCGGCGCGCGTCGAGCGCCAGCATCGCGCCGCGCGTGAGGGCCTCCATCTCGTCGCTCAGGACGACGACGTTGCCGGCCCGGAAGACCCAGCCATGCGACTTCGAACCGTTGTTGATCAGCGTGATCGGACCGCGCGTCATCACACGCTTGCCGAGCGCGTCGATGAGCTTCTCGGCCTCGGCCGGTCCGCGCGCTGGGATGGCCAGCACGGCGCCGGTCGCCCCTTTGTCGTCGAGCGCGACCACGACCGCGCCGGTCGGGCTGGCGAGATCGACCTCGGTCGCCACCTCGGGTGGCAGCCCGGCTTGCGAGATCAGCATGTCGCGCAGCCCGCTGGCGGTCATCGGCAACGGCACCGCTTGGCTCGCCAGGCGCACGCCGCTGTCTAGCAGATGGTCGAACGATCCGATCGAGACAGAGGCGAGCTCCAGCGGTCGGGCGGTGATCGCGGGCAGCAACGTGACCGGTGGCCCGGCCTCGGGACCGGCCGGCTTGGCGGCGACGACGGTCGCCGTACCGGGCGTTTTCGGCCCCGGCTGCTTGCCGGCGCACGATACCAGCGCGGCCAGCGTGGCCAGCGTGGCAAGCGTGGCAAGCGTGGATGAAAGAGCGGCCGAGGTCGGTATCGCGACGCGACCCGCACCGACCACGCCCGCTGCCAACCGACGACCCAGGACTGAACGTTCGATCATGGAGCGGGAAGATAGCCCGCGTCGCCTGCCCGTCCCTAACGATTTCCCATGACCCTCCGTGGTCGTTTCGGCCCGGAAGGTTGCGGCGGCGCGACCACCTTGCTACGGTCGACCGCGATGGTGCGAGCGACGCGTTTCGGTTGGCCGGCGATTCCCGTCGCGGCGATGGCGTTGGCGCTCGGCGGCGCCTGCGGATCGCCGACGCCAATGGATCTACACCTTGGCACCACCCTGGGCGCCGACTTCGTGGCGCCGGTGACCGACGCCGGCGGCGACACGGCCGTCGACGTGACAACCACCGGCGGCTCGGCCGCAGGCGGAGACGGAGGCGCGGGCGGTGCGGG
>DASRLC010000489.1:0-6967 GCA_035648655.1 Polyangia bacterium
CCGAAAGGCTCTGGGTCGTGTTGGCGCGACCGCCGGCCAGGCCGGAGATCGGCGGCGTCACCCGCGGCGGGCTCGGCGGCGTCGGAGATGGCGCAGTATTCGCCCCGGTCATCGGCGTCATCGGCGCCGGGTGCTCCGGCGGCGGGGCGGAGGTCATGATGCCAGCCGAGTTGGTGGGCTCGACCGCCTCACCATCACCGACCAGGATGGCGGTGGCCGGACGCGGACGCGCCGAGACCGTTCCAACGGGTGGCGCGGCCGGCTGAAGAATCGCGTTCGGTATCGGCGGCAGCGGTTGGCCATCGAAGGGCGCCGCCTCCACCGGGGTCGAAAGGGGCTCGGTCATGGTCGCGCCGATCTCCCCGGGAGCGGGGACCGCGGCCAACGCCGCGGCCGCGGCTGCCTCGCGGGCCTCGGCCTCGTCGCGCAGACGCGCTTCGTCCACCATCTTCTTGAGCTGATCGCGCCGCTTGAGCTCGTCGGGGTGGAGCGTCACCGCATCGCGCAGCTCCTCGAACGGCTTGCGGAACGAGTCATCGAGAGTGATCTCGTTCTTGATGTCGGAGGTGGCCTTACGCAGCTCGCGGATGAGTTTTCCCAGACCGGTCGCCAGATCGGGCAACTTGGCGGGACCCAGAAAGATCAGGGCGAGCAGCAAGATCACCGTGATCTCGCCCATTCCAAGGTTGAACACGTCTGAAATCTAACTCCTTCGAGGCCGAAGTGACAATGCGCGTGGCGTCGGGGGCGATTTTAGGCGGCGGCGAACAGATCGATCTGACTGGGCGGCCCGAGACCGTAGACGTCGAGACCGCGCCCGCGCAGCAGCTCAGCCAGCCCGTCGCCGGGCGCGCCGAGGAGAGCGATCTCCGAGGCACCGGTGGCGGCGACATAGTCGACCAAACGCGGTAGATCGGCGCCCAGTGGAAACGTGAGCGCGCGCGGGGTCGCGATCTGCGCGCGTACCGTCGGCCATTCGGCCTGCGGCGAGACCAAGACCAGCCCGACCGCGCGCGATCCAGCCAGGTGCGACGGGGCCGGGGCCGACGCGGGCCAGAGCAAAACCTCGCCCGACGCCAAACGTCCCGCGAACCGCTGGAGGGTCGGCACCGGCAGCTTGGCCGACCGGTAGCTGACCGCGGCCTCCATGATCGTGCGGTGGGCTCGCAGCGCCATACCGTCTTTGCCGAGCAGCTCGGCCAGCGACAGCGCCAGCCAGGTGGGCTCGACCAGCAAGACCGGCGCATCGCCGGCCGTCCGCAGACTCGCCACGATCTGGCGCAGGTTGTCCTCCGCCACGCGGCGTTCTGGGAAATCCATTCCGGGCGCGGCGAAGCGGGCGTCGAGGCAGAGCGCGTCCGCCGCCCGCACTTCGGCCCCCTCGCCGATCGGGCCGGCGTAAACCATTCGGCGACCGCCCCGCTCGCAGAGCAACGATGCGGCGCCCGGCAGATACCCGGAGGCGAAGAGCTCGAGGCGCGTCTCGCCCAAAGCGAAAGGCCGCCCGTAGGCCGCGATCAGGGCTTGCGCGCGCAGACGATCGCCGACCGGCCCCAGCAACGATAGGGTCGTGTCGGTCGACAGGATCTGCCGCCGCCCGCCCCCCAGGCGCGGCAAGGCCCGCCGGCCGCGCGCGCCGAGCACCGCGGCATGGGAGAGGAAGACCAGATCGCTGCCAGCCGAGGCGTCACAAGCGACCACGGTCCCCGCGATCCGGACGCCGGCCCGGTAAACGAAGGCGCGTGAGCTCTTGGGGGCATCCATTGGGGGCGCGTGGCGCCAGGCCACTATAAGTTGCTCGGGGCCGAACCGGGCCTGTAAGCTCGCCCGAAGATGGATTCCGCCAGCCCGCGATTCCGACAGGATTTGACGGTGGCCACCACCGAGGCGGACGGCGTTCCGTGCGTCGACGTGAGCGACGCCAAAACCGGCGCCGGTTTTCGCTTCTACGACTTCGAATACCAGCTGGCGCTGCAGCTCAACGGCCAACCGCTGGCGCAGGTGATCGCTTGGGCGACGCAGACTTATGGCGTCGAGCTGACGAACGAGGGGATCGCCGAGTTCTCCGGGCGGCTCTCCGAGCTGGGGTTTCTGGAGACCGGCGCGACCGCCACCGAGACGGCGCCGGAGGGCGACAGCGCCGCCGACGAGTGGATGTCGCCCCAGGGAACCAAGACCGCGCAGTTCATCCCCGATCCGGCCATGCTGGCGGGCGCGCCCGGCCCCTCGCTGGACCGTACGCCCGTCGCGTCGCTCGACATGCTGCCCGACATGCAAGATGAGGCGGCGGCCGCGACGACGACCGCGCCGGCGCCTTCCGCGCCGGCGATCCCGGCCGCGCCACCGGTGGTGGTGACCCCGACGGCGACGACGGCGGCTGCGCCGGCGCCCGCCGCGCCGATGGCCCCCGCGAACGCGAGCGAATCGGCCAAGTCGCGCTGGGCGGTCGACCTCGACGGCGCCCTGCAGGCGCCCGACTCCCCGGCGGCGGTGATCGAATCGGCCCCGCTGGACGTGGCGCTGCCCCCGCGGCCATTCACCGCGCCAGCGCCCGCCGGGATCGCCGAGCGGCGGCAACCCCCGCCCCCGGATTCGGTCGTGATGTCGGGGTTTTCCGAGGAATCCCAGCGGGGCGGCGCGCACCGGTCGAGCGGCCCGCGCATCTCGGTGCTGATTTTGATCCTGGTGTTGGGGATCGGCGCCGCGCTGGCGGGCTACTTCTACATGAACCGCCGGCCCGCCACGCCGCCGCAAGCGTTGCGGGTGCGCGTGATGAGCCCCGAGCCGAGCGCCGTCTACCGCTGGTTCTCCGGCCGCGGCGCGGTCACCGACTACGAGACGTCGACGGTGGCGTTCGCGGTACCGGGACGGCTCGTCGAGCTCCTGCCGGCGGGCACCGAGCTCGAAGCCGGCGATATCATCGGCAAGCTGCAAGGGGCGACGGCGATCGAGACGCTGCTGGCGCACGACCGATCACGGGTCGGATTCTACCGGCAGCTGCGCGACAGCATGCGCGCGGCCGGCAATCAGCCGGAGCTGCACCTGGCCGAGCTGCGCCTGGCTGAAAAAGAGCGCCTGGTGGCCGAGAGCCGCGCCAACCTGGCCCGGTTCACGGTGGCGGCGAGCGAGCCCGGCGAGGTGGTCGAGACGCTGGCCAAGATTGGCGCACCCGTGCTGCCGGGAGCGCCCGTCGCGCGCGTCAAGGGCGATCTGCTGCACGGAGCCTTCGAGCTGGACGCCGACGACCAGGCCGCGCTGGCGCGGCTGGACTTCTGCCGCGTCGAGGTGGTCGGCCTCGGACCGCGCGCCGAGAACTCCCCGCCGCCGGGCGCGGCGCGGGCGCTGGCAGATTCGAGCCCCGCCGCGGGCCCGCGCTTCGTCGACTGCCAGGCCCCCGCCCACATTTCGCCCGGGCAAAACAAGGTCGAGGTCGGACTCCCCGGCGATTTGGGTCTGGTCTCGGGCCAACCTCTGCGCCTGGCACGCCGGCGCTACGACGCCGTCTTCCCAGTGCCGGCCGCGGCGTTGGTGGGCGGCGTTCAGAAATCGATCTGGATCGCGGGACGAGACGGTCGGGCCGAGGCGCGCGCTGTCACGGTGGTCGATCTCGGAGACGAGGCGCTGGTGAGCGGCGGGCTCCAGGTGGGCGACCGCGTGATCGTCGATCCCCCAGCGGGCCTGCAGGCCGGCTCGCCGATCGTCGAAACGCCTTAAACGCCGATTCGTTGCAAATCGAGGATCGGGGCGCCGTCGGCGCGTGCCGCCGTCAGGTCGACCACGCAATCGAGCGACCAGTCCTCATCCCCTTCGGCGTCGACCAATACTTGTTGGGCGCGGAACCGACGCGGCGACGTTTCGTCGAGGTGGGTTCGATCGGGGCGCCGCGCCTCCGGGGTGGTGAGCAGCGCGGTGTGCTCGGCCCAGAACGGCGCCAGGGCCGCCGCCAGTCGCTCCGCGCTCCAGGGCTCACTCTCGCCCGCCGCGAGCAGGCGCGCGGCGGCCGGGTAATCGCGCCGCGCCAGCGCGCGCACCAACTTGTGCAGCTCGACGCGGATGGTGGCCACCAGCGCCCGCCGCTCGGCCACCGGATCGACCACCGGACGCGGCGCCGAGGCCTTCTCGAGCCGGCGCTCCGGATCGCTCAGTCCCTCCCACTCGTCGAGCAGGCTGGAGTCGACGTCGCGCAGCAGCGAGCGCAGGTAGGCCAACACCTCCAGCACCGGCTCGGTGCGCGCCGCCACCGGCACGGTCTGCTCGAGCGCCCGGAAGACCTGAGACAGGTGCCGCAAGAGCACCCCCTCGCTGCGCTCGAGCCCCAGATCGCGCACGTAGTCGTCGAAGCTGGTGAAGCGCTCATACATCTCGCGCGCGATCGACTTGGGGTGCACGTTGGTCTCGCCCACCCAGGGGTGGCGCTCGGCGAAGTCGTTGAAGGTGGCGTAGATGAAGTCGCGGTTCGGCTTGGGCCACTCCAGCGTCTCGAGCTCGGCGATGCGCTGGTCGTACTCGACGCCAGCGGCCTTCATCTCGGCCATCCGCTGGCTCTTGACCTGATCGAGCTGCTTGCGCAGCACCGCGTCCGGATCCTCGACGATCGCCTCCACCAGCGTCAGCACGTCGAGCGCGTAGGTGGGCGACCCGCGATCCAAGACCGACAGCGCCTCCAGCAGATACAGCGACAGGGTCTGATTGAGGGAGAAGTCGCGCTGCAGCTCGCCGCTGACTTCGACCACCCGCCCGCGTACCGCCTCGGTCGTCACGACGTCGATGAGGTGCGCGTGTCGCAGCGTGCGAAAGGCCGCCGCCGCGCGGCGCCGCTCGTTGCGCTTGTCGCGCGGCCCCCCGTGCGAGCGGCCGATGATCGAGACCAGCCGCTTGTAGCCGCCGCCCGGCGTGCGCGACTGCAGACAGTTGAGCAAAACCCCGTGCGTGATCTCGAAGCGCGAGGCCAGCGGCTCGGGCGTGCCCGCAATCAGGCGATCGAAGGTCCCGCGATCCCAGTGGACGTAGCCGCGGGTGGGTGGCTTGTGCGGCACGACCTTCTTGCCGGCCGCCTGCTTGGCGGCGAGGCGCTTGTTCTCGATGGTGTGCGCGGGCGCCTGCGCCAGCACGTACCCGCGCTCGTCGAAGCCCTTGCGGCCGGCGCGGCCGGCGATCTGGTGCAGATCGCGCACGCCCAGGATGCCGGTCTTCTCACCGTCGAACTTGCAGAGCTGCGTGAAGAGCACGGTGCGGATCGGGATGTTCACGCCGACCCCCAAGGTGTCGGTGCCGCTGACGACCTTGAGCAGCCCCTGCTGCGCCAGCCGCTCGACCAGCAGCCGATATTTTGGCAGGAGACCCGCGTGGTGGATGCCGATGCCGTGGCGCAGGAACCGCTGGAACTCCTTGCCGTAGGGCGAGTCGAAGGCCGCGTCGGCCAGCGCGGCGCGCAGCGCCTCTTTTTCGGCCTTGGTCGACAGGTCGACGCTCATCAGATTTTGCGCCTCGTCGGCGGCGCCGCGCTGGGTGAAGTTGACCAGATAGATCGGCGCGCGGCCGGTGGTCACCAGATCGGCGATGGTCTCGTGCAGCGGCGTCTCGCGGTACTCGAACTCCAGCGGGACCGGGCGCTGGCGGCCGCGGACGATCGCCACCTGCCGTCCGGTGAACGCGGCCAAGCCCTCGGTGATGACGCGCAGATCGCCCAGCGTGGCCGACATGAGCAAGAAGGTGGTCTGCGGCAGGCAGAGCAGCGGCAGCTGCCAGGCCATCCCCCGCTCGCGGTCGGCGTAGTAGTGGAACTCGTCCATCACGACGTAATCGGCCTGGGTGGCCGCGTCGCGCAGCGCCATGTTGGCCAAGATCTCGGCCGTGCAGCAGACGATCGGCGCCTGGCGATTGATGGTGGCGTCGCCGGTGAGCATACCGACCCGCTCGGGCCCGAACAGCCGGCAGAGATCGAAGAACTTCTCGCTCACCAGCGCCTTGACCGGCGAGGTGTAAAACGATCGCTTCCCTTCGGCGAGCCCCTTGAAGTGCAGAGCGGCCGCCACCAGCGACTTGCCCGAGCCGGTCGGCGTGTTGAGCACCACGTGCTTGTCCGCCAGGAGCTCCAGCACCGCCTCTTCTTGGGCTGGGTAGAGCTCGAGCCCCGCGTCGGCCACAAAAGAGACGAAGCGCGACAGGATCTCGTCGGGGACCGCGCCGGCGTCCGGCAGCAGCGCCGCCAGCGGTGGAATGGGGAGAGCTTCGGCGGCGGAGGTCATGTCAGGTCGAGGCGCGGCGCAGGGCGCGAGCGGTGAGTCTGCAACAGAAACGCCCAGGTGTGCGGACCGCGACCAGATTTTCACCGCACGGCCGCGTCGGCTGCCCCACCGACGCCGGCGTCCTCGCCGCAGGGCGGATTGGGCAGGCCGGGCGTACCGAAGCTGCCGCCGGTGCCGAACGGGGTGCTGGCCGCGCAGATCGCCTTGGTCAGCGGATCCACGACCAATGCGTGTCCGACGGTGTCGTCGTCCAGCGTCCCCCACGCCACGGTATCCAGCATCAGGCCCGACGCGCAGGCACCGAGGCAAATCGAAACCTCGCCGTCGGCATTGCCCAAGATCAGCTTGGTGCCGTACGCCACGTCGACCGGCGCGCCGCCGTTCTTGGAGGGATCGGCCGACTGGCCCAAGACGCGCAGGCCGCCCGGCGGGATCGCGCCGCCCGCCACGGCCACGTCGACCGACGCGTTCGCCAGGTGAAGGCCCGACAGGTCGAGCCAATCCCCGCTTCGATTGGCGAGCTCGATCCATTCGCGCCCCAGGTCGTCGCCGGTCGGATTGACCAGCACCTCGTCGATCATCAGCTCCCCGAGGCGGGGCGCGCGGCCCGAAGGAGCGTCCGTGGTCGCATCGCCGGACGGACGCGCATCGGCGAACCCGACGGCGTCGCGGACGGAGCTTCCCCCCGCGTCTGCCGCCGGCAACTCCGAGGTCATGGC
>DASRLC010000490.1:0-12221 GCA_035648655.1 Polyangia bacterium
CCCGTGTACGACCCCGCCCGCTCGTTGTCGTTGGCGAACACGTCGATGTAGTGCGCCCCTAGGATCAGCTCCTTCTTGTAGATCGCCCCCAGGTGCCCGTGCGCCACGAACGTCGACTCCTGCGGCACGATCCCCGGGTACGGATCCCAGGTCGGCAGATCTTCATTGGCGTTCCCACCATTGGCGGCGGCGCCCTCCGGCGGGCCGTAGAACGGGATCGGCTCCAGCTTGCCACCGAAGCCCTCTTCGCCCTCGAAGGTCCAGTCGTTGACGTCGTAGTCGAGCGTCACCGTCTCGCCCACGATGTGCGTCCGGCCGAACAGATAGGTCTCGTACTTGCCCGCGTCGTACCGGCCGGCCGCGCCGTAGCGGTTGGTGAACCCGCCCGCCAGCACCGTCAGCCGCCCGTTCTCGTTGATGAACTCCGGGTACGTCAGCGTCAGAAACGCTTCGTTGATACCCAGGTTCGACTCCAGCCGCCGGTACCCCGAGTCCGTCAGGTTGTACGAGGCGATCTGAATCGTCGACTTCACCCGGTCGTTGCCGTAGTGGAAGTCGAGCTCGGTCCAAGGACCGACGAAGCTGTTGGTGTAACGCCAGTCGATGTAGTTCGCGTCCGGCACCAGCGGCGGCGTGCGGTACTGCGTCCCCGCGTTGCCTCCGCCCGGCGCCGGCGTCGTCGGCGGACCCCACGACATCCGCAACGGCGCCCGGAAGTACCCCGTCACGTCGAACTTCCATTCCCCGGTCGGCGCCTCATCCGTCGTCGGCTCCGCCTCCGACGGCGCCAGCGCCGCCGCCCCGCCCTGCCCCGGCGCATCCGGGCTCAACCCCAACGCCGGGCCGCTCCCCTTCTTCGGCGCCGGTGCCGGCGCCGCCGGTGCCGGCTCGACCGGAACAGGCGCTCCCGGACTGGTGGCGGGGGCGATTGGCGCCTCCGCCGGCGCGGCGGTGGGGGCTGCCTGCTGCGCGAGCGCCAGCGGGGAGAAGAGCGGCAGCGACAAAATGAGCGTCGACAGGACCAGGGGGAGCTTGGATTTTCGCATCTCGATCGGCCTCATGGGGGTTGCGGGTGCGGATCGGCCGAACAACACTCAGCAACGACCGAGCCAACCCGCGGCGGCGGACCGGAGTCGTAACCTCGGAACAAAGGTCCGAGCTCCCACGACCTCGCCGGCCTTGGCTGGCCACGGAAGCCTGGGCAGACGCCTGTTCGGACAGCTCTCCGGACGTCCGCGTGGACGTCCGGACGGACACTTCGAGCGGACGACCGCCTGTCGTCACGTTCGAGCGCGAGAACCCGTATGATGGCCTGCGCGATGCTGGCTAAGCGAACCGTGCGGGTGACGCAGGCGATCCTCGCCGCTCTCCCGATGCTGGCCGCCGCGCGGGTCGCTCGGGCGGATGATCCGCGGGTCGAGGCGCGGACGCACTACGCGCGGGGGCTCGACCTCGGCGCGCAAAATGGCTATGCCGGCGCGCTCCGCGAGTTCAACCAGGCCTACGCCATCAGCCCCCAGTTCGCGGTGCTCTACAACATCGGCCAGGCCCACATCGCGCTCGGGCAGCCGACCCAAGCCATCGAGGCGCTGTCGCGCTATCTGAAGGACGGCGGTGACCGAATTCCCGCGCCGCGACGGAGGCAGGTGCAGATTCAGATCGCGGTCCTGCGGTCCCAGTTGCCGAATCCCAATCTGTCGTCCGAAGCGGAGGCGGCCCGTGCGGCCGGGGCGGCCGCGGGCGCGGCGGCGGGGGAAGCGGTCGCGGCAGCCGCGGCGGCCACCACGGAGGCCAACATCGCGGCGCCCGGCACACTGGCGCTGCGCTGCGCCGAACCGGGACTCAAGCTCCTGCTGGACGGTAGACGCATCGAGCCGGCCGCCTCCGCCCGAGGGGTGCCCGTCTCGCCGGGCGTGCACCGACTCGTGCTGTCCGGTCCCGGACGGCGGGCGGCGGAACAGAGTCTCGAGGTTCCGGCCGGCGTCGCGGCAATCGTGATCTGCGAGAGCTCACTGTCGGCCCCGGCGGCGGAGCGCCCGCACCTCTCTTTGGATGGACCGCCGGTCTTCTCGGACGCGGCCGCCAATCTCGAGACACCGACGGTCCACGCCTCGACGGTGGGGTACATCCTGGGGGGCCTCGGCGTCGCGCTGGGCGGTACGGCGCTGGGTTTCTATCTGTGGAACCGCGGGCAGTATCACGACGCGCAAGCCGAGATGGCCGCCATCGCGCCGATGAAAGGTACGCCCGCCTATTACGATCGCGCTGTGCTCTACAACGAGCACGTCGACGCCGTGGGCCGCGACAACTCGTTCGCTATCGGCCTGGCCGTCGCCAGCGCGGGCCTGATCGCGGGCGGAATCTACCTTTGGCGGAGCGATCGAAAACATGGCGAGCACGTCGACCGGGGCCACCGACCGTCGAGCTTCGTGGCCGCTTCGCCAGGTGGTCTCTCCTGGAACGGGGTCTGGTAGATGGGTCGAACGCCGACCGCCCTTCCGATCTCGCTGCTGGTCCTGGTGCTGGACCTCGGCGCATGCGTCGATCTCGCCAAGGTCGATCCCGGTCCACGCTTCATCGACGACTTCGCGGACGGCTCGGCGCCCAGCTGGAACCGCTTCGGTCCTTGGCGGTGCAACGACATCAGCGGCGGCCAGAAGGGCTCGCCAGACGCAGGTGCGGTCGATGCGGGTGGCTCGGCCCCGGATGCCGCGGGCGCCTCCACCTGCAATCTGGCGCTGGAAAACCCCGGCGATGACGACAAGCAGGCCCTCGAGTCGACCTTCACGCTCGACGATCCGCTCGATGGCGTTCGCGAGTTCCCGGGCACCGAGATCGTCACCCGCACCGTCAGCGGCACCGTCGACGTGACGGGCTTCACCCAGCTCGTGTTCAGCACCATCCTCGAGTCGGCTGCGCCGCCGATCCCCGCGCTGCCGGACGCGACGCAGTTCCTGGTCGAGCTCGGCTGCTCCGCGTTTCCGAGCGATCCGCTGGCGGTTCAGGCCGTCAGCTACACGCTGAACGCAGGCTGGGCGGAGCTGCGACTCTCGCTGTCCGGGTTCACCCTCAAGAACACGTCGCGCAACCAGTCTTGCCTGGCGTTGCTGGACAGCATCCACTTCGTCGTGATGCCGGGGCTGGCGGACGGCGCGTCGACCGGCGGCACGCTTCACATCGACAACATCAGTCTCCAGAACTGAGCGTTATTTGTACGGGTTGTCCTGATCGAACGTGATCGAAGCGGCCTTGGCGTTGACGGTGGGCCGCGCCGCGGTGGCGGGGGACGGCGGCATCACGTTGCCGCGTCGCCGAGCGGTCCGAGACGGGGCGTGCCCGTCGGTGCCCCCCGACGCCGCGCGCGGATCCAGGGCCGCCGCGGTTGACGTCGAGGTTGGGGGTTCGGCCGTCACCCGGACGGGCGACGCTGGCACGATGGGGGTCGAAGGTTCGGTTCCCGAGGACGCGGCAACCGATGGGGCAGCAGGTCGGGCCTGCCGCATCTGCGGGGGCTCGGCGCCACCGGTTGTGGCCGTCGCCGAAGCCGTCGGCGCCGAGACCGACGCCGGTGTCGCGATCGAGGTCGACCTTCGCCGGGACGCCACGACCACGACCAGCGCCACCGACGCGAGCAGCCCCACGGCCGCGCCGACCACCCAAACCAGCCGCGGGCCGCGCGCCGCCGAAACCGGCCTTGGCGAGGGCGACGGACCCGAAACGGACCGCGCCGACACCGACGGTGGCGTGACCTCGCGACGGTCGGCGCCCACGCGGGTGGGACCGGAGTCCTCGAGCTTGGGGGTCGGCCAAATCTGACGTCCGGCGAAGGGGATCAGCGCCAGCGCGAAGGCGTCGGCCGAGGGTGGCCGGGCAGCGGGATCCGACGACAGAGTGCCCGCGACGAGCTCGACGAGCCCGTCGGGCAAGCCCGTCCGCACGCTGGCGAGCGGCACCGCCGGATGCGTCGCGATGTGGTGAAGCGTGGCGTTGTGCGACTCCGCCGGGTGCGGCTTCTGTCCCGCGAGCATCTCGTAGAGAATGGCGCCGAGCGCGTAGACGTCGGAGCGGTGATCGACGATCTTGTCGCCGCGGGCCTGCTCCGGGGACATGTACGCCACGGTGCCGAGCAGCGCGCCGGTCCGGGTGGCCGCGTTCATCTCGTCGATGGCCTGCAGCTTGGCCACCCCGAAATCGATCACCTTGAGCAGGTCCGTCCCGTCCTGACGTCGGCACAAAAAGAGATTCTGAGGCTTGAGATCGCGGTGCACGATCCCCGCGCGGTGCGCGATCTCGATCCCCCGCGCCGCTTGCGAGGCCAGATCGGCGGCGCGGTCGACCGCCAGCGGCCCCTCGCGCCGCAGCAGATCCCCGAGGCTCTCGCCGACCAGGTACTCCATGACGATGTAGGGCGTCCCGTCCGGGACGATGCCGAAATCGACGGCGGCCGCCACGTTCTCGCTCTCGAGCGCCCCGGCCGCCTCCGCCTCGCGCTGAAACCGGCCCAGGATGTCGCGCCGCTCGGCCAGATCGGGGCGCAGGAACTTGATCGCGAAGCGGCGCCGCACGACGGCGTGCTGCGCCTCGTAGACAACGCCCATTCCGCCCTCTGCGAGCAGGCGAACGATTCGGTACTTGGACCCGACCAGCTCGCCGATCCGGTCGGCCTTATCGGCACGGGCCGTCAATCCCGGTGCTCCTCCGGCTTGCGCAGCGCCTCCAGATCCACGGCCTGCCCTTCCATGAGGCGATAGGCGCGCTGGCGGCTGATCCCGAGCATCGCGGCGGCGCGCGCCACGTTGCCACCCGAGGTCCGCAGGGCCACCACCAGCGCCGGCAGCTCCACCGGCTCCGCGGCGGCCGGCCGCTCGGGCTCAGGCGCCCGGCGCGCGGACGGCATGGACCGCGCGGACGGCGCGGACGGATCGACGGGCGGCGCGCTCGACGAGCCCGGCCGGGCGTCGCCGATTCGAGCAGGCAGATGGTGGGCGCGGAGCGTGACCTCACCACCGTGCAGGGTCAAGAGGCGCTTGGCCAGCAAGACCAGCTCGCGCACGTTGAACGGCCAATCGTGCAACAACAGCCGCTCCGCGAAGTCGCTCTCGAGGGCGGGAAGTGGCCCGGACCCGATCTCCTGCAGCAGGGTGAAAAACAGCGGCAACGCGTCCTCGCGCCGATCGCGCAGCGGCGGCAGTCGCACGGTCAGCCCGTCGAGCCGCGCCAGCAGATCGGCGCGAAAACGACCTGACCGCACCACCTCGCGCAGCGGCTGCTGACCCGCCACGACGATCCGCACGTCGATCGCCACCGGGCGCGTCTCCCCCAGCGGCTGGACCTCGTGCTCCTCGAGCACGCGCAGCAGCTTGGCCTGCAGGGCCAGCGGAAGATCGGACACCTCGTCGAGCAGCAGCGTGCCCCCCTCGGCGCTGCGGAAGAAACCCGCGCTGGCCCGATCGGCCCCGGTGAAAGCGCCGCGGCGATATCCGAACAGCTCGCCCTCGGCCAGACCCTCGGGAAGCGCGGCGCAGTTGACGGCCACCAATGGCCCGCTGCGTCCGCTCCAGCCATGGATGGCCCGCGCGACCACCTCCTTGCCGGTTCCGGTCTCGCCTTCGAGCACGAGCGGCAGATCGCTGGCGGCCGCCCGACGAAGCGGCGCCACGGCCGCCTGGAGCGCGGCGCCGCCCCACAGGCCCGGCGCGATCTGGACAAAGTCACCGGGCATGGCGGTCACGACGCCGACCCATCCGCCGACCCGCACGACGTCGCCGAGCCCAATCGGCGCCTCCGCGACCGCGCGCCCGTTGACGCGGACCCCGTTGCGGCTGCCCCGATCGGCGATCGCGACGCCCACTCCGTCGAGGCTGTGGCGCAGAACGGCGTGCCGCCGCGATACGTCGTTGCCGGTCAGGTGGACCGTGCAGGCTTCGTCGCGTCCGATCGTGAGCTCACCGGTGCCGTCCCAGTGCAGCGCCACCGGCGGGGCCGTGCGCGGAAAAAGCCAGACCAGCGCCGCGCCGGGAGCGGCGGCGCTGCCGGCGGCCGCGGCCGCCTCGGTAACCGTCGTCGTCCCGCCCTGCCAGGTCATGGGTGCAGCCCCAAATTGATAACACGGTCACTCTGGCAAGCCCAGAGAGCCGCCTGCGACCCCGCCGAACGCCTGGCCGGCTACCGCGGGGAATTGGTCAAAGCGGCGGGTTGGCGTTCTTGAGCAGGTCGATGAGAAATGAATCGAACATCTTGCCCGCTTGCGGCGCGTTCGGGGCCGCATCGTCGGAGGCGCAGTTGGGATCGAAGCGCGGCGCCTGTGGATCAGAGGTTCCGTCGGCTTCGCCGGGTACCTTGACGTAGAGATAGGCGTCGATCTTGGGCGCCGGATTGGCCTGTGGCCGCTCGCCCAGCCCGGCTCCCTTGATGTTGCACCAGTTGCCGGAGGCGGTGCGGATGTTGGCGCGGCCGTCGCGGCTGGTGTCGACGATGAAGCCCTTGCCTTCGATGCCGACCTTGGCCAGCGCGGCGGCGAGATCGTCGATGTAGCCGAGCTCGTCGTTGGCGGGATACGCGGCCACCCGTTTCGGCGCGGTCGGGTCCTTGGCCGGATCGTAGTTCGAGACGTCGGTCGCAAAGCCGCGAATGCGATCCGCGCCGCCCGCCATAGTGAGCACCTCTTTGAAGAGCGGCGCGGCCTTGGCGACGTTCTTCGGCCAGCCGAGCCAACCGGCGTGCGCCGCGTCCAGGTACAGGAACACGTTGGGCAACGAGAGCTTGGTGATGGCGTAGGCGATCCCGCGCTTGTAGATGTCGGCCGAAGCCTCGCACTTGGGCGTCCCCATGTTGGTCACCAGGTTGGCCAGCGAGTCCGGCTCCACGACGACCGCGATGCGCTGATCGGGGTGCGCGCGAAACGCGGCGGCGATCACGTCGACGTAGTCGTGCTGATAGCGCGCTTCGCCGGCCGGGGTGGCGTCCAGCTCGCCGGCGGAGGCCTGGGCGTTGCAGTCGCGGTTCGGAAGATCGTAGAGCACGAACGTCGTGACCACCGGCTCGCCGCCGGCCTTCTGTTGCGCCAGCGCGTCGTCGAGGTAGCGGGGCACGTCCTTGGTGTCGGCGATCGAGGACAACCAGATGGCGGTCGGGAGCGCCTCGAGCTTCTTCAAGAGGCCCGCCTCGGCCGGATGCTTGGGCTCCAGCGCCTGCACCGCCTGCACGTAGTCCGGGTTGTGGTAGAGGCGCGCGCCGGCAAAGGGATTGATTTGTGGGGCCGGCGGCGTCGTGGGCGGCACGACGGGCGATAGCGGCTGCTCTCGCACGGCGCCCGAGGTGCCCGCACAGCCGGCGACCACCGCGGCACCAGCGGTCAGAACGGCGGCCAGCGCGAACGCGACGGGCCTCATGGGCCGGCTCCCAGAACGCATCGGGGTCTGATTGGGGGTCATGGCCCGGAGCGTACAGCAAGTTGAGTGCCACGCGCCTCACTTCCCGACGGCGTGACAAACTTGCCCCTCGACCCGCCGAAAGACCGCTCGGGCGGAGATTGGGTGAGACAAACGTCCGTCGCGGATGTCCGTCGCGGATATCCGCGCCGAGCACCACGTCCGCCGCGATTCCCGTAATCGCGCGAAGCGCGTGTCGTCAGACTGGCCCGGACCTTGCTATTGCTGGAAACTCGGCGCTCCCATGCACAGACAAAGTCGACCGAAGGATAGGCTGCCCCGAACGATCGCCGCGCGGGCGGGCGTCGCCTGCGTCGCGCTCGGGCTGGCCGCCGGCTGCGGAACCGCCGCCGAGCGGATCGAGGCGTTCAAGACCGGGCGCTCGCAGACCCACGCCACCACCGAGCTCAAACGGGGAATGAACTTCGGCGACGCCATGGACGCGCCCAACGAGGGCGACTGGGGCTGGTCGCTGTCGGCCGCCGACTTCAAGGTCGTGCACGAGGCCGGCTTCGATCACGTCCGGGTGCCGATGCGCATCTCGTCGCACGCCAGCGCCACCCCGCCCTACGCCATCGACCGACCGTTCTTGCGGCGGATGGACTGGGCCATCGATCAGGCGCTCTCGAACGATCTGGCGATCATCATCGATCTGCACCACTACGTGCCGATGATGAAGGCGCCCAAGGCGCACGCCGATCGGTTGGTCGGGCTCTGGCGCCAGATCGCGACGCGCTACCGTGGGATGCCGCGCGCGGTGGTCTACGAGATCCTCAACGAGCCGACCGACAAGCTGACCGCCGAAGTCTGGAACCCGATCCTGGCCCGCGCGGTGGCCGCCGTCCGCGCCATCGATCCCGATCGGCTGATCATCGTCGAGGGGGCGCACTGGGCGTCGGCCAAGGATTTGCGCGACACGCTGGCGGTCCCGCCGGGCGATCCGAACCTGATCGCCAGCTTTCACATGTACGCGCCGATGTACTTCACCCACCAGGGCTTCAGCTGGATGGAGCCGCGGTATCAGACCCGCGGCGTGACCTTCCCCGGGCCACCGGCGATCCCCGTGACGCCGGTGGCGGACGCCGACGCATTTCCCGAGAGCCACGACTGGTTCGCGCGCTACAACCGCGAGCCGCCCGAGACCAACCCGGGCGGCCCGGCGGCGATCATCGAACAGCTCGAGATGGCCAAGGCCTTCGCCGATCGCACCGGCCTGCGCATCTATCTGGGCGAATTCGGCGCCGGCATCAACGGCGACGTCGCCTCACGGGCCCGCTGGATCCGCACCGCGCGCACCGAGGCCGAAAAGCGCGGCTTCGGCTGGGCGTATTGGGACTTCTGCCGCAACTTCGCCGCCTACGCCGAGCTCGGCTTCACGGGCCGCTGGATCCCCGAGATCAAGGCCGCGCTCGTCGAGTAGCGGCCCGGCGCGACTTCGGCAGAGCGGGGGTTGCGCCTCGGGCAGGCGATCCTAGCTTGGGTGCCAGGAGGATCACATGTCGGCCGACGCCGCTACAGACAAGAAGCATCTCGAGGAGCTGCTCAAACACTTCCAAACCGCGATGCTGGTGACGCACACAGAGGGAGCCGACTTGCGGGCTCGACCGTTGGCGCTGGCGTCCGCGCACGACGAAGGGGTCCTCTACTTCGCGACCAGCGTCTCGTCGCCCAAGGTCACCGAGCTCGAGCGGACGCCGGAGGTGGCGGTGACCCTCCAGGACAGCCGCCGTTACGTCTCGATCGGCGGCACCGCGCGCATCACCCGCGATCGCGCGCTCATCGAGCGCCTCTGGAGCGAAACCTGGAAGCTCTGGTTCCCGAAAGGCAAAGATGATCCCGAGATCTGCATCGTGGAGGTCACGCCCCGCGATGCCGAGTACTGGGATCAAAGCGGCCTGGCGGGGGTGAAGTTCGTTTTGGAGGCGGCCAAGGCCTATGCGGCCGGCACCAAGGCCAAATCGGGCGAGTCGGCAAACCACGCCAAAGTGCACGTCTGAAGGGAGGATCCATGGAAGGCAGCCCAGAACAGACCGGCCACCAAGAAGATCGCATCGCCAAGGTCGCCGTCACGATCGATGCGCCGGTCGACAAGGTTTGGGACGGGCTGGTGAGCCCAACCGTCATTCAGAAGTACATGGCTGGCGCCAAGGTCGTCAGCGATTGGAAAGAAGGCAGCCCGATCGTCTGGAAAGGCGAATGGAAGGGGAAACCTTTCGAGGACAAGGGGACGATCCTGGAGATCGAACCCGAGCGGCACCTCAAATACAGCCACTACAGCCCGCTTTCGGGGGAGCCGGACCGGCCCGAGAGCTACCATACCGTCACCATCGATCTCTCGACGCAAGAGGGCGGCGTATATGTGGCGCTGACGCAGAATCGCAACGCCAGCGACGAGGCGCTGTCGCACTCTGAGAAGAACTGGAAAATGATGCTCGAAGGCCTGAAGAAAGCTGTCGAGAGCTGAAGCTTCACGAACGCAGGTAGGCCGGCACGGCCCGCACCGCCTCGGCCTTGGCGAGCCGCCGCCGACAGATGGGGTGGTCTCCCATAGGCGGCACCGTGGGCCAAGGCCTCGACCAGGTGCGGAAGCACGAACCGGGTGACCAGCTAGAATCGTCCCGGCATGCTGAACCCCCGACTCGGTCCCTTCCTAGCGTTGATCTCGGCCGCCGGTCCGACCGCGACCTCCGGCGGAGCGCCCGCGCTCTCCGAGTTGCTCGCCCGGCTGGACACGCTGCACACGCGGCGCGACGATCCGGCGGCGCTTCGTGAGGCGCAGCGGCTGGCCGACGCCGCGCTGGCGCAAGCCCCCAGCGACTATGGCGCCCTCTGGCGGGCGGCCCGGGTGGTCTTCACCGAGAGCGACGAACCGACCCGCTCCAGCGACGAGCGGTCGCGCCTCGGCAAGCAGGCCTACGACCTGGCCGAGCGCGCGATCGCCGCCAACCCCAACGACGTGGCCGGCCACTACTGGGCCGCGCTGAGCATCGGCAGCTATGCCGAGGGGATGGGCGTGTTGCGCGCGCTCGCCAACGGCATCGAAGGCAAATTCAAGCGGCCGCTCGAGCGCGCCACCGCGCTCGACGTCGGCTACGACTACGGAAGCATTCCGGTGGTCTGGGCCGCCTACTACCTGGAATTGCCTTGGCCCAAGCGCGATCGCGCCAAAGCGGCCGAAGAGCTGCGGCTGGCCCTCGAGCTCAACCCAGCCAACCTGCGGGCGCGGCTCTACCAGGCCCGGCTGGCCGCCGATCAGGACCGGCCGGCCGAGGCCAAGGCGCTGCTGGCGGCCATCGCGGCCGCACCGGTCGGGCGCTACGACCCGCCCGAGGAGCGGCGCGTGAAGAAGGAGGCCGCCGAGATGGCGGCGCGGCTGCACTAGCCTCCGCGCCCCCGCTCAGGGGTATGAGCCGTCGATGAGCCCGTTGATGTACTTCTCGATGTTCGTGTAGCCGGTGTGGTCGAAGTCGCCGGTGGCATCCGCGGCGCTGTTCGGGTTGAGGCCGTACTTGGTCTCCCAGGCGTCGGGCATCCCGTCGCCGTCGGTGTCGGTGGGCGCCGTGCCACCCGCCAGCGTCCCGTAGCCGCTGTTGGCGAGGCCCGTGCTGGTCTGGTGGGTCCAGAGGCTCCCCGACTTGCCCAGCGACGTCACGTCGGCGATCACCAGGGTGTCGACCTGATCGCGGTGCAGCGACGCGCCCGCGGCAGCCACCACGCTGGCGTAGGCCGCCGCAGCCGTCTGCGTCGGGATCGTGGCAGTGGTCGGCGACCAGGGAGCGGTCAACGCGGTCGTGCCGCCCGGCGCGCCCATCGCGCTGCCGTTGAGCGTGCCGTCCTTGTTGCTGTCGATCAGGTTGCCCGTGAAATAAAATTCCTGGGTGTTGACCTGGTAGATCGCATCCGACGCGCTGGTGGTGGCCGGCCCGGTGATGAAGTAGTTGTTCACCAGATCGTGCGTGAAGAGGCCACCGGTGTTGCCGGCGGTGTAGCCGGCCTGGAAGTCGTAGATGATGTTGTTGATGTACTGCGTGTTGGCCTTGGCGAGCGGGTTGCGGTTGTGCGCGTTGGCAAACACGTTGCGGTACCAGGTGTAGGGCCCGGTCTCGGTGTGGGCGTTGAACTGCTGCCCGATCGGATCGGCGTCGATCGAGTTCATCACCGTGATGTTGGAGGCGCCCACCGCGTCGATGTTGTTCCACTGGGCGAACTCGACCGAGACGTGGTCGAAGATCATGTTGGACGCGTCGAGCAGGTTGATGCCGCTCTTGGTGGAGTCGGAGTCGAGATCCCCCTGGCGGAAGCGGAACTCGCGCACGATGTCGTTGGAGGCCGCGTCGAAGGAGACCTCGCGCGCCATGACGCCGACTCCGTCGCCCGGCGCGGTCTGGCCGGCGATGGTGAGGTTGCTCTTGGCCGAGATCGGCGTGCTGAGGTTGATGTAGCCGCCCACGTCGAAGACGATGATCCGACCGCTGGTCCCCACCGCGTCGCGGAACGAGCCGGTGCCGCTGTCGTTCAGATTCGTCACGTGATAGACGGCCTTGCCGCGACCGCCGGTGGCGTTTGCGCCCACGCCAACGGCCCCCGGGAAGGCCAGCACCGGACCGGCGCCGCCCGAGCCGGTCGTGCCCGCCGAGCCAGTCGTGCCACCTTTGCCCGTGGTGCCGGCCGCGCCGGTGGTCCCCGCCGCCCCCGTCGTGCCACCTTTGCCCGCGGCGCCCGTCGTTCCGGCGGCGCCCGTCGTTCCGGCGGCGCCCGTCGTTCCGGCGGCGCCCGTCGTCCCCGCGGCGC
>DASRLC010000491.1:0-4530 GCA_035648655.1 Polyangia bacterium
GTACAGGACGCCGCCGCTGACCAGGCCGGCGGCGGTGATGATCGGGCTTGTGGCGGTCATTTCGGGGCAGATGATGCCGCCGTCGGTGGCGCAGCCCATGCCGACGGCCGTTCCGGCCGGACCGGCGCCGGCACCGCCGTCAGATCCTGGAGACGGTCCGCCGCCGAGCGGCAGGGGCTGGGGCGGGCTGGCCGTCAGACGTTGCGCCTCCGCGTAGCTCCAAGCTTTCGCCATCCCGGTGTCCGGAATATCCACCGCCCCCATCGAAACCGCCGGCAGCGTAAAGGTCGCGGTGGCCGGCGTCTTGGCGAGGCCGCTGACTTGGAAAGCCAACTTGGCCGGTGCGGCGTTCCAGTTCACGGCCACGATCTGCGTCGTGTCGTCGGTTTGGTTGCGGCTGGCGTGCAGGCTCACCCCGGGCGGCAGCGCCGCCGGAACGTCGAGCACGGTCGTGCCGTAGTGGTCGGCGAAGAGCTCATAGGCGTAGTACTCGGGACGCGGCGTGTGCGTGGGCGGCGAACCAATCAGGCCCAGCGATTCCTGATCCGGATCGGAGATGTCCCACACCGCCGAGGTCCACAGACCGAGCTCGATGGCCGCGCCTAGGCTGTCGGCCAGCCAGAGGCCCGATCCGACCGTGCCGGGCGACGCGCCCAGGAAGCAGGTCGTCGCGTCGTAGACGTCGTTCATCTCGGTGAGCGCCAGCGGCTTGTCGCCATACCCGGTGTCTTCCAGGATGCCGCGCACCGAGGCGATCACCTGGCGGAAGGCGGCCGGATCCGCCGCGGCCGCCGAGAGCGAGGCCTGCCCGTGCGAGAACGGGTAGCGGTGAATCGAGATGATGTCGAACAGCGAACCACAGCCGGTGAGGATCGGCGTCAGCCAATCGTTGTCGCCGCCGCCGGCTTGATATCGGTAGGCCAGGTCCGGACCGACGATCTGGATGGTCGGATCGACGGCCTTCATCGCGGCCACGTAGGCGGTGGCCGAGGCACAGAAGTCGGCGGGCGTGTAGCCGGGGATCGCCGGCTGGGTCATGTCGGTGAGGCCGCCCTGCGTCGAGTAGAGGTCGGGCTCGTTGCCGACGGCGAAGTATCTGATGCCGTAGCCTTTGGTGACGTTGGCGTAGGTCACCATGGCCGCCGCCGTCGCCGGCGTGGGCGGCTGCCCGTTGATGTCGGCCAGATGCGGCACCTGAATCAGCGGCTCGGCGCCGATCGCGCGGGCGTAGGCCACCGCCTTGTCGAAGGCGGCGTCGTCGAAGGGATCGGGCTCGTTGGCGTCGTTGTTGTAACCGCCGACGCGCATGATGGTCGGCTTCAGCGCGCCGACCAGCGCGTCGGTGCCGGTCACGGCGTCGACGTAGTCGGGCATCCAGGTCCAGTAGTTGACCGACCAGGTGGTGGTGCGCGGGGTCCGGTTGGCGGTCGAGATCACCACCGCTGTACCGGGTGGCCCCGCGTCCACGCTTCCGTCGGTGCCAGCGTCGGAGCTGAGCGCGTGGCTACTTCCGCACCCGGCGGCCAGACCGCAAGCCAAGACTGGAAACAACAAAACGCGAAACGACGGGCTCTTAGATAGTGCGGACATGGATAACCTCAGTATCGGAACATTCTAGCAACGCGCGAGCCAAACGGGCGCCACCATCGGGCGGTGGATTGCGCCGCCTGGTGCGTCCGCGACGGCTCCGAACGTGTCCGCGGACGTCCAGGCTGGTCAGGCACGAAGCGCGCCGGACACCGACGGCCAGTCAACCGTCCGCACCGCCGCGGCGCCCTGAGCCCACGTCGTAGAATTTAGCGCACGTCGTCGCCGACCAGACGCGCCAACCCGCGCAGGGGGATGTCGATCCAGTCCGGGCGATTGTTGATCTCGTAGCCGATCTCGTAGATGACCCGCTCCAGCTCGTGGAAGGCCAGCATGAGCGCAAGCTGCGGGCCGCCCGGCGGTGGAAGGAAAGGCGCGCCCGCCACCGTCGCCAAGTAGCCGGCGCGGTAGCGTGCGGCGACCTGTCGCGTCCAGGCCTCCCCCCAGCCGATTCGATCCCGCTGCGCGTCGGCGCCGAGCGGCAGGCTCTCGCGCAGCACCGCCTCGGGCGCGTAGCTGAACGAACGGGCCATCCCCACCACGTCTCGCAGCGGTGAGCTCTTGCCCCGCCGTTCCTCGAGGCCGCGCGTCGGCTCGCCCTCGAAGTCGATGATCACGAAATCGTCGCCGCGCACCAAGATTTGACCCAGGTGAAGATCGCCGTGAATGCGGGTCTTCTGCGCCGCGATCGGCTGGCTGCCGAATCGCGCCAGCAGGTCCTCGATGCGCCGGCGCTCGTGACCGAGCGGCGAGAGCAGGCGCTCGACCAAACCGCGGGACCCGTCGGCGAGGGTTTCCATTCGGCGGCCCAGCGCGGCCAGGCTTTCGTCCAGCATCGCGCGCACCCGCGCGACCGCCGCCGCGCGATCGATCTCCGTGAGCGGCTCGGGCTGAAAGTCGGGCTCGGCGATCCCCGGCCGCCCGAGCGCCAGGTGCAGCTCCCCGGTGCGGCGACCCATCGTCTCGGCCAGCGCGCCGAAACGGCCGATCGGCGGCGCGGCGGGATCGCCGCCCGGCGCCTGCGCGACACGGACGAAGTAGTCGCGCAGCTCGCGCAGCGTCATCGACCAGGCGTCGCCGTCGTTGACGAGGAACTGGTGGACGATGCCCAGACTGCGCGGCGGCTCCCCCGCCCCTTCGTAAGACAGCGCGCCGAGTACCCGTGGTGTGGGTGGCGGGTGCGGCTGCGCCGACAGGAAGAGGCCCATCTCGAGCTCCGGGTTCGGACCCACCGTGAGCTGACGGTAGATCTTCATCAACGCCCGATCGCCGAAGACGATCGTCGAGTTGGTCTGCTCGCCCGGCGAGACGCGCGGCGTGAGGATCCCCGCACCGAGCTCGGCCAGCGGCGGCTCGGGCCGCCCGCGCACCTGCCCCGCCTCGCCGATCGCCACCCGCCCCGTCCGCGCCAGCACGAAGAGATCGCCCGCGGCGTGACCGGTCAGCAGGCCGTCGACCAACCCCTCGGCGCCGGAGCCATGACCGAGGAGCGCGATCAGCGCTTGCGGCGCCCCGTCGGCCAGCGCGCGGATGGCGGACGGCGCGACGCGCGCCAGCGGGAGCGCGTACCAGTCGACGCCGCCGGCCTCATATTCGAGCTCGAGCAGCGCGAGGACGCTGGTGGCCGCCGCCGGTGAGGCGCCGCTGAGCGGCACCAGGTCGACCACGCGGGCCCGGCGGACGACGCGCGTCTTGGCGCGGAACCAGCGCCGCATCTGCAGGTAGCGCTGGAGCGCGTCCGCCAGCGCGCCGCGGGCTTCGGCCTCGAAAAGCGCCGGCCAGGGGGGCAGCCTGGGCAGCGTCGTCACGCGCGGCTCACAGGTAATACTCGAAGGCGTGCTCGGTGCGGAGGTAGCGGCGCACCCGGAAGACGTGCGCCGGCATCACCGCCGGATCGAGCGCCACGAACGCGCGCGCGCCGCTCCATAGATAACGAACGTCGGCCAGGAGGTCGTGGACCTGAAAGGAGCCTTGCGCCGGCAGACGGAGCGCCGCCAGGTCGAGTGAAATCCAACCGCTGTGTCGGTTGTGCGGATCGAGGTTCACCACGACCAAGAGCTCATTGTCTCCCTCCATCCGACTGAAACAAATCAGCGCCGGATTGTCGGTCTCGTGGAACACCGTACCGGTGATTGTCTGCAGCGCGGGATTGCCGCGGCGAATCTCGTTCAGGCGACGCAGCACCGGCGCCAAGCTGTCGGGCCGCGCGACATTCCAGCGCCGCAGCTCGTACTTTTCGTTGTGGGCGTACTCCTCGCTCCCGGGGCGCGCCGTCTTTTCCTGAAGCTCGAAGGCCGGTCCGTACACGCCCCAACTGGGCGAGAGCGTGGCGGCCAACACCGCCCGCGCGATGAAGGTGGCCCGCGTCCCGACCTGGAGCTGCTCGGGCAAGATGTCGGGTGTGTTGGGCCAAAAATTCGGGCGAAAGTATTCTTTCAGATCGCTGTCGACGATCGATCGCAGGTAACTGGTCAGCTCCCACTTGGTGGTCCGCCAGGTGAAGTAGGTGTACGACTGCGAGAATCCGGCCTTGGCCAGCGCCTGCATCAACTTCGGGCGCGTGAACGCCTCGGCCAGGAAGATCGCCTCGGGGTGCTCGGCCTTGAGGCTCTCCAGACACCAGCGCCAAAACGGGAGCGGCTTGGTGTGCGGGTTGTCGACGCGGAAGATCGTCGCGCCTTGCCCGATCCAGAAGCGGAAGATGCTGCGCAGCTCTTCCCACAGGCTCTCCCAGGCCGGGCCGCTGAAATCGAACGGGTAGATGTCCTGGTATTTCTTGGGCGGATTTTCTGCGTATTGAATCGATCCGTCGGCCCGGTGGACGAACCACTCGGGGTGTTCTTTCACATACGGGTGATCGGGTGAGGCCTGCAGCGCAACGTCCAGCGCCACCTCCAGGCCCGCCGCGCGGGCGGTTGCCAGAAAATGGCGAAGGTCTTCCAG
>DASRLC010000492.1:0-2923 GCA_035648655.1 Polyangia bacterium
CGGTCTCCATGCCGGCCAGCGTGTCGCCCTGCAGCGGCAAGCCGTCGGCGTCGATGAAGGCGGAACCCAGGCCCGACCCAGGGGCCAGCATCAGCACGCTGTCGGTCGAGGCGCCCCTTACACGTTGCGCCTCGCCAACGCCGCCGAACGCCCCGTCGTTCCCGACCACCAGCGGCACGGCCCGCCCGGCCTTGTCGGCCAGCGCCTGGCTGTAGGCGGTGTAGAAGTCCCACCCGTCGAACACCGTCGGCAAGTTGGCCGAGTGTCCCAGCACGCCGTAGCGCAGGTAGGGCCCTGGAATGGCGAGACCGACGCTGGCGACCTCGGCCCAGGTCAATTTGTTCTGATCGAGATACTCGGTGACCGCCGCGACCCACGCGGTGACCACCGCTTGGGGACCCTGCGGAGAGTTCGTCGGGCGCTGGAGCAGTTTGGTCGACACCGTCGTGCCGTCGGCCCAGACGCCACCCACCTTGGACATGGTGGCGCCGCAATCGGTGCCGATGAAAACCTGCTGGTTGGTGCTCATGGCGCGCAGCATAGCCGCGATCGGCGAGGCGCGGATCCCCGATGCCGGCCCGCCGGGCGACTTCTCGCCGGTGGGCGCCGAAAAATACGTCACCGCCCGAGCGCGGTGAGCTTTTTCGCCCGACGGCACCGCGATGGTGGCGGGCGAGCGCGGGTGCGGCAAGGTCGTCGTCTGCGCCGACCTCGCCCCGCCCCTCAGCCCTCGGCAATGAAGACCATGATCAGGCTCCAAGCCCCCAGCGCCGGCACGAAGAGCGTGAACTGCAGCGGCCCCGGCAGCGCGTAGATCACGGAGACCATCGGTATCCAGAACAACCAGTTGGGAATCAAAAGCGGCACCACCCGCGCGCGGTAGAAGCCGCGCCGCAACGCCGGGCGGGTCGCCGCCAGCGAGAAGCCCCGCTGCCGCCACAAGAAGATCAGCGTGATCAGCACCAACCAGAGCGGCGAGAAGATGAATTGATCGAAGGCCGTCTTGGTGACGACGGTGCGCAGGCTGGCCTGGCTGCCGAAGACCACCGCCTCGAACGCATAAAAGCGATCGATCACGACGCCGTTGCAGGCGAAGAAGGCCACGTTGAAGGCGATGGTGCGGCAGCGCCCGCGCAGGCCGGCCAGGCTGCGATCGGCCAGCAGCTTGGCCAGTTCGGGGAGCAGGCCGCCGGCCAGCGCGCCACTCAAGGCGGCGAAGGGCAGCCCGCCCGACATCTTCCAAGTGCCGACGATCTGGCAGGCCGCGCGCACACCGGCGCTGAAGTGGTAGGCCAGGGCGAGCGTGACCGCCGAGCTCTGGATCAAGAGAAAGGGACGCCAGAATTTCCGGAGGGCGGCCGCGCCCGCGGCCAGTGGCGGCTGAGGAATCGCCACCGCCGTCTCCGTATTGGTCGCTGTCGCCGTCATGGTACCGAGCTCGCCCGCCCGGATTATCGCGGACGATCGGCGGAAGTCACGGGATGAGGCCGCGATGGGGAGAGAATTCGAGCCGCGGTGGTGGTCGCGCCGACTGGACGTCTTCCGTCTTCCGTCTTCCGTCGTCGGGGGGGTCGGCCGACGCCCGTGATAGCTTTTGGTTATCGAAATGCGCCCGCATGCCTTTTCGCTGCGCCAGCTCCAGTACGTCGTGGCGGTGGCGGATGGCCTCAGCTTTCGAAAGGCGGCGGCCGCCTGCCACGTCTCGCAACCGTCTCTCAGTGCGCAGCTCGCGCAAATGGAGGCCGGCCTGGGCGTGCGGCTCTTCGAGCGGGATCGCCGGCGGGTCCTGCCGACCGCGGCCGGGCGGGAGCTGATCGAGCGCGCGCGGCAGATTCTGCTGGGGGCCGACGATCTGGGCGCGGCGGCCCAGCGGGTCGGCGATCCGCTGACGGGCACGCTGCGGCTCGGCGTCATCCCGACCATCTCGCCATACCTGCTCCCGTCGCTCACGCCGGCCTTGCGCGCGGCCTATCCCCGCCTCCGATCGATCTGGATCGAAGACAAGACCGAGACGCTGATGCAGAGCCTGCAGGCCGGCACGCTGGACGCCGCGCTGCTGGCCCTGGAGGCCGAGATCGGCGATCTGGAACGCGAAATCATCGCCCGCGATCCGTTCGTGCTGGTGACGCCGCTCAAGCACCCGCTCGGCGCCAAGCGCGCGCCGGCGGCGCCCGCCGAGCTGCGCGACGCCGGGGTGCTGCTGCTCGACGACGGGCATTGCTTCCGGGATCAGGCCCTGGCCTTTTGCTCGCACGCCAAGGCACATGAGCTCGAGTTCCGGGCCACCAGCTTGTCGACGCTGGCGCAGATGGTGGCCGGCGGTGCCGGCGTCACCTTGCTGCCCACGCTCTCACTGGCCACCGAGGCCCGACGCGCGCGGCTCGCTGTCCGCGCCTTCGCCCGCCCCGGCCCCCACCGGACCATCGCACTGGTCTGGCGCAAGAGCTCAGCGATCTCGTCCGCGTTGCGGCGCCTGGCCGCCACCATCCGCGGCGCCTACCCGGTGCCCGCACAGACCGGCGCGCCGCGCGGGCCGGCGCGCGCGCCCGACTAGGGCCCGATCACAGATCCATGCGCGCGTCGATTTCCACCACCTGGGCGGGGGGGATGCCGAAGGTGTCGGTCACCGATCTCGAGTTGCGGGCCATGAACGCGAACAGCGATTCGCTCCAGCGCCCCATGCGTCCGGCCGCCGAAGCGATGAACGTGGCGCGCCCGATATAAAAGGTCGTGTGCTCGGGATCGATCGGGATCGACCAGGTGCGACAGGCCTGCGCCAGCGCGGCGGGGACGTCGGGCTGGTCCAAGTAGCCGCGCTGGATCACCAACCGATGAAAGCCGTCGGCGAGTCGGTCGTAGCGCACCCCCTGACCGGGCGTGCCGCGCGGGACGTGTAAAACCCCCATGGTCAACAGCACCACGG
>DASRLC010000493.1:0-10998 GCA_035648655.1 Polyangia bacterium
GTGAACCACCTCGCCGAGGGCGGCGGCGGTGGCTTCGTACATCACCTCCGACAGCGTCGGGTGGGGGTGGATCGCCGCCAAGACGTCGTGGGCGGTTGCCTCGGAGGTGATGGCCAGCGACATCTCGGCGATGAGGTCGGTCACGCCGTATCCAATGCCGTGCACGCCGACGATCTCGCCGCGCGCCTGGTTGGTGATCACTTTGATGAAGCCGTCCAGGTGGTTGGCGCCCAGCGCTTTGCCGTTGACGTTGAACGGGAACTTCCCGACCGAAATGTCGATCCCGGCTTCCTTGGCCTGCGCCTCGGTCTTGCCGATCGAGGCGACCTCGGGATCGCAGTAGGTGCAGCCGGGGATGGCGTCGTAGTTGACCGGCACCACGTGCTTGCCGGCCATCGCCTCGACGGTGCGCACGCCTTCGGCCATCGCGACGTGGGCCAGCAGCGGCGGGCCGGCGCAGTCGCCGACCGACCAGATCCCGGGGCTGGTGGTCCGGTAGTGGTCGTCGACCTGGATGAAGCCGCGGTCGAGCGCCACGCCCATCCCCTCGAGCCCGATGTTCTCGATATTGGCGCGCACGCCGACCGCCATCAGGACGCGCTCGGAGGTGACCGTCTGCGCGCTGCCGTCGGCCGCGGTAAACGAGGTGGTCACCGTCTTGCCGCTCACCGCGACCCCAGTGGTCTTGGCGCCGGTGTGGATCTTCATGCCCTTCTTCTTGAGGACGCGCGTCAGCGAGGACGAGATCTCTTCGTCCTCGACCGGGAGGATGCGCGGCATGAACTCGATGACCGTCACTTCGACGCCGAAAGCGTTCCAGAAGTCGGCGAACTCGATGCCGATGGCGCCAGCGCCGATGACCACCACCGATCGCGGAACCTCGGGGAGCACCATCGCCTCGCGGTACGAGATGATCCGATCACCGTCCGGCTCGATGCCGGGTAGGAACTTGGCGCGGGCCCCGGTGGCGATGATCGTGCGCGGGGTCTCGAGGGTGAGCTTGCCGGTCGACTTGCTGGCGCTCTCGACCTCCAGCTTGCCGCGGCCGGTGAGCTGGGCCGAGCCTTTGAGGTGCGTGACGCCGTATTTCTTGAAGAGGAACTCCACGCCGCCGGCCAGCTTCTCCGAGACGGCGCGGCTGCGGGCGATGATCTTGTTCCAGTCGAAGGTGACGGGGCCCGAGACCACCACCCCCATCTCACCGGCGTGCTGGACGGCGCGCATGGTCTCGGCCGACTTGAGCAGCGCCTTGGTTGGGATGCAGCCCCAGTTCAGGCAGATGCCGCCCGCGCGCTCGCGCTCGATGCAGGCGGTCTTGAATCCGAGCTGCGCGCCGCGGATCGCCGCCACATAGCCACCCGGCCCCGCTCCGACAACAACCAGATCGTACCTATCGGCCATCGAGTCCTACCTTAGCAACGCGACAACGGTGTGGCTTCGCCACGCCGTTCGAGAGGGGTTTTGGGGGCGCCGCGAGCGGCAGCGAGCTGGCTCCCCATCTCGATCAAAACGCCAGCGAGATGGGCTTTTCGAGGATCCCGACGATGGCCTGCAACACCTTGGCGCCGAGCGCGCCGTCGATGACCCGGTGGTCGCAGGACAGCGTGATCGACATGCGCTGGCCGACGACGATCTTGTCGCCCTTGACCACCGGCTCCTTGCGGACGGTGCCGACCGCCAGGATCGCGCCCTCGGGCGGGTTGATGATGGCCGCGAAGTCGCGGATCCCCATCATCCCCAGGTTCGAGACCGAGAAGGTCGCGCCGCTGAACTCCTCCGGGCGCAGCTTTCGCTCGCGGGCGCGGCCGGCCAGCTCGCGCGCCTCGCAGGCGATCTGGCCGATGGTCTTCTTGTCGGCGTCGCGGATCACCGGCGTGATGAGGCCGTCCTCGACGGCGACCGCCATGCCGATGTCGACGCGGGCGTGCTGGATGATGGCTTCCTCGGTAAATGACGCGTTGGCTTGCGGGATCCGCCGCATGGCCAGCGCGCAGGCCTTGAGGACCAGATCGTTGACCGACAGCTTGGCGCCGTGGACCTGGGCCACCTGCTCGCGGAACTCCATGGCCGCGTCCATGTCGACGTCGGCGGTCAGATAGAAGTGGGGGATGGTGGTCTTGGACTCCAGCAGGCGCGTCGCGATCGTCCGCCGCATCATCGACAGCGGCTTCACGATATCGTCGGCCGGGGGCGGCACGGCCGGGCGGGCCTCGGTGCGGCGCTCGGGCACCAACTGGACGGGCAGGGGGGCGGCGGCCGACGCGTGCGGCGCGGTCGCGCCGTCTCGCGCGGGCGAAGCTGGCCTTTGCGCAGGGTAGTCCGTCGCGGAGGGGACTGGGGACCCGTCGGGGGTCCCCAGGTCAGAGCCGGCGGCCTTCACGTCGCGCTCGACGATCCGACCGCCCGGGCCGGTGCCTTGGACGCTGCGCAGATCGATGCCGAGGTCGGTGGCCAAACGGCGGGCCAGCGGCGAGGCCAGGACTTTACCAGCGGGCGCGGCGGATGCCGGGGCGAGACGCTGCGCTGCCGGTCGGCCGGCGACCTGACCGTTGGCCGCAGCCGGTGCCGGCTTCGCCGCGGGCGCCGCAGGCGGCTTGGCCGGCCCGCCCTTGGTGGCCGGCTTGGCGCCGCCTGCCCGCGATTTCGCCTCTTCGATCAAGGCCGCGATGTCGTCGCCGGTCTTGCCGATGATCGCGATCGGCGTTCCCACCGGCACGCTCGCACCGTCGGCGATGAGTCGCTTGAGGAGGACGCCCTTGTCGAAGGCCTCGAAGTCCATGACGGCCTTGTCGGTCTCGACCTCGGCGATCACCTCGCCGGGCTCCACGGAGTCACCTTCGTTCTTGCGCCACTTCTGCAGGACGCCGATCTTCATCGTGTCGGAGAGCTGCGGCATATCCAGGATCTGAGCCATTTCGTACCTTCCGGGATCGCGTTTTGTCCCGCTGGCCACGTGATGAGCTCGGACGGGCATTCCCGTCCTCCACCCGCGGGGCGTTTCGTTCCTACTCCAGGTAAAGAAGCTTCTTGGCAGCAGCCACCGCGCGGGGAACGTCGGGGATGCACTGCTGCTCGAGGTGGTGGTTATACGGCATGGGCATGTCGGCGCCAGTCAACCGTTCGACGGGGGCGTCGAGATCGTCGAAGCAGCGGCGCCCGACGCGGTAGGCGATCTCCGCCCCCACGCCATTGAACGGCCAGCCCTCTTCGATGATGAGGCAGCGCTTGGTCTTCTGGACCGACTCGACGATCAGCTCCTCGTCGAGCGGACGGATGGTCCGGGGATCGACCACCTCGGCCTGGATCCCTTCGGCGGCCAGCGCGTCGGCGGTGCCGAGCGCGATCTTGACCATCTTGGACCAGCCGATGAGGGTGATGTCGGTGCCCGGGCGCTTCACCTCGGCGACGCCCAGCGGGATGGTGTACTCGCCGTCGGGGATCTCCCCCTGGTCGGCGTAGAGCACCTCGCCCTCGATGAAGATGATCGGGTTGTCGTCGCGGATGGCGCTCTTGAGGAGGCCCTTGGCGTCTTTCGGATTCGCCGGCATGACGACCTTGAGGCCTGGAATGTGCGCCCAGAGGGCCTCGGTCGACTGGCTGTGCTGCGCGGCCAGCATGTGCGCCGAGCCACCCGGCCCGCGAAAGACGATAGGGAGCGTGAACTGTCCCCCGGACATCTGCCGGATCTTGGCGGCGTTGTTGATCAGCTGGTCGGCGGCGACGAACGAGAAGTTCCAGGTCATGAGCTCGATGATCGGGCGCAGCCCCACCATCGCGGCGCCGATGCCGACACCCACGAAGCCGCCCTCGGCGATCGGCGTGTCGATGACCCTTCTTTCGCCGAAGCGTTTGAGCAGGCCCTTGGAGACCTTGTAGGCGCCGTCGTAGTGACCGACCTCTTCCCCCATCAGGAAGATGCGATCGTCCTTCTCCATCTCCTCGGCGATCGCTTCGTTGAGCGCTTCACGAAAAGCTACGGTCCGCATCGGTCTGGTTACTCCCTGTAGGTGAACTCGGCCAGGCGCTCGTAGGCCAACTCCGGGCTCTCGTCGGCGAATTTGACCGCCTCTTCGATCTCGGCCGCCACCCGGTCTTCGATGGCGACGATATCTTTTTCGTCCATCTTCGCCCGGACCAGCAGCTCGCGCCCGTAGGTGATCGGATCGCGCTTCTTCGACTCGTCGACCTCTTCCTTGGTCCGGTAGAGGCCGGCGTCGGACATCGAGTGACCCCGAAAACGATAGGTGCGGATCTCGATCAGGGTCGGCAGCGACTCGTTGCGCGCCCGGCGCACCGCCTCGGCTACCCGATCGCGCACGCGGACCACGTCCTCGCCGTCGAAGCGATCGCGCGCCATGCCGTAGGCGAGCGCCTTTTGCGAGACGTCGGAGACCGACAGCGACCGGTAGAGCGGCGTCCCCATCGAGTAGAGGTTGTTCTCGCAGATGAAGACCACCGGCAGCCGCCAGAGTGCCGCCAGAGCGACGCCTTCGTGGAAGGCCCCTTGCGGGACCGAGCCATCGCCGAAGAAACACAGCGTGACGCGACCGTCGCCGCGGTACTTCGACGCGAAAGCGGTGCCGGCTGCCAGCGGGATGTGCCCGCCGACGATCCCGTAGCCGCCGAGGAAGTTCTTGGAGGCGTCGAAGAGGTGCATCGACCCGCCGAGCCCCTTGGAACAGCCGGTCGCCTTGCCGAAAAGCTCGGCCATGATCGATTTGGCCGACATTCCCTTGGCGTAGGCGTGGGCGTGCTCGCGGTAGGTGGCGATCACGTAGTCTTCCGGCTTGAGCGTAGCGAGAGCCCCCACGGCCACCGCCTCCTGACCAATGTAAAGATGCAGGAAGCCCCCGAACTTGCGTAGCGCGTAGGCCTTGGCCAGCGCTTCCTCCATGCGCCGGATTGCCAGCATCTGGTGGTAGTACCCGGCCAGCTGGGCTTTGTCGGGCACACGTGACTCCTCGTGGAGCTCATCGGCTTCCCGTTCGGTGGCGCTCATCTCCAACGGTTCTCCTCGCTTGCGACGCTTCGGCTGGGCTCGATTGAGAGATATACCAACTGCCGCGTCGCTCGGGAAGATTTGGCGCTCAATCTACCGACCGAAACGGTCGATAGGAGGGGGACGATGGGCGCCACCGGTGTCGCCGGCGTGGGAGGGGACGATCCCGGACCCGACGGTCTGGAAGCCGACGCGCTCGGACGTGGATTGATTCTGCTGGTCGATGACGAGACCGCCATCGCCCGTGCCTACGCCCGCACGCTGGGGGCGGCGGGTTTCACGGTCGAAATCGCTCTCGACGGCAAGTCGGCGGCCGCCGCCGCGCGGGCCCGCCGGTTCGACGTCATCGTCAGCGACATCACGATGCCCGGCATGAATGGACTGGAGCTTTTGCGCGTCGTGCGGGAGCACGATCTGGACGTTCCCTTCGTTCTGATGACCGGCGGACCGGCCGTCGACAGCGCCGTGCGCGCGGTCGAGTACGGCGCGCTTCGCTACCTCATCAAACCGGTGGCGCCGACCGAGTTGGAGATGGTCGTCACGCGGGCGGTGCGCCTGCATCAGATGGCCAAGCTCAAACGCGAGGCGCTGGAAGTCTATCGGCGCGAGGGGAAGACCATCGGCGACCGGGCTGGGCTCGAAGCACGGTTCGCCCACGCCATCGAGACGCTCTGGATCGCCTACCAACCGATCGTGTCGTGGTCGCGCCGATCGACCTTCGCCTACGAAGCCTTGGTTCGCAACGAAGAGCCCACGCTGCGCTCACCGCCCGATCTGTTCGAGGCGGCCGAGCGACTCGGGCGTCTAGAAGAACTGGGGTGCCTGGTCCGCGACCGGGTGGCGAGAACGCTCGACGAGCAGCCGACGTCGGCGTTGGTCTTCGTCAATTTGCACGCCATGGAGCTGGCCGACAACTCGCTGCTGGCGGCGGATGCGCCGCTGTCGCGTCACGCGGGGCGGGTGGTCCTGGAGGTCACCGAACGGGCGCCGCTCGAGGAGATCAAGGACGTCGCGTCGCGCGTCGGGCGCCTGCGCTCGCTCGGCTACCGGATCGCGGTCGACGACCTGGGCGCCGGGTACGCCGGCCTCACCAGCTTCGCCCACCTCGAGCCGGAGGTGGTCAAGGTCGACATGTCGCTGATTCGGGGGATCGACCAGTCGCCCATGAAGCAGAAGCTGCTGGGATCGATCGTGACGCTGTGCCGCGATCTGGGGATCGAGATCATCGCCGAGGGGATCGAGACGGTGGCCGAACGCGATGCGCTGGTGCGGGTGGGTGGCGATCTCTGTCAGGGCTATCTGTTCGCGCGACCCGATCGTCCGTGGGCGGTCACCAAATTCGAGCGGTGACCTGCTAGTCTTCGGCCCGTGCAGGTCGAGCTCACCAAAGAATATCGCTTCGAGGCCGCGCACCGGCTGCCGCGCGTCCCCGTCGGGCACAAATGCCAGCGGGTGCATGGCCACAGCTACAAGGTCGAGGTCGCCGTGCGGGGACCGGTCGATCCCGAGACCGGGTGGTTGATCGACTTCGGGGTGATCGACGACGTCTGGGCCGATCTCCACGCCCGGCTCGATCACCAGAACCTGAACGACGTGCCTGGGCTCGAGAACTCGACCTGCGAGAACATCGCGATCTACCTGTGGAACGCGCTGCGGCCCCGCATTGCGCTGCTCGACGCGGTGACGGTCTGGGAGACCTACGACAGCAAGTGCACCTACCGCGGCGCTTGAGATGCCGGGCCCGCACCTGCGCTTCGTGACGCTGAACCTGTGGGGTGAAAACGGACCCTGGGCGGAACGACTGGCGCTGGTGGGCGCCGAGCTCGATCGCTTGGCGCCCGACGTGGTGGCGCTGCAGGAGGTGCGTCAGGCGGAGGAGCGGGTGCCCAATCAGGCGGTGGCCCTGGCCGAGGCCCGCGGCTGGCACCACGTCTTCGCTCCGTCCACCAACTGGGGCGGCGGTCAGGAAGGTCTGGCCATCCTCTCGCGCTTCCCGATCGGCGCGCACGACTGGCGCCCGTTGCCCCACAGCACCGAGACCGAGGGCCGAATCGTGCTCTCGGCGCGGGTCGATAGCGATCTCGGCCCAATCTGGGCCCACAGCACGCACCTGTCGTATCGCGAGAACGAAGGCCTTAAACGCGAGGCGCAGGTGCTGACCATCGACGAGGTGGTGACCGCGCACGCCCAAGCCGGTGACGCCCCGCAGATCGTGATGGGCGACTTCAACACCGTTCCCGAGAGCGACGAGATCCGCTGGCTGACCGGCCTGTGCACGTTGGCGGGACGCCGGGTCTTCTACCAAGACGCTTGGGCGTGCACGCACGCGGGCGAGGTCGGTGCCGGCGCTGGCGCGACTTGGACCCGTGCCAACGACTACACCGAGGGGATGTTCTGGCTGCGCCGCGACCGGCGGCTCGACTACATCTTCGTCACGCCGGTGCGGCGAGATCGGCGGGGCACCATCTCGAGCGCGGCGCTGGCATTCCATGAACCGCAGGTCTCGCCGAACGGCGAGCGGCTATTCGCTTCGGACCACTTCGGGCTGGTTGCCGACGTGCGCTTCTCGTCCGAGGCGGCCGGCGGCGGCCCCGAAAGGAGCAAGTAACCCCATGTTTCGGCTGGCGCACGTGACCGATCCGCACTTCCGAGGCTGGGGCGGGGCGCGCCCCCGCGAGTTCCTCGGCAAGCGGGCGATTGGCCTGGCCAACCTGGTGGTGAGCCGGGTCCGCAAGCACAAGATGCAGTTGCTCGACGATCTGCGGGTCGATCTGCGGGCGCAGGCCCCCGACCACCTGGCGCTGACCGGCGATCTTTCGAACGTCGCGCTCGGCGGCGAGTGGCGGGCGGCGCTGGCCTGGATCGATCTGTCGGGCGTTCCCCCCGAGGGCGTGTCGGTGATCCCCGGCAACCACGACGCCTACGTCGAGTCGGTGGTGAAGGAGAGAACCTTCGAACGTCTGTTCGCCGCTTACCAGACCAGCGATCTTGCCACCGATCTGCCCCCCCATCTCGCCACCGATCTGACCCCCAATCTTGCCCGTCGCGACGACGCCGTCTATCCGTTCGTTCACCTGCGCGACGAGGTCGCGCTCATCGGAGTCTCGAGCTCGGTCGCCACCGGAGATCTGGGGGCCTGGGGCCAGGTGGGCACCGCCCAGCTCGAGCGCCTGGAGGCGATCCTGCGATCGCCCGAGCTGACGGGCAAGACGCGGGTGGTGCTGATTCACCACCCGCCGGTGCTGCACAAGGCCGGCGAGCATCGGAATCTGCGGGACCGCGAGGCCTTCGCGGCCGTGCTGGCGCGCGCGGGGGCCGAGCTGGTGCTGCATGGCCACGACCACGAAGATCAGCGCGCCCAGTTGCCCGGTCCAGACGGCCGGCCGATCCCGATCATAGGCGCCGGTTCGGCGTCGTACGCGGGCGGTCCAGAACGCCGGTCGCGCTACAGCCTCTATGAGATCGAAGGGGGCGCCATCACCTGGACCAGTCGCGTCCACGACGAGGCAAGCGACACCTTCCACGAGCGCCGCCGCGAGCGCCTCTGACGACGCCCGCAGGGGCCGAGAAGAACGTCGGTCAGCGGCGCGCGGGGGGCGGCGGAACGATCGACAACGTCGCGGCGTCTCGGCTCGCGACCGGGTGCGCGATCAGATCGGCAATGCTCAAGCCGGCGATCCGGCGGTGACGATCTTCCTCCATCTCGTTGACCAGCCCAGTCAGGGCGGCCGAGGTCGTGCCATGCGCGATCTCGATGTCGCTGGAGCGAAACGCCGCCAGAACCTCTTCGAGCTGGATGGTGGAGGCCGCCCGTCCCGGGACGTAGCCGTTGAGATCGCCGCGCACCTCGGCAATGAGCCCACGCGCCTTGAGCCGTTTGACCACCCGTTCCACGTTGTGGGGTGTCAGGCCGAACTCGGTGACCAGCTGCTCCTGGGAGTGACCGGCGCCGCCGGCCTCGTGCGTGGCGGCGACGGCCGCCAGTAGCTGCGCGGCCAGTAGACCGTTGATCGGCTCGTCGTCGCGCTGCCGGCGATCCTCGGCCTCGAGCAGGCGCAGGTTCTGCAGCGCGTGGGCGACCTCGGCGCCCAGCAGCACCAGCACCCAAGAGGCGTAGATCCAGACCAGCACCAGCGGCACCAATCCCAGCGGCCCGTAGACGCTGCTGTAGCTCTGCAGCATGATCCGCTCGGCGAAGCGCACGAACGCGTACTTGGTGGCTTCCAGCAACAGCGCAGTCACGAGCGCGCCCGCGACCGCCGCGCTCCACTTCACGTCGGCGCGCGGCAGGAGCTTGTTCATGAACAGCAGGCCCAGGATCTCGATCAGAAACGGCATCAGGAGCCGCGTGAAGCCGCCCGACTCGACCAGCCGCCCCGACCAATACAGCGAGAACCCGGCCAGCGTCGGCAGCAGGGTCACCATCGCGTAGAAGGTCAGGAACTTCCCGATCACGGTGCGCCGCTGGCCGACGCGCCAGATGTCGTTGAAGATCCGCTCGACGTAGCTGTAGAGCGAGTAGCAGGTGACCAGCGTGAAGATGAGGCCACCGCCGCCCAGCGCGCCGATGCTGACCTTGCCGGACAGCTCGCGGATCCGGTCGGCGACGTCCGGCATGCGCGGGAAGACGTGCTCGGCGAAGAACTGCAACAGGTGGGACTCGGCGTCCAGCGATCCGACTGCCCGCAGGATCGAAAACGCGATGGCCGTCACCGGCACCAGCGAGAGCGCGGTTTGAAACGCCAGCGCCGCCGCCTGTTGCGGGCACTTGTCGCGCGCCCACTGCGCCAGGATCCGCAGCGAGAGGCGATAGAGAAACATCGCCGCGCGCGCCCGGCGCGACAGGCGCAGCGTGGCGGCCGCCGTGACCGGGTTGGTCGCCAGAAAGATCCGAAGCTGGCGGAAGGTGTCGCGCATCGACTCCATCAGTAGAAGCTCTCGGTCGACGGCCCGGCAAGCGGTAAGCACGCGCGCGGCAAAAAGGGCTCCCAGCGCGGGTAGGGGAATGTCAGCGCAAGGCGGACAAGATGGCTTCGAAGGCGGCCGGCGTCCGGACCGTGTCGCGGTGGCGGCCGACCGGAATTCGAACCACCTCGGGCTCGGCGCCGGTCCAGGCCGACGCGCCGTCGAAACCGATCGTACCATCGCCGTCGACCAGCGACTCGGCCGGCAACCCGGCGGTCCGACCTTCGCCCGGCAGATAGGCGCGTCCGTCGCGGATCACGACCCGAACCTGGGTCGGCAACCCGACGCCGCAGATGCAGACGAGCCGCCGCGGGGCGGGCGCACCATCGAGGATCCGCCACAGCTCGCGGACGCTTGCCAGCCGCTCGGCGACTGCCGCGATCCAGCGCGGATCGTCCGGATTGTGCCGGAAGACGGACATCCGGAGGCGGCGCCAGGTGTCGACGTCGTAAAGATCATAGCCAACATCGTCGGGGTAAAAACGCGCGGCGCCCGGCCCCGGCATCGAATCGAGGCCGCCTGGACAGGCCATGAATTGCTGCGGGGTCACCTTGCGCCCGAATGGCGCAAACTGAAATCCGGCGTCGAAGCAGGCCAGCGTCTCGATACAGCCGGCATGCGCCCCGCCGGAGGTCACTACCCGCTCGACCGGGAGCGCGGCATCCGCGGCGTAGGCGGCGCGGATAATCGGCCCGCCGTTGGAGAGCCCGAGGACGTCGATCTCTTCGCCACATTTGGCCGCCAGACGCCGCACCTCGGCCGCCAACGCCACCCCGTGGCCCACCACCGGCATGCGCCAGTCGTATCCGAAGTAGTGCAGCGTCTCGCCGGGCCGATACCCCGCCCCCGAAAGCGCCCGCTCGAGCGCACCGATGAGATCGTACTTCAGGCCGAACAGCAGCGGGATGTACCGCAGCACGCTGCGCGGGCTCCCGCGCACGGCGTCCAGCGTCGCGATGGGCGGTCCGCCGTAGAGCTGACCCAGGCGCCCCCAGACGAAGCCGATCTGCTCGTCATAGATCTCGGTGCCGAAG
>DASRLC010000494.1:0-13259 GCA_035648655.1 Polyangia bacterium
TCCTCCAGGTTTCCCGGCGTCACCAAGGTGTCGAAACGCGGCGAGAAAAAGGCGGCCGGCTTGGCCTTGCGCGCCCCCTCGAGCCCGGCCATCGCCACGGCGTTGCGTTTGCGCCGATCGCCGGGCGGGGCGTCCTTGGGCGGGGCGTCCTTCGGCACGATATCGAGGAGCCGCACGCGCAACCCCGCGTTGGCCAGGTGCGCCGCAATGGCCGCCCCCATGACCCCAGCTCCCAGCACCGTCACTTCCGAGATCGCCGGATCGGTTGCCATCGTTACACGATAACTTAGAACGGAAACTTTCGCTCCCCCTTGATAGCCGAGCCCAACTGCGATCTAATCGCGCCACACATGATGAAGGCCGGGTTCCGCGGAGCGCTGCTGCTGTGTGGGGTTGCCGCTTCGCTCGGGATGGCCGCCGGCGCAAGGGCCGGCACCGACGCCACTTCCGACGCCGGCCCCGATAAGGGCCTCACGGAAGCCAAGGACGCTTTCGAGGCCGCTCAGAACGCCTTCGTGCGCGGCGAGTACGACAAGGCGGCGGCTCGGTTTTTGGAGGCTTACGAAAAGAAGCCCTATCCGGCCTTTCTGTTCAACGTGGCGGTCTCGTACGAGAAGGCCAAGCTGCTCGAGAAGGCCAAGGAGTACTTCGAGCGCTACCTGAAGGTCGATCCGAACGCCAGCGACGCCGCGCAGGTCAAGGCGAGACTGGACGTGATCGCCCAGCTTCTCGCGCCGCCGCCGGCTCCGGTACCGCTGCCCGCGGCGCCGCCGCCGACGGGAGCGCCTCCAGTCGCCGGTACCGCGCCGGTTCCGGGGGCGCCCGTTCCGGGCGAGACGCCCGCCGCGTCGGCTGGATCCGCTGCCCCCGGATCGGCGCCCGTCGCCGGGATCTCGCCCGCGTCGGGCGCGCCGCCGACGGCTGTCGCGCCGCTACCCGCGTCGGCGCCGCCGCCGGTGCTACCCGACATCGACACCAAGGGCCTCATCGTGATCGACTCCAAGCCGCAGGGCGCGACGATCTACTTGAACGACAAGCGCACGGGCCCGTTCGGCAAGACCCCCTGGCACGGCTCGCTGGAGTCGAAGCCGGTGCGCTTGCTCCTCGAATCCAAAGGCTACAAACCCGAGGAACGCGCCATCAGCCCGCGCCCGGACAAGTTGATCGACGTTTACATCGCGCTCTCCGAAGAGCACTACCTGGGCTGGATCGAGATCGTCTCCAACGTACCCGGCGCCGACGTGTTCATCGATCGCAAGGACATCGGCGCCATCGGCCGCACCCCGTTCACCGGGCAGCTCAAGCCCGGCAAGCACACCGTCTATCTGGAGAAATTCGGCTGGCAAGCTACCCAGCAGGAGATCGACGTCCCCCCGGGAACCGCCACCCAGCACACCCTCACCATGCCGCCCAGCCAGTCGGGCTGGATCACGATCACCGGCAGGACCACCGCCGGGGGACGCCTCGTCATCGACGAGAAGTTCGGCTGCGCCACCCCCTGTCGCGCCGAGATCGCGCCGGGCAAGCACAAGATCTTGGTCGAGAAGAAGGGAATGGAGGACTACGAGACCGACCTCGAGCTCGGGCGCGGCATCGAGACCGCCATCGAGGTGCAAATGTCGCCGCGCCCGCCGCGGACCAGGGCCATCTCGACCAGCATCGTCGCGCTGGTGTTCATCGGCGCCGGCGCCTACGTGGGGCACCTGTCGCAGCAAGCCAAGGACGGCCTCGACAGCGACATCGCGAATCACCAACTCATCGACAACAACGACCCGCGATTCTTGCGCGGGAAGGTCGAGGCCATCGGTGCCGACGTGCTGTACGGGTTGGGGGCCATCATCGCGGCGACGGCGGTCTATGGGCTCCTCGAGCACGGACCCGACAGCACGGGCGTCGCCGAGCACAAAGCGATCAGCTTCGCGCCGGTGTTCGGACCGGACGGCGCCGGCCTGGCCTTTTCGGGGAGCTTCTGATGCGCGCGCCGATCTGGCTCGCGGTTTGGGTGGTCGCTGCGGCGTTGTCCGCCGCGGGGTGCGACTGGCGCGACTTCGACCACATTCAGGCCGACACACCGGTGCTGGTCGTATCGCCACCGTCGGGCTATTCGGCCCCCAGCGACTTCGGGCGGGTGATCTTGCCGCTCACGCCGCCCACCGATGGTTCGGCCGCGGCCCGCTACCTGGGGGCGGCGATCGATCAAACCGGTCTGGCGCTGGTCCAGATCGATGCCAAAGGGCAGGCTTCCAGCCAGAACGTAACCAGTCCGGCGCTGGACAACCTGGACGGCGAAGCCATCACCGCGATGGCCGAAGCGATTGGCGGCGGCGAGGTGCTGCTGGGTTCGCCGACGGCGGCGGGTGGAAGCCTGCTGACGCTGGACCTGACCTCGCTGGTCGTGACCTCGTTCGTGCTGTCGGCCGAGCCGCAATTCGGGATGGGGGTCGCGGCCGGCAGCTTGCATGGCCTGGGCACCCACGACTGGGTGGCGGTCTCCGGCTCCGCCCTTCACGTCTTTATCGACGGCACCACGACCGATCTTTCGATCCCCGACAGCGCCGCCTGTCCTCTCGCCGTTTCGACCTCGCTGCCGAGCGCCGAACAGATCAACCGGGCGGTGGTGATCGGCGCGCTGATGTCGGGCGGTTTACAGGTCGCTGTCGGGACGCCGGTCATCTCGGGACGCGGGAGCGTCTCGCTCTTCGCCGTCGATGCGACGGCCACCACCGTGAGCTGCGCACTGATGTTGACCGCGCCGATGGCGGCCGATTCCCGGTTCGGGCAGGCGCTGGCGATCGGCGACTTCGACGGCGACGGAAATGCCGACCTGCTGGTGGGCGCGCCGCCCAGCCGCGCTTATCTCTACCGCGGTCCGCTGGTGGCCGGCGCGGCGCCGGCCGCGACCATCACCGACACCACCACCGGCGGCGACTTCGGCGCCGCGCTGACGGCCTTGAATCTGGATGGCAAGACCGGCGACGAGGCGCTGATCGCCGATCCCGACGCCACCGTAGGCGGCCAGGCGGAGGCTGGGAGCGTCGCCATCTTCACGGGCGCGACGCTGGGCACGTCGATGATGCCCGGCCTCAGCGATCACGCGCCGAACAGCGGCGAGGTCTACGGCTCGGCGGTCGCCGCGCAGCCGTTCTGCGCCACCTCGCCGTGCCCGGCCAAGCCGCCGCTCCTGCCGCTCGTCGGCGCGGCCTCCGAGATCTTCACCTATTTCGCGCTCGGCCAGGCCGATCCACGCACGAAATAGCGCGCGGGGTCAAGCTGGCCCGACGCGCGACCGATCGCCATCCCGGCGACGGTCCATTTTCCATCGCCGCGGCGCTAGGTCGCCGGCGGGCTAGTTGCCGCGCCGGTGCTTCTTAGCGGATTTCTTGCCGCCGCTCGAGCCGGCCGCCTTGTCGTCCGACGCCAGTAGGCTGCCCAGGCCGTCGTTACCGGTGCCGCCCCCGGACGGGTTGTCCGGCTTGACGCCCTCGGAATCGAGCAGGTTGTCGAGCGAATCCTTGTGGTGCGGCGCGGCGGTCGCGACCCTCTTTGGCTTCCTGGCGCTCGGCGCGGCCGCCTTCTCGATATCCATGGTGGGAAGCTCGGAGCTGCCGGCGGCGTTGACGCCCTTGGCGCGTTCCTGCTTCTTCGGTGGCTCTTTCTTGCGCGCCGCCTCTTCGCGGCGTCCCTGCTCCTGGACGGCCGCCAGGTGGTCCTTGTCGATCCCTTCCTTGGGACCGACGACCTTGTTCTCCCACTCGAACTGCTTGTTCATGCCGGCGGTGACTTCGGTCGAGTCCTTCTTCTTGGCCTTTTCGGCCCGGCTCGGCGCGGCGGCAGTTGCGATCAGAAGCGCTATCGCGGCCGACGCCGCGAGCTTGAACTGCATGGGAACCTCCAAAATCGGCAAACAGGTTGCGGGTGCAGATCCGGTCGACGCAAAAATTATCGCCTACATCGCGCCGTCGGCAACCACATTGTGTGGAAGATCATCAATAACTACATAGAACTACATATGCGCGCGCGACAAACCCGCGCATATACTGTCGCGCCGTCATGGACGTGACCCCCCGGCCCGATCATTCGACCCCCCCCGCAGCCGCGACGCCACCCGAGTCGCCCGCGTCCAGCGAGCCGGGCGGCTCGAACCCACCGGTCGAATCGAGCGCCGGGGCTGGCCCCAAGCCGACGTCCAAGTCGGGCGCGAAGCCGCCGGCCAGCTCCAAAATGTCGCGCGTGCGCAACATCGGCATCGTTGCGCACATCGACGCCGGCAAGACCACCGTCAGTGAGCGGTTTCTGTTTCTGTCGGGGCGCATTCACAAGATCGGCGAGGTTCACGACGGCGAAGCCCAGATGGACTGGATGCCGCAGGAGCGCGAGCGCGGCATCACCATCACGGCGGCCGCGACCAGCTTCACCTGGCGCAACTTCGACATCCACCTCATCGACACCCCCGGGCACGTCGATTTCACGATCGAGGTCGAGCGCAGCTTGCGCGTGCTCGACGGCGCGGTCGTGGTGTTCGACGGCGTCTCGGGCGTCGAGCCGCAGTCGGAGACGGTTTGGCGGCAGGCCGACAAGTTTCGCGTCCCGCGCATCTGCTTCATCAACAAGATGGACCGCGCCGGCGCCGACTTCGCGGCGGCCGTCACCGAGATCCGCGAGCGCCTGGGCGCGCGGCCGATCCCGATCCAACTGCCGATCGGGGCCGAGGATCGCTTCACGGGGGTGGTCGATCTGGTTCGCCAGCGCGCGCTCACGTTCTCGGGCGACGAGGACGAAGGTCCGGTCGAAGAGGACGTGCCGGCCGCCATGGCCGACGAGGTGGCCGCCGCGCGCGACAAGCTGATCGAAGCGGCGGCCGACGTCGACGACGCGATCGCGGCGGCGTTTCTCGAAGGCCAACCGATCGACGAGGCGGCGCTCAAGGCGGCGCTCCGGCGCGCCACCATCGACTGCAAGCTGGTGCCGGTGCTGGCGGGCGCGGCGCTGCGCAACAAGGGCGTCCAGCCGCTGCTCGACGCGGTTTGCGACTACCTCCCTTCGCCGCTGGAGGTGCCGCCGATCGTCGGCACCGTCCCGGGCACCGAGGAGCCGGCCACCCGGCCGCCCGACGACGCGGCGCCGTTCTGCGCTCTGGCCTTCAAGGTCGCCATGGACGAAGGGCGCAAGGCGGTCTTCCTGCGCATCTACTCGGGCGTCCTCAAAGCCGGCGACGAGGTGCAGAACGCGCGCACGCGCCGCAACGAGAAGATCGCGCGGCTGTTCTCGGTGCACGCCAACCGGCGCGAACGGATCGAACGCGCCGGCGCCGGGACCATCGTGGTGGCCATGGGGTTGCGCGACGCGGGGACCGGCGACACGCTGGCCAGCCCCAAGGCGCCCATCATCCTGGAGCGCATCGACATCTACGAGCCGGTCATCTCGCGCGCCATCGAGCCCAAGACGCAGGCCGAAAAAGAGAAGCTCGACTTCGGTCTCGGCAAGATGGCGGACGAGGACCCCACCTTCCGCTGGAACGAGGACCCCGAGACCGGGCAGACCATCATCCGTGGGATGGGCGAGCTGCACCTGGACATCATCGTCGACCGGCTGCGCATCGAATATGGCGTCGAGGCCAACGTCGGCCGGCCGCAGGTCGTCCACCGCGAGACGCTGGCCAAGCCGGCCGACGGCGAGGCGCGCTTCGAGCGGACCGTCGAGGACGAGACGCTCTTCGGTCACGCGCGCGTTCACGTCGCCCCGCGCCCGCGCGGCGCGGGCAACGAGCTGACGATGCAGCTTGTGCGTCCGGCACAGACGCCCGGCGTGAAGATCCCCGAGACGCCGGCGGCGATTTTGGACGCGGCGATGGAAGGCGCGCGCGAGGCGATGCGCTCGGGCCCGCAGGGCTACCCGATTGAAGACATCGCGGTGACCATCACCGGGATCGAATACCGCCCCGACGCTTCGACGGCCGCCGGCGAGAAAGCCGCGATCGGCGAAGCGCTGCGCCAGGCCTGGCGCGACGCCGGCACGCGCTTGCTCGAACCCATCATGAAGGTCGAGATCACCTGCCCCGAGGCCAACGTCGGCGATGTCCTCGGCGACCTCAACGCCCGCCGCGGGCAAATCGAAGACGTCGGCTTCCGCGGCCAACAACGGGTCATCACCGCCAAGGTTCCGTTGCGGCGGATGTTCGGGTATTCGACGGATTTGCGCAGCGCGACCCAGGGCCGCGCGAATTACTCGATGCAGTTCGACAGCTACGACGCCTGGGAGTAGGTGTATTTAGCATAATTATTTCAAATAGTTACTGTTTCAAATAAAATCTGTATCGACGCTGTATCGATGTCGTGCTGTAATTCGAGGCATGGGATCGATACAAGTCCGCGGCACGCGGGATCGCCCGAGGGTCTACTTGTCGTTTCGAGTCGGCACGAAAGCCGACGGGTCTGCGGCCTACGTGATGCGCAGGTTCCGCGGTCTCCTGAATAAAGCCGAGGGCAAGAAGGAGCTGGCACGCATCGAGACCGCCATCTCTCGCGGCGAGCCCTGGGAGCCGTCCAAGGTGCCTCAGGACGACGTCGGTGACTTGCTGGATCGCTGGGCCGATACGCTCAAGAACCGAGGCGCCTACGAGGACAGGTTGATCATCAGGCGCGATCTGGTGCCTCGCTTCCGTGGGCTGAAGATCGATCAGCTCACCGTGCGAACGGCTCTCAAGTGGCTCGAAGAGCTGGGGGCCACCACGATGGCGCCGCAGACCCAGCGTCATCGCTTCACGCTTTTGTCTCGATTCTTCGGATGGGCGATCGAATCCGAGCTGACCGACACGAACCCTTGCCTGATGGTGCCCCGCGGCCGTCGGCCGTCCGCAAGGCGACAGAAAGACATCGCGTGGCTCGACGACGACGGAATGATCCCGGCCATCATGGAGGGCCTGGGGTCGTCGCTCGGGCTCGTCTACTACCTGGCTCGGTTCAGTGGAATGAGGGAAGGGGAGGCTGCGGGGCTTCGGATGTCCGATTTGGAGTGGCTCGGGGAGGGTCTGATCCGGGTCCGATACTCCTTCAACGGCGAGCTGAAAGAGTCCAGGAACGGATCCAAGCCGGTCAAGTGGTCCCCTGCGCCAGTCGACGTTCTCGACGTGCTGGGCCTGCACGTCAAGCGCCGCAAGCTCCAGGGCGCGAAGGAGGAGGACCTGGTGTTTCCGTACATTCGTCCCGAGAAACGAAGAGGCCGCACGCGAACGTCGTCCTGGAAGGACTGGCCGGGGTGGCACCCGAAGGAAATTCGCTCGATGTGGCGAGACGTCGCCAACCAGCTCGGTCTTCCCAAGGTGCTGACGTTCTACGGAGCGTCCCGACACACATTCACCACCAAAGCGTTGAAGGCCGGCGCGTCTCTCGACGAGGTCTCGGCCGCGTTGGGGCACGCCGATCCCACCACGACGAAGCGCTACTACGACCATCTGATCCGACGCAATTTCGCGCCCATCCTGCGCCAGGGCCTCAGCGCAATTTCATCAACTCCGACCGCCGGAACCGAAGTCGACGCCCAATCCGAACGCACGGGATAGTTCCGCGGTAGGCCGCCTGTCGGAGCGCGGACCGAGACAGCTGCAGCAGGTCGGCGGCGCCTTGGACGTCGAGGAGCTGTCCATCGTCAGGTCGCGCCAGCTTGGCTTCAAGGTCGTTGACCTGTGCCTGGAGCCGCTGGACAAGGCCAGGTAGCGCGGCGAGTTCCGAGAGATCGACAGTGCTCATGAAATTCGTCTGTCCAGTCGGCTCCGGCCGCCACGGCTGCTCCGCGGCGGACCCTCGACGATCGTTTCTCGTAATGAGACATCCGAGCGTTGCCGCTCAGACAGTTCTCCCTGCTATTATCGGTCACGCTGGTCGAAATGTTTCCTATCTCGCGTCCCGAGGGAGACGCCAACCAAATATTTTGCCCTTGTACGGGCGCACGAGGCACACCCCATCCCGTGTGGGCTCCCAGCCGGGCATGTCGCAGCTGGCCAGATCTCGGATACCGCCAGCGTCCGCCAGTCTATGAGCGACCTGTCCCTCTGCGCTGTTGGCCCACGACATTGCCGCCGCCATGTATCCGCACTGCTGTCTCGCTCCGTCTCGCCCCAATGCTTCGCCTCGCGTTTGGCCCGTCTTGAACGCCAAGATCCAAAGCGCAACCGCCCCGACAACGATTCCGCCCGCCATCCGGCCGGCTCGTTTCACCAGCTCTGCCCGCGCTCCGTCCTTCCTCGATGCAACGGCCGCTTGCTCGACCGCACCCATCAGCGCCTTCTTCGTCTCCTCCTGCGCCGCCTTCGCTTGTGCATCCGCTGTCAGGCGAGTGGCCGTGGTCACCGCATCAACTGCCTCGGCAATGCGGGCGGGGATCTTTTCATACAGTGTCTCGTAATGCTGGAGCGCCATCAGTAGCATCCAGACGGAGTCGGTGGCCTTGAGACTGAGGGCATCCCGGGCGCGATAAAGGGCCTGCCGCTCCTTGTCCGTCGCCTGGCGGCCGAGCAGGCGGGTGAAGGAGTCGTCCAGCTCACCCACCGATCATCTCCGTGAACATCTCCCTGCACTCCTCCCGCCACCGTTCCAGCTCCATCCGATCGCCCAGGGACAATTCACCGGCAGCTTTCGCGACCGTCAACCGGCCCTTGTTCATCGCGTCCGTCACCCTGTCGGCCAGCTCAGGGAAGTTCAGCGACCGACCGCCTCCCTGCTCAATCGACGCACGCATCTTCGAGCCGTTGTACAGCTCGAACTTCCGCTCGGTCCCCAGGTACATGTTCCGGACGACGTGGATCTCGGCCTCGGGTAGTGCACCGGCGAAGTCCGACAGCAGCTCCAAGCTTTCCCGCTTCCGGTCAATCAGCCAGAACACGACGAGCTTTCGATCGAGCTGCGGGAGCGCCTTGCTGAGCGTCTTTCCGAAATTGCTGATGCCCGTCTGATTCCTCGCCCCCGTGTTGATCACGATGGTGTTGTCCGGATGGCTATCGACGAGATTCACCAGCTCGATCCATCCCTCGCGTTCGTCGAGGTTCACCAGCTCGGCACCAATGTCGCCGCTGTACGTTTTGTATACGTCGGGCACCGACGTATCCGTTTCCACCAAGAACGGCCGCCCGTCCGTCACGCTCACATAGTCGACGAGCGCAGCGGACAGGAGCGACTTGCCGACACCGCCCTTGCCGCCGCCGATGAGAAGGATTGGTCTCTCCATGATTCTCTCTCCTTGCTAGTAGCTGTCCTTGTCCTTGATCAGGAATGCATCTTTTCCGCCGCGGAGGGCCGGAGGCGCGGGCATCTCGGCTGCCGCCGCGTCCGCCGTCGGTGACGCCGGAGTGGCTTTGACCGCGGCGACACCGGCTCCGTCCGGCGCGGAGGCGCCTCCGGGTGCCGGCGGCGTACCCTTGCCGGTCGTCTTCGGCGTCGTGCCGCGTGACGCGGCCGCTTTGACCACGGATGCAACTTCGGCAGTGGCCGGCGCGTTCGCGCCTCCCGCTACCGTCCTTCTCGGACCGGCTCCCTTGCCGCGCTCCCGCGTGGTCTTCGCACGAGACAGGTAACTCTTCAACGTCGGCGTCGACACCACGAGGCCGCCGCCCTTGAGCATCTCGGCGATCTGCTCCAACGAGTAGCCGCGCCTTTGAAGGCCCTCGATCTCCCGCGCCAGCAACTTCACCGCTTCCTGCTTCGTGGTGTCCACGCCTGCGGCCGGTGCCTTCGGCAGCGCCCTGAGCGTGGACCGGAGCTGTTCAACTTGGTCGCGTGACAAGCCCATAGGTCACTCCTTCATCGCCAATAGACCGGCCCTTGGCTGAGCTACGTCCCCGACTTGGACGGTCCAGCCACTTTCGGGTCCCTATTTACTTATCGTCCGCAGACATCGAATCGTTTCCTGTTTGGCGAAACAATTTCGATGTCCAACCGAAACCCACCTCGTGAGGTCTGACTTTTCCTCGAAGTGGTCAGCCGAGCACTCTCGGTTCTCTTACTGTCGGCCACGGAAACCGATTTGTTTCCCGCTGGCGCGCAACAATTTCGATTTCCTGGCCGATAACCATTCATGCAGTTTGGCTATCTCGCGCTTCAACGATCCAGAGGGGTAGGGGGGATAGCAGGATGGGGGCTTGTCCGGACACATGCGGCTGGTGCCGCATGTGCCCTCCCAAGCCCCCCGACGCCCCGCCCGCTCGGCGCTCCGCTTCTCTCGTGCGAGGCGCCGTCAGAGGCGGCTCCGGAGCTGCTCGGCGCGTTCGCTTCTCGCAGCCTTCAGAACGGAGGCGCCGACGATGCCATTCGCTAAGAAGGGCGCCTCCGGGCTCACGGTGCGTCTCGACGTGCGCGTGGCGCCCGCCGAGAAGGCCAGGCTCCGCGAGATCGCCGACGCCGGGGGCGTCGCGGTCGCGGAGCTGGTGAGGGCGCGCGCGCTTGGGCGGTCCGTCGTATCGCGTACCGATGCGACGACCATCCGTGAGCTACGGCGCCTCGGCGGCCTGCTCAAGCTGGTCCACCGCGAGAGCGGCGGCGCTTACCGCCGCGAGACGGCCGCCGCCCTCGCCAGCTTGAGCGCCGCTATCGCCCGCCTCGCAGTCGGCGACGGGGGCGCACCGTGATCGTCAAGAAGATCCCCCGGTCGAAGACCGCCGCGCCCAACAGCCAGGCCGCCCACGTGCGCGCCTTGGCCGACTACATCGCTGGCCCCAAAGCCGGCGGCGCCGGCGAGAAGGTGGAGCACCGTGGCGCCCTGAACCTCTTGAACGTCGATCACGAGGAACAGGTGCAGGAGATGATCGACCTAGCCGAGCTGGCCAAGCGCAGCCCACAGCCGGTGCAGCACTGGATCATGAGCTGGCGGGAGGGTGAGCAGCCGACATCGGCCCAGGTTGATCAGGCCGCCAGGATGTTTCTGGATGAGATGGGCTTGGCCGAGCACCAGGCGCTCTATGGACTGCACCGCGATACGGAGAACTGGCACCTCCACCTGGCCGTCAACCGCGTCCATCCCGAGACGGAGAAGATCGCCACTGTGAACAACGGGTTCGACCACGAGGTCGCCCACCGGGCGATCGCTCGCATCGAGCACGCGCAGGGGTGGCAGAGGGAGGACCGCGGCCTGTTCCGGGCTCTGGAGGACGGGCGGGTTGAGCGCGCTCGACCGCGCGACGAGCGAGAACGCAAGCCGTCCGTCCGAGCCCGCGATTTTGAAGAGCGGGTGGGCGGGCGGAGTGCCGAGCGGGTGGCCATCGAGGACGGAGCGCCCGCCATCCGCGGGGCGCAGAGCTGGCGCGAGGTGCACGAGGCCCTGGCCGAAAAGGGGATGCGCTTCGAGAGGAAGGGCTCGGGGGCGATTCTGTGGGTCGGCGATCAACCGGTGAAGGCCAGCGGCGCCGGCCGCGACTGCTCCATGTCGACGCTACAGAAGCGCCTCGGGGACTTCGAGCCGGCGAAGGACGCCGGCCGCGTGATGACACCCAGCCGGGCCCCGGAGCCGATCATGCGGAGCGCTCACGGCTGGAAGCCGTACATCGAGGCGCGCAGTCGCCACTACGGGGAGCGCGTGGCGAAGCGGGAGCAGAATGCGGAGCAGCAGCGGGAGGATCGGAGACGCATGGCCGCCCGGCATCGCCAGGAGCGGACCGAAATCTTCCGCGGGTCGTGGAAGGGTCGTGGGGCTCTCCTCAACGCGACCCGGAGCGTGCTCGCCGCACGTCAGGCGCAGGAAAGGGCCGAACAGCGTGATCGCCAGAAGCTGGAACGCGGCGAGCTGCACAGGGATCGGGGACGGTTTCCGAGCTACGAGGAATGGCTGCATCAAAGGGAGCGCGAGCTCGCGCAGGCGTGGCGACATCGAGAACGACAGCCCGCCCGTATCGAAGGGCCGACCTTCGAGCGCCCGACGAGCCAGGACATCCGGGCCTTCTCCCCGCTCGTCGAGGGTTGGCACGTCCACTATCGTCGCGTCGGCGAGCGCGGCTCCCCGGCTTTCACGGACCGGGGTAAGGAGATCGACATCTACCACAGCAACCGACGGGAGAGCGTTCTCGCCGCCCTCCAGCTGAGCGCCCAGAAGTGGGGCGCGTTCGCCGTTCGCGGAAACGATCGGTTCCAGAGAATGTGCGTCGAGCTGGCCGCAGAGCACGGCTTCAATATCGCGAACCCGGAGCTACAGCAGGCCATCGCCGCCGAGCGGGAACGAATTCGCCTGACGAGAGGAGAGCGTGAGCCAGACCGCGGGCGCCGATCGGCCGAGATCCGGGAGCCCCGAACGCCAGCGGAGGCCTATCGGCGTCACCTCACGGATATCACCCGGGAGCGCCCAGGCCGGCACATCCACCCGTCGCGAGTCGACGCCGAGATCGCCGTCCGGCTGCGGCTTACGGGCCATCACCGGGACGAAATTGTGCGGGCGATCAAGGACACCGCGCCAGTCGACCGGCCCGACGAGAAACGTGACTGGGATGCCTACGCGAAGCGGACGGCGGACTTTGCGTTCGGTGTGCCGGGAGACCGGTTAGCCGAACACCTCAGATTGCAGCACGAGCGATTTCGGCGGATCGAGGGCCGCGACCGCGATGAGCCCGAATTGCTACCGCCGGGCGGGCCCTTTTCCCGTTTCGGACTCGGACGCTGACGGGACGCATACCGGCGCGGGTGACCGGGCAGGAGTCTCGGGGCCGCGGGCCACGTGCCAACCAGGGGTCGTCGCGATCGCTGACGGCCATGAGCGGCGACCAACTTCGGCTTGCGCGGCAGCGGCCCCAGGGAGAGACGGAGCAACCGTCAGATGCGTGAAGAAGCCCGTTCCGCTGAACTCGCGTCCAGCCACGGTGACGCCATCAAGTTGTCGTCGCAGAACTGCAAGCCGACTATCCTTCCCTGCGAGGAGCATCTGCAATGCCTGCTCCTCGATTTCGTTCAGCATCGGCGGCCCACGGCTGTCTAACGATATCGTGTTCAGCGGCCGGACGCAGCCCGGTGCGCTGCAACGCGCGGTTCGGCGGCGCGACGAATGATCACTGCCTCGAGCCGTCGGCATTTGCCACCACGATGAATCATGGCGTGGCAGTTGGCACAAACGATCGCGAGGTCCTTGAGGCGAGTCCTCTCAGCTCCCCTATAAGCGTGGGTTTCGCGCGGCCGGTGTAGCGGCGGCGTGACGGCAGCGGCTCGGAGCGCGAAAAGAGCTTGAAAAAGGCTCGGCGCAAGCGCTTGTGGTTGTTATCGATGCAAACACGAACACCTACGCCGAGCACCCAG
>DASRLC010000495.1:0-4982 GCA_035648655.1 Polyangia bacterium
GCCTTACCGCCCGCGCCGCTGGCCCCACCGACGGCTGTTCCGCCGACGCCGCCTGAGCTGGTTCCGGCCGCGCCGCCGGCCGCTGTTCCTGCCGCGCCGCCCGACGCGGTACCCGCCGCACCTCCGGTTGAAGTCCCACCGGTTCCAGTCGTTGTTCCAGCAGCCCCGCCGGCGGCCTTGCCGCCCGCGCCAGCCCCACCGTCGGTCGCGCCGGGAGAGGAATCTCCGCAAGCCACCAGGAACATCCCGCCCATCGCCAGGATTGGCAGCGTTTTCCAGATCTTCCAGCCTGCGTTCACAGTGACCTCCATAGGGTGCTTTCGCATCTCCGGGAGGTATCGACGAAGCGGTGCGTTGCCTGAAGCCCGGGCCGACAGAAAAATGCCGCGGCCGGACGAATCTTCTACGGCCCGTCATCCTGCTAGGATTGGCGCGCAACCCCGATGGACAGCGAAGTCGAATGCCCCTTCTGCGGTGAGCCCGGCGAGATCGCCGCCGACTACGATCCCGACGCCTCCGGCGATCAGGTGTTCATTCAAGACTGTGCCGTCTGCTGCCGCCCCTGGTCGGTGGTGGTCCACGTGGGCTCGAACGGCGAGGTCACGTTCAACGTCGATCGATCTTGATCGGCTCGAAAACTTGCGGTCGCCGTCTCCCGGGCGCGTCATGGAGGCATGAAGGGTCACAAGGGTACGCTGTGGCTCGCGGTCGCCGCCGCCATGCTGGTCCCCTCACGCGCACGGGCCCGCGGTACGGCCGGCGCCTCGGTGGCCGGCGGCGACGGTCCGCCCCAGCGCCAGGGCAGGCGGCGCGCGGCTCGGCCGCCCCAGGCGCTTTCGCCGGTGGTCTCGCCGTGCGGGCGCCACGTCGTCGAGGTGGTGGCCGGCGCCGTGCTCATCGACGGTCGCCGGGTGCGCCCGTCGTCGGCGGACAACGTCTTTCTGGTGGCGCCGCCGACCTGGCGGCGGGACGGCAGCGCGCTGGCGTGGATCGAACGCAGCCGCGGCGAGTCGCGCCTGGTGGTGGTTCCCGATCTGGACGCCGGACGCGAGACGCTCCCCTGGAAGTTGCCAGCGGTGTCGACCGATGATCGTGTGTTTTGGGCCGGACCGTAGCGCGTGGTGGTCGGCCCGGCGGTGCTCGCGCCGCACGCCATCGCCACCTGGACGCCGTGAGGCTCAGGCGTCGGCGTGCAGCGGCGGCCGGCGATCGCGCCAGGGCCGGGCGGTCTCGAGCTGGGCGGCCACCCGGAACAGCGTGGCTTCGTCGCCGAAGCGGGCCGTGAGCTGGCTGCCGATGGGCAGCCCGGTGGCGTTCCAGAAGAGCGGCACGCTCATGGCGGGTTGTCCGGTCACGTTGGCCAGCGGCGAAAATGGGATGAAGGAGAAGACGCGGCGCACGGAAGGCTCGACCACGCCGGGCAGGCGCAAGAGCACGCCCAGGTGTAGCCGGGTGAGCAGCTCTTGCCCGAACGCCTCGGCGCCTCGCGGCGCCAGCGCGCCGATCTCCGGCGGTGGCGCCCCCAGCGTGGGCGACAGCAGCAGATCGTAGCGCTCGAAAAACGCAGCGGTGCGGCGGGCGACGGCGTCGAGCCGATCGCGCGCGGCCGCCGCCTCGAGCGCGGTCCGCTGCCGTCCCAGGATCGCGGTGACCGCGGTGCTGGTCTCGAGATCGCGGCGCCGCGCGCGGCGACCCACCAGGACCTCGGCCCGGGCCAGAAAGGCCGCCATCTCGACGCAAACCAGGGTGAAGAAATCGCGGGCGAAGGCCTCGGCGTCGATCACCAGATCGGCCTCTTCGACCTCGTGGCCCAGATCGGCCAACAGGCGTCCGGTGTCGTCGGCGGCCGCCAGGCAGTCGGCGTGGGGCGTCGCCAGCGCGGCTTGCGGCCGTTTGGTTAGCGCGACGCGCAGGCGACCGGGCGGCGTGCCGACTTCGGTCAGGAACGGGCGCGCGGGTGGCGGAGCCCAGTAGGGCGAGTTGCTCTCGGCGCCCGCGATCGCGTCCAGCGCGGCGGCGCTGTCGCGGACGCTGCGCGAGATGACGTGCCCGATGGTGTAGCCGTTCCAGATCTCGGTCCGGTCGGGGCCGACGGGTGTTCGTCCGCGCGTCGGCTTGAGGCCGAACAGGCCGCAGCAAGAGGCCGGAATGCGGATCGAGCCGCCGCCGTCGTTGGCGTGCGCAAAGGGGACGATGCCGGCCGCCACCGCCGCCGCCGACCCGCCGCTCGAGCCGCCGCACGAAAGCTGCGGGTTCCAGGGGTTGCGGGCCGGACCGTAGAGCTTGGGCTCCGTCGCGGGGACCAGGCCCAATTCCGGCGTGTTGGTCTTGCCGAAGATGATCAGGCCGGCCTGGCGAAACCGCGTGACGATCGTCGCGTCTTGTTTCGGGCGGTAGTTCGCCAGATAGCGGCTGCTGCCGGTGGCGGGCACGCCGGCCATCTCCGCGTAGAGATCCTTGAGAAGGAACGGAACCCCCGCGAAGGGACGCGCGTCCGGCAGATTCGGCAGATTCGGATGGCTCGGCGCATTCGAACGGGGCGGCGCGCCCGATGGCGAGATCGCCACTTGCCGGCGCGCTTCGTCGTAAGTGGTCCCGACGATGGCGCCCACCCGTGGGTTCATCCGCTCGGCGCGCGCGATGGCCTCTTCCAGCAACTCCGCGGGTGAGAAGTCGCCCCGCCGAACGGCGGCGGCCAGCCCCAGCCCGTCGAGATGGCCGTACTCAGCGATCGCCACGGTTGACCACCAACACAAGAGCGGCCCCGACCGCCACGACGGCGGTCGCGCAGCGGAGCAGAGCGTCCAGCCAATAGCGCGGCGCCCAGATCACCCACAGGTCGAGCAGATGGGTGCCGGCGGCGCAGGCGGCGAACAGACCGAGACCGACTTGGGCGCGGCGCGCCAGGCCCGCGCGTTTGACCACCGCACGCGCCAATCCGATCGCCATCGCCAGACAGGAAACCGCGATGACGGCGTTCGATCCCAGCTCGAGCGCAAGCAGGCGCGGCGTCCAGAGATACTCGTGCCCGCGGGGCAGGAAGATCTCGGTCGAGAACAGGGTCTGCAGCATGCCCGCCATCGGGCAGAGAATGCCGGTCGTGGCGCGCCGAGGCAACGTTCGAGGTCGCCGAGCTTCGAAATGCAAGCCAGCCTGCATTTCCTGGCGCGCCAGTTAAGTTTTCTGTCGCTGCGCCGTTGATCCCACCCGCCAAGGTGTACGCACGAGGGGACAGCAGGACCGGCGCGCAAACCGCAGCAGCGCGGACGAGGTCCCATGGCCGCCAATGATCTGCGGTCGAGCGGCCTACGGGCCGCCACCTTGACCAACGTGACCGGCTCGACGGATACCGCGACGCCGGCCCAGGGCGGGCCCTCGCCCTGGCAGACCGGCACCCACTTCAGCCGCTACGAGATCGACTCGCGGCTGGCGGCGGGCGGCATGGCCGAGGTGTGGCGCGCCAAGATCAAGGGCGCCCGCGGTTTCGAAAAGCGGATCGTCATCAAGACCATGCTGACCCAGCTGGCGGGGCGGCCCGAGCTGGTCCAGATGTTCATCAACGAGGCGACGTTGGCCGGCGCGCTCAGCCATCCCAACATCGCCCACGTCTTCGACTTCGGTCAGCTCGAGGGGCGTTATTTCATCGCGATGGAGTACGTCTCGGGGTTCACGCTGCGCTTCGCCAACAAGCGGATGATCGCGCGCGGCGAACGGCTGCCGATAGTGGCTGCGCTCCACGTGATGATCGATCTGTGCGAGGCGTTGCAGAGCGTTCACGACCTCTCCGATCGCCAAGGCCCGCTCGGCCTCATTCATCGCGATCTCAGCCCCGACAACCTCATCGTGTCGACCAGCGGCTCGGCCAAGTTGATCGATTTCGGCGCCGCGCGCGCGACGGCGCGGACCCCGCAGCCGTCGGTGTTCGTCGGGAAGTACCGCTACGCGGCGCCCGAGCGGATCCGCCGCACCTCCGAGGATCGCCGCAGCGACGTCTACTCGGTCGGCGTGATCCTTTATGAGTGCCTGACCGGCGCGCGCCCCTTCGACGGGCCGGACCCCCAGCTCATCAAAGCCGTGCTGGCCGGGCAACCCCGCGATCCGCGCCAACGGGCGCCGGAGCTGCCGGCCGGCGTGGCGGAGGTGGTCCTGCGTGCGATGGCGCGCGAGCCCGAAGCGCGCTTTGCGACGGCGCGCGAGCTCGGCACCGCGCTGCGCGCCTGTCTGGCGGCGCTCGGCGGAACGACCAAGGAGCGCGACGTGACCGCCTCGCTGGCGGCGCTCATCGAATCGCCTTCGGAGACGCCGCCGCCGGTCCTGCTGCGGCCGCCGCCCGAGGCGATCCCCGAGCCGATCGAGGCCGACGCGGGCGCCACCTCGGACGTCGATCTGGCGCTGTGCGAGGTCGAGATCATCGAAGCCTCGGGGCCGATCCATGCGCTGGCCGAGCCGCCGCCGGTGCCCGCCATCCCGCCACACGCGACGGTGGGCGTCCCGCCACCGCCGCCACGCCGACCGCGCCCGACCGAGTCGTTGCTGCCGCACTGGAGTCCGCCCGGCAAGCTTTTCGATCGGGTGTTCGGCGGCGTGCCCACCCCGGCACCACCTGAGGTGCTCGGCTGGCGGCACACACCCGAGGGGCCGCCGCCCGAGGGTGAGCGGGCGCCGCTTCAGCGCGCGGTCGAGTTGTTCGATCGCGGGATCGAGCTGCGGACGGCCGGCCGCTACGGCGAGGCGCTCGAGGCATGGGAGCGGGCCTGGGCGCTGGCCCCGGAGAACCGCGTTTACGAGGCCAACGTCGGGCGCCTGCGCGAGCAGCTCGAGAATCTGCGCCAGGCCGAGCGCCAGCTCGCCGACTGGACCGGCGGCGCCGACTCGACCTAGCCCGGCTCGCGACCGCGTTCAGTTCGCTTTGCGGAGCTGGGCGCGCCACAGCGTGGCGGTCGCGAGCCGGGCTAGGTCGAGTCGGCGCCGCCGGTCCAGTC